>JANOTZ010000400.1:0-27848 GCA_031416735.1 Frankiales bacterium
GACGTCCTCGACATCGACCAGGGCCTGTGCGCGGGCCGCGAACAGCTGGGCGTCCTGTTCCTCGAGCTCAGCCAGGCGGTCGAGAGCGCCCGCCTTACGCACCGAGGTGAAGAGATCCATCACCCAAACCTATATTCCAACTTCGACAAAATGGAGGCTCTGTCAAAATCTGTGGATACAGCTTGAGACAAGCCTTTCTACTTCGCGAGTCGGGTGGTGGATGGGTGGTCTGAAGGGACTCGTGGCTCTGTCCGTGAGCTCGTGCCTCGACCGGCTCCTCGGAACACCGTCCGCCACCGAAACCCAAGCGGCATGACCACCGACGAACCAACGGGGGCCCAAGAGTGGGCCAACGTGAGCAGAGGGTAGGTGTCTCTCTGCTCGGTCGCCAGGCCAGCTCACACGGACTTATTCTCCGAGAAGTCACCCCCGCTGTGCCGGGGCGGTCCTGAGTTCCGGAGGTCCGGGGATCGGACTGCGGCCCGGGGGTCGAACTGGCTGGTCCGGAAATCAGGCGGCGCGGTTCCTGCGTTCGGCGGCGCGGGCCAGGTTGGCCAAGAAGGTGTGGGCCATCTGCGTGAGGGTCTGCTCGTCGACGGCGCTGCCCTCGAAGCCGGAGCTGACGAGGACCAGGCTGGCAAGGGTGCCGACGCCGCCGTCGGCGCTGGGGGCATAACCGAGCGTCAGCTCTCCGGTGGTCGCCGGCAGCCCCGGCCCGGCCCAGTCGAAGCGGGTGACGTAGGACGTCGGGGTGCGTTGCGGGGGCAACGCCCGGACGCTGGCGGCGACCGCCCGGTCTGGGGTCAGGTCGGTCTCGACCACCACCCGGCCGCTGACGTCGGCGATCCGGCGGACGCCGGGCCACAGCTCCACGGCGGTGGGGGCGGCCAGGAGCAGCGCGGTGCTCGTCGGGTTGGCGGCGATCCGCAGGGTCACCCGGGTGCGGACCGGGCTCCCCGCAAGGGGCGGCTGCTTCCCGTGCGAGGGCGGCGTTCCGTGCCCAGGCGGTGTTCCGTGCGAGGGCGGCGTTCCGTGCGGGGGGACGGTCACGGCACACCTCCTGTCTCGAACGTTCGGTACCGGTGCTTGCAATCGTAAGCACCCAGCAAGCACGGCGTCGAGGCGGCGCGCTGTGACGAGACACACCGCTGACCACGCATCGCGACAGGAACAGGTCGATGCCGGACACAATGCAGGCGTGGACCTGACGAGGGAACAACGTTTCACCGACCTCCTGGGGGAGGTCTATGCGCCCTTGCAGCACTTCCTGCGTCGCCGCACGTCGGACAGCGAGGACGTTCTTTCCGACACCCTGCTGGTGCTGTGGCGGCGGCTCGATGACGTCCCGCCGGAGGCGCCGCTGCCCTGGGCGTACGGCGTCGCGCGGGGGTGCCTGCAGAACCACCGTCGCTCCGTCGAGCGGCGCTGGAAGCTGGTCCGCCGGCTCGCCCTGGAACCACCCGCGCCGCCACCCGAGGAGGACCCCGCCCTGGCGGAGGCTTTCGCCGCCTTGCCGGCTGCCGACCGGGAGGTGCTGCGGCTGTGGGCCTGGGAGCAGCTGCCGCCCCGGGAGATCGCGGTGGTGCTGGGCATCTCGCCCAATGCCGCCAGCATCCGCCTGCACCGCAGCACGGCCAAACTCCGCAAGCAACTGGCCCGAAAGGAACCACCCCCCTCCGGACAGGAACCAGGTCGACAGGGACAGGAGGCACCGCGATGAACGACGACGAGCTGCGCACCAGGCTCGCCCGACTGGACCCGCAGGCCAACGTTCCCTTCGCATCCCTCACGAGCCGACTGGCTCAGGACCTCCTGGAGCGCACCATGACAAGCACCCTCACGTCCCCCGAACGGCCGACCGAGCGCCGTACCCGCCGCCTGTTGGTCGTCACCACCGCCGCGGCAGTCGCCGCGGTTGGGGTCACCGCCGCGATCCTCACGTCCCAGGGAGCTGACACCCTGCCGGCTCAGAAGAAGACGACCCTCGCCCTCACCCTGCCCGACCCGAATGCCATGTCGAGCTGCATCATGTTTGACGTGGCGATCCTCAAGGGCTTCCCCGTCGCGTTCGCCGGCACCGTGACCGCAGTCGCGGACGGGACCGTCTCGCTGGACGTCACCAAGTGGTACGTCGGTGGGTCGGCGCAGGTCGTCACGCTGACGACCCCCGGGGACACCCAGTCCATCTCTCTCGACGGCGTGAGCTTCGAGAAGGACAAGGACTACCTGGTGACGGCCTCCGACGGTGCCGTGACGAGCTGCGGCTTCAGCGGCGAGGCCAGCCCCACCCTCGAGCAGGCCTTCGACGAGGCCTTCGGGGGCTGACCGGAAAAAGACGATTTCATCCGGGAACGTGTGGTGCCGATAGGGCCTGCAGGGCTACCGTCGGCCCAGCACGAGACACCGGGGGGTAACCGTGCGCCGTCTGCTGATCGCCGTGGCCGTGACGAGCGGCGTCGTCGCCGCGACCCGCCGCTCCCGAAAGCCTTGCCCCGCCGTCGTGCCGGCAGTCATCCCGGCTCCCCGGGTCAGGCCCCGGCTCGAGCAGCTCGTCGACGATGACGGCGGGCTGGTGGTAGCCGACCAGAACGCGCAGGACGACCACATCCTCGCCACCCTCGACCAGCTGATGGGGCGCGCGGGCTGATCCTCAGTCGCAGTGCTGGGAGCTGACCTTGTTGGTGGCCGTCCGGCCCCGGGCGGCGTCGCTCGCGACCTCATCCGCGGTCAGCGCGTAGCCGGTCTGCGGGTCGTCGGCCGCCGCGGCGAACACCACCCCGTAGACCCCGCCATCCGGGGAGATGAGCGGCCCGCCCGAGTTGCCGGGGCGGACACGGGCGCGCAGCGCGTAGATCTCGCGCACCACCGTTTTGCGCTGGTAGATGTCGGGGCCTTTGGCATCCTGGGTGCCGCGGACGCGGGCGGCGTCGGCGCGGAACGGCCCGTTCTGCGGGTAGCCGACGACGATGGCACTGTTCCCGGTCTTGGCGTCACCCGCGAAGGCGAGCGGCTTGCGGTTCAGGCCCGGGACGTAGAGGACCGCGATGTCGCGGTCGGGGTCGTAGAGGACGACGGTGGCCCGGAACTGCTTGCCACCCACCTCGACCTCGGGCTTGCTGACCCCCGCGACGACGTGCGCGTTGGTCATGACGCGTTCGGGGGCGTACAGGAAACCGGTGCCCTCGATCCGCTTCGAGCACGAGCTCGCCAGCCCGGTGATCTTGAAGACTCGGTCGCGTACGGCGGTCACCACCGCGGACCGGGCCAGCGCCGGGTCGGGCGGGTCGACCGGCCGGACCCGGGTGGGGACGAGGTCACCGAAGACCTCCGGGAAGCCCCGGTCGTCGATGAGCCGCCGGAAGGAGGCGAACAGGCCCTTGGCGTCGCCGGGCACGGCCCGGTCGACGACGGCCAGCACCTGGGAACGGCGGACCTGCGAGGCCAAGGTGGTGTAGGGGGACCGCGCCACCGCCGTGCCGACCAGCCAGGCGACGAGCAGGAGGGAGACGACGCTGATCCCGGCGCCGGCGAAGGAGTCGACGACCTGGACCGGTTTCCAGACCAGCTTCTTGCGGACGAAGTTCCCCACCACGGTCGCCAGCACCTGCCCGATGCAGGCGAGCAGGAACACAGCCGCGATCGCGACGGTCGTGCGGTTGAAGTCGGCCAGCGGCCCGGACGTGGCGAGCCTCGGCGCGAAGGTGGCGCCGAGCACGCCGCCCCCGAGGAAGCCGACGAAGGAGAGCACACCCACGACGAAGCCCTGCCGGTATCCGGAGATCGCAAACAGCACCGAAGCGGACAGCAGAATGACGTCGAGCAGGTCTCCGCGCACGGCCCGAACCCTACCTACCCGGTCACGACGGCCTTGCCGGTCATCCTGGAGTGGAAGGTGCAGACGAAGGTGAACGTGCCCGCCGTCGTGAAGGTCACGGTCAGCGGCTCGGCCTTCTTCCCGTCGATCGTGCCGGTCTTGCCGAGGGCCTCTTCGGAGAAGTGCAGGTTGTGCGGCACCCGACCGAGGTTGCTCACGTCGAAGGTCACCGTGCCGACCTTGGCGTTGATCGTGTCCGGGACGAAAGCCAGCGCATCGTTCATCCCGACGGTGACGGTCTGGGCGTCCGGCGCGCCGGACGTCGTGCCGCTCACACCCCCGGTGTCCGCGCCGTTGCTGCTGCAGGCGACGGCGAACGCCGCCACCAGGGCCAGGGTGGTAAGTCGCTTCACAAGGTCTCCTTCGATCACGGGGTGTGCCGTTCCCAGGTCTTGAGGGCGAGGCGGAGCGTCTCCGGGTCGAGCTCGCGCAGGCGGCTCTCGTCCCACGGCTGCTCCCATCCGGCGAGGGTCAGCAGCCCGGCGATGAGCCCGGCGGTGAAGCCCCACACGACCAGGTCGCGCACCTCGAACGCCGGCCCGATGAGCCCGCTGTTGTGCGTGATGCGGAAGCGGTTGGCGGGATCGGTGAGCTCCGCGAGCGGCACCCGGATGACCGCGGCGACCTCGTCGGTGTCCACCACGTGCACGGGGTGCGGCTCGCGCCACCAGCCCACGACGGGGTGTACGACGAAGCCCGACGGCGGCAGCCACAGCGCGGGCAGCACGCCCAGCACGTCGACGCTGTCCGGCCGCAGCCCGACCTCCTCCCACGACTCGCGCAGCGCCGCCGCGACCGGTCCGTCGTCCTCCGGGTCCTGCGCCCCACCCGGGAACGCCGGCTGACCGGCGTGCGAGCGCATCGTGTGCGCCCGCTCGATGAGCAGCAGATCGGGCCCGTCCTCGCCCTCACCGAACAGCACGAGCACGGCGCTGTCGCGGCCGCCCTCCTTCGGGGGCAGGAAGCGCGTGAAGTGCTCACCCCGCACCGTCGGGATCTCCCGCACGAGCTGTTGCAACCAGGGGGGTACGGCGGCAGCGCGCCCTTCGGTGGCAGGGCCGTCGCCGTTGACGGGGTCGGGGCGGGTCACACCGTCACCCCCAGATAGCGCCGCACGTCGGCCCGCAGCTCCGCGAGCGAACGGAACGGCCCGGCCTTGACGTGCACGACCTTGCCGGCCCGGTCCACGAACAGGGTCACCGGCGGACCGGAGGCATACCGCAGCAGGACGGCCTTGTCGTCGTCGATCACGGCGGGCCACTTCTGGCCGAAGTCCCTCGCGAACAGCAGCGCGAGCCGCGGCTCGTCCACGGTGTCGATGCCCACCAGGGCGACCTTTCCCGCCGCCCGCTTGGAAAACTCGACGAGGGTGGGCATCTCCTCCTGGCACGGGGTGCACCAGGAGCCGTAGACGTTGACGAGCGTCGGCACGCCGCTGGGCACCCCGCGCAGTGGCACGTCGGGACCGCCACCGAGGCAGGGCAGGACCAGGTCGGGCAGCTCGGGACTGATCCCGGACGGGCAGGGATCGAGCCCGGCCTGCGCCCGGAACGGCGTGAGGTCGATCGTCTGCTGCTTCGGCCCCGACCGGTCCTGGGAGCCGTAGGCGAGCGCGCCGGCGAGAGCGACCAGCACGGCCACGAGCACCAGCACCCGAGCCCGCGTCATGTCGCCGTACCCGGCTTGAAGAAGGCTTCGGAACGGACCAGCTTGGCGGCTTTGCCCGGGTCGGTCTCCCCTTCGCCGTACGAAGGGCAGAGGGGGGCGAGGGCGCAGGCGCCGCAGGCCGGGGTGCGGGAGTGGCAGACCCGGCGGCCGTGGAAGATCACCCGGTGGCTGAACATCGTCCACTCGCTGCGGGGCAGCAGCTCCGCGACCACTGCCTCCACCTTCACCGGGTCGACCTCGTCGGTCCAGCCGAACCGGCGTACCAGGCGCCCGAAGTGGGTGTCGACGGTCAGGCCGGGCACCCCGAAGGCGTTGCCGAGGATGACGTTCGCGGTCTTGCGGCCCACGCCGGGCAGCTTCACCAGCTCGGCGAGAGTGGCCGGCAGCTCGCCGTCGTGCCGCTCAACCACGGCCGCCCCCAACCCGATCAGCGCGGTCGTTTTGTTGCGGTAGAAGCCGGTGGAGCGGATCTGCTCCTCGAGCACCGCACGGTCGGCGGCGGCGTAGTCCGCGGCGGACCGGTAGGTGCGGAACAGCAGCGGGGTGACCTCGTTGACGCGCTTGTCGGTGCACTGGGCCGACAAGATGGTCGCCACGGCCAGCTCGAGCGGCGTGGTGAAGTCGAGCTCGCAGTGCGCGTCGGGATAGAGCCCGGCCAGTTCCTTGTTGGTACGACGGGCCCGCCGGGTGAGTGCCAAAGGCGTCTCGTCACCCCTGGCGGCCATGTCCCTCAGCGTACGTGGGCACGATCACGCTGGTCCGTTGTGGTGATCTACCTCAAGGAAACGGGGATACGTGACGACCTCCCTTGTAACGCCCGCATCCCGCGCGGGTACTGAAGGAAGAGGCAGCAATGGACCCGCAGCACCCGCCCGCGGCGGTCGCCGGGCGCACTGCGCCGATCCGGAAGCCCACGGCCCGGCCGCCCGCCGAGCGGACCGCGGAGCATGCCCACCTGTCCCTCGACGAGTTGCGTGCCTACCGCAAGACCCTGACCGCGGAGGAGGGCAAGGTCTCCTACTGGCGCCGGATCATCCAGGCACGCCTGGACCTCGTCCTCGCCGGCACCGACAGCGCGAGCGAGAACCTCAAGCCGGTGCTCACGGACAAGCGCGTCGGCGCGGGGCGGCAGGCCCTCGTCGAGGTCGTGCCCGTCGACGACATCCCGCCCCTTCCCGACCTGGCCGGCCTGTGGGACCGCCAGGTGGACCTCGAGGACACCGAGGAGGTCGCCGCGCTGGCGGCCGACCTCACCAAGGCCGAGGCGCAGCTGTCGGAGTTCCGCAGCGCGCTGCACAAGCGACTGAATGCGGCGACGTCCGAGCTCATCGCCCGCTACCACGACGAACCGACCCTGTGCTTGACCGCCCTGCCGCTACGCCCCACCCGGCGTTCCGTCTCGGCCTGAGGGGGCACACTCACTACGTGTCGGTCCTGTTGCTCGGTCTCCTGCTCCCCTTCGCGCTGCTCGCACTGCTGATGTTCATGGAGTGGGTCGAGCAACCACTTCGACAGGACTCTGTCGGGGAACAGCTCGCTGCCTTCCTCGACACCGCCCGGCCCGACGAGGTCGAGACGTTCGTCAGCGAGGGCTACGCGCCGGCGCTGGAGCGGTACTGGCGACGCCGCCGGCTCAGCCGGTTGTTGCCCAACCGTACGCGCACCGAAAGGTGATCTGCGAGACTCCGACCCGGTAGATCATCGCAACGGCGAAGGAGGCACGGCGCGTGGACGAGGTGCTGGCGAAGGCGGGGCTCTTCCAGGGCATCGCGGAGGAGGCGGCTGAGGCCGTCGCTGCCTCTCTGGTCTACAGCGACTACAGCAAGGGCGAGACCGTTTTCGTCGAGGGCGAGCAGGGCGACACGCTCTACATCGTCCTTGAGGGCAAGGTGAAGATCGGTCGTCGTGCCGTCGACGGCCGCGAGAACATGCTGTCGGTCATGGGGCCGTCGGACATGTTCGGTGAGCTGTCCCTGTTCGACCCCGGCCCCCGCACGGCCACGGCCACGGTCGTCACCGACGCCCGCCTGGCCTCGCTCGCCCACACCCAGCTCCGGCCGTGGATCACCGACCGGCCCGAGATCGCCGAGCAGCTCCTGCGGGTGCTCGCCCGCCGGCTCCGCCGTACCAACGACGCGCTCGCCGACCTGATCTTCACCGACGTGCCCGGCCGGGTCGCCAAGCAACTTCTCGCGCTCTCGGAGCGCTTCGGCTCCGAGGAGGCCGACGGCCTGCGGGTGCACCACGACCTGACCCAGGAAGAGCTGGCCCAGCTGGTCGGGGCGTCGCGCGAGACCGTCAACAAGGCCCTGGCCGACTTCGCCTCGCGGGGCTGGGTGCGGGTCGACTCGCGCGCCCTGACCATCCTCGACGGCGAACGGCTGGCCCGCCGCGCTCGCTAGCCCGCCGCGCTCCTTAGCCCCGCCGCGCTCGCTAGCTCCCGGAGCTAACCCTCGGCGCCCTGAACTGCGGGCCACTCGCTAGCTCCCTGAGCTCCCGGCCAGTTCTTTGAGTCCGCGGAACTCGGGGTCCTCCCCGGTTGTCACGCTGATCCCCGCCTCGAGGAACGGCGCGGCCCATGCCGTCGTACGCGCGTAGAACATCCACTCACGGATGCCCTCCAGCGTCATGACCGCGACCAGCCGCGCTTCCCCGGCGGCGGCGTCGACGAGCTGCTGCTCCAGCGCCCGCAGGTTGGCCTTTTCGGTCTCGGCCGGCAGCCCGTCACTCGTCTCGCCGAGCGGCACAGCGACGGCCACCTGCAGCGTGAACACCTCGTACGGCGCAGTGCTGGCCACAGCGCGGTCGACCAGCACCACGATGGGCTGGCGCTCGTCGGTCTCCGCCCGCAGCGTCACCCAGTCCGGCTCCACCTTCAACAACCCCGTCGACACCATGCGCCCCAGCCTGCCAGACCGCCCCCGGACCTGATCCGCGGCGATCTCGGGCGATCGTCGTCGCCTCCCCCCCGCTGATCTACCTCTTGTTGCTGCGCTGGCCCGCGTGGCGACGGCAACGGAGGTAGATCACCCGCCCCGCCTGGACGATCTACCCCTTGTTGCTGCGCCGGCCCGCGTGGCGACCACCACAAGCGGTAGATCACCGGGGGAGCCGGCCCGGGGAGCCGGGCGGAAGCGGGCGGGGTCAGGGGGGCGGGGCGGCGAGGGCGCGCTCGGAGGCGGCCACCTCGGAGCGCTGCCCGGTCGCGCGGGCCAGCTCGAGCGCCTGCGACAGTGCAGCGACGGCCCCGCCCTCGTCCCCGAGGGCCCGCAGCGCCGAGCCGAGGGCGCGGATGGCCAGCACCTGCGACCGGACATCCTCACCGCGGGTCGCCACGGCTGCCCGGGCGGCTTCGAGTGCCTCGTCGTTCCGGCCGAGGTCGAGCAGGGTCCCCGCCCGGTGGGCCAGCGCCTGCCGGCGGGGGAACAGCAGGCCGGGGGCGTCCCCGGCGGCGGCCAGCGCCCCGTCCAGCTCAGCAAGCGCCTCCTCCGCCTGGCCGCGTCGGCGCAGGACCTGAGCGAGCAGTACCCGAGCCCCCAGGGCCGCGTGCGGCTCGAGATCGAGGCCGGACAGGGTGGCGGCGACCTTCCCGACGCAGCCCTCGGCGCCGTCGAGGTCGCCCCGGTCGAGGTGGGCGTAGCCGAGGGCGACCAGGGCCAGGGCGCCGGTGATCGGGTGCCCGCCGGTCTCGGACAGGGCCACCGCGGTCTCCAGGAAGGTCACGGCCCGGTCCGGCTGGTCGGCGCCGCGGGCGCTGATGCCGGCTGCGACCAACGCCAGCGACTGGCCCCAGGCGTCGCCCACATCGGCGAACAGCACCCGGGCGCGCTCGGCCTCCTGCGAGCCGACGAGGACGTCACCGAGCTCGGAGGCCGCTACCGCATCGATGGTGAGGAGCGCCGCGACACCCCAACGGTCACCGCTCAGCTCGCCCACAGGCAGCAACGAGCTGGCCAGCTCCCGGGCCTCCGCGAAGCGACCCTGGAGCAGGCTGACGAAACCCTCCGTCCCTGCGACCCACGACAGCCCACCGGCATCCTCGAGGGCGGCGAACACCCCGGCCGCCTGCTCGAGCGTGTCCGCGGCGAGGTCGTAGTCGCCACGGGTGGTCGCGCTCCAGGCCAGGTGCTGCAGCGCCCACCCGGCACCCCGCGGGTCGGCGACGCGCACGGCCAGCTCGTAGGCCTGGCCGAAGCGGGCCTCGGCGGAGCACAGCCGGCCCTCCAGGTAGTCGAGCAACCCGAGCTGGCGGAGGGCCTCCCCACCGAGCCGGTCGACGCCGGCGTCGGAGGCGGCGGCGAGCCCCGAGACGAAGGCCTGACCCGCCCCGGTCAGGTCGCCACGCCGGCGACGCAGGGACCCGAGGATGAGGAGCGCCGCGGCCCGCACGCTGTCGTCCGGGCCGTTGAGAGCGGGGTCCAGCTCAGCCTCTGCCTCTTCGAGTCGGTGCAGCGCCGTCAGGGCCTGTGCCCGCGCGACCCGTACCGGGACGACCAGGTCCCAGGGGAACGGCGGACCGAAGGCCGGGTCCTGCAGCCGGAGGGCGCGGCCGAGCACCTGCTCGGCGCCGGGGTTGTCGTCGCGGCCCAGCGCGGCCTGCCCGAGCCGGGCGAGAGCCGTGAAGGCGGTGCCGCGAGCGTGCCACGACGGGTCGTCGGGGGGCAGCCCCATCTCCACCGCAAGCCGCACGGCCCGCTCTCCCTGCGCGGCGGTCACGAGGTCGGCTTCGGCTCCGCGACCGACGGCCTGCTGGGCCCACTGCGCGACGGCCGCGTGCCGACGCGCGCGGTCCACCTTCGCCAGGCCGGCGTAGGCCACGTCGCGGACGAGGGTGTGCGAGAACCGGAAGCCACCCTCCTCCGAGGGCTCGAGCAGCCGTCGTTCGACCAGCGCGCCCACCGCGGTCGCGACCACCGCCGGGTCGCCGTGCCCCGAGGCCCGACCGACCGCCTCGAGGGCAGGTCGGGTGACGCGCAAGCCGATCACGCTGGCGTCCCGCAGTACCCCCTTGGCCGGTCCGTCGAGGTCGTCGATCCGGGCGGCGAGAACCGCCTGCACACCGGCCGGCAGCACGTTCTCGGGGACCACCCCGTCGAGCACCCACCGGTCGTCGTCGCGTCGCAGCGCGCCACGGTCGACGAGGAGGTGAAGGAGCTCGGCCAGGAAGAAGGGATTGCCCTGGGCCCGGTCGAGTAGGCCCACCCGGACCCCGTCGTCAATGTCGCTGGACCCCAGGTAGGCGCCCAGCAGCCGCTCCGCAGAGCTCTCGTCCAGGGGGGCCAACGGCATCACCTCGGCCTTCGGAAGCCTTTGCCACCAGTCGATCCGGCCGGGGACGTCGAGCATCTCGCCGCGTCCCAACGCGAGCAGCAGCACCGGCCCGGCGGTCCGCCGGGCGACGTGCAACAGGCCGTCCACCATGGCTGGGGTGGCCCAGTGCAGGTCGTCGAGGACCAGCAGCAGCGGGCCTTCCGCGGCGAGCGCGGTGAACAGCGCCCCGACCGCTTCGCGGATCTTGTTGCCGCCCGCGGGCGGTCCGGGGGTCGCCACCTCCCGGGGGGCGGCGACCTGCAGCTCCTCCAGCCCCAGCAGCCGGCGGAGCCGCTCCGCCAGCTGCAGCTGCGACGGACCCCGGTGGGGTGGGTGCTCGAGCCTGGACACCGTGCGGGTCACCCGCTCGCGGGCGGTCTCGACGTCGTCGGACTCCTCGATGCCGCAGGCGGTGCGAACCATCTCGGCCACCGCGGCGAGGTCACGACCTTCGCCGTACGGCGCACTGCGACCCCACAGGACCCGGGTCCCTGGCACCTCACCCGCGAATCGGGCCAGCTCCTGGCCGAGCCTGGTCTTGCCCACGCCGGCCTCACCGGTGATGAGCAACGAGCGCGGCGCCGCGCGATCGTTGACGTCCAGCAGCCGGCCGATGAGCAGACCCAGCTCGGCGTCGCGGCCAAGGAACGGCGCGTCGTCTCCCAGCCCTATCCGGGTGGCGCCCGTCGGCCGCAGACCCATCAGCTCGAAGGCCTCTACCGGCTCGCGCTTTCCCTTGAGCCGTAAGGGTTTCAGCGGCCGCCAGCTGCCGATCGACATGGTCGCGAGGGCGGTCTCACGGCCGGCGACCACAGCACCTACGCCGGCCACGTCGGAGAGCCGGCTGGCGGTGTTCACGGTGTCGCCGACCACGGTGTAGGACAGGTGCGCCTGGACCCCTGCGACCACCTCGCCGGTGTTGAGCCCGACCCGCAGCCCCAGTCGACGGCCGCCTCCGCTCTCGTCCGCCACGAGCCGGCGTACGACGGCCTGCATGCGGGCAGCGGCCCGGACGGCCCGCTCGGCGTCGTCCTCGTGGGCGGTGGGGGCCCCGAAAACGGCCATCAACCCGTCGCCCACCAGCTTGTCGACGTGGCCGCCGAACTCGGTGACGATGCCGGCGAGCGACGCCAACACCCGGTCGGTGACCACCCCGACCCGCTCGGGGTCGAGATCCTCCGCCCAGCTGGTGAAGTCCGACAGGTCGCCGAACAGCACGGTGACGAACCGCCGTTCGGTCTCGACGTCGGCGAGCTCGGCCAGCGCGGTGCCGCACTGGAAGCAGAACCGGGCGCCCGGGACCGACGGGGTCCCGCAGACCGGGCAGGTCATGGGATGCCGACCACGACAGGCAGCGCGCACACGGACGGCGGGGCTGGCACGGTCGTCAGCGCCCACAGGGACGGCGGGGCTGGCACGGTCGTCAGCGCTCGCGCAGGAACTCGAGTTGGGCCCGGACCGACATCTCCGCTGCGAACCACAGACCCCGGTCGACGTCGGCGTAGACGACCTCGACCACCTCACGGGGCGTCGTCGCTCCGGCCTCGACGGCGGCGCGCACCTGGTCGAGCCGCTGCTGCCGGTGGTCGAGGTAGGCCTGCGCCACCGTGCCCGCCGACGGCAGCTCCGGTCCGTGACCCGGCAGCAGGGTCCGCTCGCCCATCTCGAGGAGCCGCTGCAGCGACGTGAGGTAGTCGGCCAGGACGCCGTCCGGGTGCGCGACGACCGTCGTACCGCGCCCCAGGATGGTGTCGCCGGTGAGCACCGCGTCGGGGAGCGCGAAGCACAGCGAGTCGCTCGAGTGCCCCGGCGTGGCCAGGACCCGGATCTCCAGGCCCCCGGCGACGACGACGTCACCTTCGTCGAGGCCCTCGTCGCCGAGCCGCTGGGCCGGGTCCAGAGCGCGGACGGCGGCCCCGGTCAGCTCGGCGAGCCGGCGGGCGCCGGCACTGTGGTCGTGGTGGCCGTGCGTCAGCAGGACCACGTCGACGCGACCTTGGGCGGCGACCGCCTGCAGGTGCTGCTCGTGCAGCGGGCCAGGGTCGATGACCACCACCTGCTCATTGCCGGGGGCGCGCAGGATCCAGGTGTTGGTGCCCTCGAGCGTCATCGGGCCGGGGTTGGGGGCGAGGACCACGCCGGCGCTCGCCGTGACCTGACGCATCTCAGCCGGGTGGGTCCGAGGAGAGCCCCGGGTAGCCGGGCCAGGTGAGGTCGGGGTCGGTCGGGTAGTTCAGGTCACCGGGGAGCACGAACCGCACCGTGTCGTCAGGGAGTACGACGAGCTTCGGGGCCACCAGGGTGACCTCGCGCGGGTCGTCGAGGGCACTGCGGACATCGCCGTACCCCGCCAGGTCCTGCAGCGACGTGAACGTCGGCGGCATGAGGTGCAGGCCCTGCTCGAGGGCGTCCTGCGGTCGCACCCAGAGCCGCTCGTCGGCCTCGCCGCCGACGTGCCGGCAGACCTGCCCGGCGGGCATCTCGGCCAGGAAGAACCGGGTGTCGAAGCGCTTGGGCTCGACCTCCGGGGTGATCCAGTGCGCGAAGGGGCGCAGCAGGTCGCTGCGCAGCACCAGCCCGCGTCGGGCCAGCAGATCGGACAGGGACTGCTCGCGGGCTTCGAGGGCTACCCGCTCGGCCTCCCACTCGTCGCTGGACACGTCGGCGAGCAGCTCGTGCTCCGACGGTCCGGCGAGCAGCACGCCGCACTCCTCGAAGGTCTCGCGGACTGCGGCACACACCAGCGCCCTGGCCAGCGGCTCGTCTGCACCGAACCAGCGTCCCCACTGCGCCGCCGACGGGCCGGCCCAGCCGATGTCGGCGCGCTCGTCCTCCGGGTCGACCGAGCCACCGGGGAAGACATGCATGCCGCCGGCGAAGGCCATGCCCTTGACGCGGCGCAACAGGTAGGCCTCCGGGCCTGCCGCGGCGTCGCGCAGCAGGATCACCGTGGAGGCGTGCCGGGGAGCGGTCGGGGTCTTGTCCCCACGCGCGAAGGCGCGCGCAAGCTCCTCCAACTCTTCGAGTCCGGAAGGGCGCGCCACGTCGGTCAGCCGGCGATCTCGACGATGACCTCGACCTCGACGGGGGCGTCGAGCGGCTGCGCCGCGACGCCCACGGCCGAGCGGGCGTGCCGGCCGGCCTCCCCGAACACCTCCCCGAACAACTCGGAGGCGCCGTTGACGACACCGGGCTGGCCGGTGAAGCCGGGGGCGCTGGCGACGTAGCCGACCACCTTGACGACCCGGACGACCCGGTCGAGGCCGACGAGGGCGTCCACGGCTGCGAGGGCGTTGAGGGCGCAGATGCGGGCGAGCTCCTTGGCGTTGTCCGCCGTCACCGGTCCGCCGACCAGCCCGGTCGCGACGATCGTGCCGTCCACGATCGGCAGTTGGCCGCTGGTGAAGACCAGGTTGCCGGTGAGGGCCGCCGGGACGTAGACCGCCAATGGCGGGACGAGCGCGGGGAGCTCGATCCCGAGCTCCTTGAGGCGCGCGAGATGGCTCACGACTGCGCCGCCTGACGGGCCCGCTTGAAGTAGGCGACGAGCTGCTCCGGGTTCGGGCCCGGGACGACCTGCACCAACTCCCAGCCGTCCTGACCGAAGTTGTCGAGGATCTGCTTGGTCGCATGGATGAGCAAGGGCGCTGTCATGTACTCCCACGTGGTCATGGGAGCCAAGGTATTAGGCGGTGCGTTGCTCCGCCTCGGTGGCCCGTTTGCGGAGCAGGCGCCGGCGCTCGAACTCGTTCAGGCCGCCCCAGATGCCGTGCGGCTCCTGGACGGCGAGGGAGTGCTCGAGGCAGGCGAGCTGGACAGGGCAGACCCGGCACAGCGCCCGAGCGTGGCTCTCGCGGAACCCGCGCTCGTCCTTGCGCTCGAAGTGCGCAGGCGCGAAGAAGTGCTCGGCGTTGTGCCGTCGGCACTCCGCCGCTGCCCGCCAGGTGGGCTCGACCGGGTCCGGGGTCGTCTCGTGCACGTGCATCGTGGGGGGTCCTCCGTACCAGCACAGGTGTGGCCTACATCACAGTAAGGAGGATTCGCGGCAAAGAACCGACTTCCTGCAAGTATCGGCGTCGGACTTGCTGGATTTTCAGATTTTCGGCCCCCAGCGTGGTCCCCGGCCCGACTCCCTAGGCTGGACCTCATGTCCGACTTCTCCGCTGTGCGGCTGCACGTCGTCTCCGGCAAGGGTGGCACCGGCAAGACCACGGTCGCTGCCGCGCTCGCGCTCGCCCTCGCCGGCCGCGGCAAGAACGTCCTGCTCTGCGAGGTCGAGGGCCGGCAGGGGATTGCCCAGCTCTTCGACAGTGCACCGCTCCCCTACGAGGAGCGCAAGGTGGCGGTGGGACCCGGTGGCGGTGACGTCTTCGCCCTGGCCGTCGACCCCGAGCAGGCGCTGCTCGACTACCTGCACATGTTCTACAAGCTCAGCCCGACCGGGCTCCCCGCCCGCACGCTGCGCCGGATCGGGGCGATCGACTTCGCCACCACCATCGCGCCGGGCCTGCGCGACGTGCTGCTCACCGGCAAGGTCAAGGAGGCCGTGGTCCGCAAGCGCAAAGACGGCAGCAACTGGTACGACGCTGTCGTGCTGGACGCTCCGCCGACCGGGCGCATCCCTCGGTTCCTCAACATCTCCCAGGAGATCGGCGCCCTCGCCAAGGTCGGCCCACTGAAGAACCAGAGCGATGGGGTCATGGCGGTGTTCAAGAGCGACCAGACCGCGGTCCACCTGGTCACGTTGCTGGAGGAGATGCCCGTGCAGGAGACCCTCGACGCGGTCGAGGAGCTGACCGCCCTCGGCCTGCCCGTGGGCGGGGTCGTGGTCAACGCGGTCCGCACCCCCGCGCTGGCCCCGGCCGACCTGCGGGCCGCCGAGGCCGGCACCCTCGACCTCAAGGCCCTGGCCGCCGGGCTCAAGGGAGTCGGCCTCGACGTGGCGCTCGCCCCCGTGCTCGCTGCGGAGGCCGCCGACCACGCGTCGCGGGTGGCGTTGGAAGAGAGAGGGCGCGACGCTCTCGCGGACCTGCACCGACCGTCGTACGAGCTGCCGTTGTTGCCCGACACCATCGACCTGGGTTCGCTCTACGACCTGGCCGAGACGCTGCAGGCGCAGGGCATGGCATGACCGCGCCGAGGCTCGACGTCGACCACCTGCTCGACACCGCCGAGATCATCGTCTGCTGCGGCTCCGGCGGCGTCGGCAAGACCACCACGGCGGCGGCGCTGGCACTGCGCGCCGCCGAACGCGGACGACGCACGGTGGTGCTGACCATCGACCCGGCGCGCCGGTTGGCGCAGTCGATGGGCCTCACCGAGCTCGACAACACCCCCCGCGAGGTGAAGGGGGTGGAGGGCGAGCTCGACGCGATGATGCTCGACATGAAGCGGACGTTCGACGAGATCGTCGTGACGCATGCGGAGCCCGCCAAGGCCGACCAAATCCTGGCAAACCCCTTCTATCAGGCGCTTTCCAGCTCTTTCGCCGGTACGCAGGAGTACATGGCGATGGAGAAGCTGGGGCAGCTGAAGGCCAGCGGCAACTACGACCTGATCGTCGTCGATACGCCACCTACCCGTTCGGCACTGGACTTCCTGGACGCCCCGGCGCACCTCACGACGTTCCTCGACGGTCGGCTCATCAAGGTGCTGCTGGCGCCGGCGAAGGCCAGTGGCAAGGCCTACCTGAAGGTCGTGAGCATCGGGTTCAACGTCTTCACCAGCGCCATCACCCGGATCATCGGTGCGTCGGTGCTGCAGGACGTGTCCCAGTTCGTGGCGGCTCTGGAGACGATGTTCGGCGGGTTCCGCGAGCGGGCCCAGGCGACCTATGACCTGCTGAAGGACCCGGGGACGGCCTTCGTGGTGGTCGCCACCCCCGAACGCGACGCGCTGCGGGAGGCGTCCTACTTCGTCGAACGCCTGGGCAGCGAGCGGATGCCGCTCGCCGGCCTGGTCGTCAACCGGGTGCACCGGTCGGCCGCCGCCGGCCTCACCGCGCAGAAGTCGCTGGCGGCCGCCGAGGGGCTGGACCCGGCGTCGTTGACCGCCGGGGTGCTGCGCCTGCACGCCGACCGGCTGCTGCTGTCGGCCCGCGAGGCGCACCTGCAGGAACGGTTCACCCACGCCCACCCGGGGGTGCCGGTGGTCGAGGTCGCCGCCCAACCCGGGGACGTGCACGACCTGGACGGGCTCCGGGCGGTCGGTGCCGACCTCGCCGACGGCCCTGCCGCGGGAACGCCCGCCTGACCGCCGTACACGGCTGAAGCAGGCGTCAGGAGGCCTGGCCCTGCCGGACGATGCCGGCCCTGGCGTCGGCGAACAGGTGCCGCCACGACGTGACATCCGGGCGGCGACGGAGCAGCGCCCGACGCTCACGCTCGGTCATGCCACCCCAGACCCCGAACTCCACGTGGTTGTCGAGCGCGTCGGCGAGGCACTGGGTGCGCACCGGGCAGGACATGCAGACGGCCTTGGCGCGGTTCTGTGCGGCGCCGGTGACGAACAGGTCATCGGGGTCGGCGTTGTTGCACGCGGCTTCCGACGTCCAGTCGTGCACCGTCTCAGTGGTGTGCATGGTCGAGGCGCCCTTGATCGGTGGGCTGCCGAGGTTCATGCGGCAGTACCAGAAGCGTAGGAATGGGACGCTTCGCTGTGCAGTACCCAAAAGGACCGCCTCGGGCTAGTCCTTACGGGCTATCTCGGGCGATCCGGACATTCCCCGGATGGGCGGCCCCGGGACGTAGGCTTCCCTCGTGAGGACCTCCTCGGCGCTGGCGCGCATCGCTCTCGGCCTCGTCATCAGCGTCCTCGCGGGCGTGGTGGTCGCGGGGCTCGCCCTTCCGCTGGTGGGCGGGCTCGGCCTGGTCGGCATGGGCGTCGCCGAGGAGATCCGGCCCGAGAAGCTCCCCGAGGTCACCCTGGACCAGAGCTCGAAGATCCTCGACAAGAACGGCCGGGTCATCGCGACGCTGTTCAGCGAGAACCGGGTGCCCATCCGGCTCAGGCAGGTGCCCGAGCATGCCCGTCAGGCGTTGATCGCCATCGAGGACAACCGGTTCTACGACCACCATGGCGTGGATGTGAAGGGGACCTTGCGGGCCCTGGCGCGCAACTCCAGCTCGGGCAGCGTCCAGCAGGGCGGGTCGACCCTCACCCAGCAGTACGTCAAGAACATCCTCATCGCGTCGGCCCGCACCAAGGGTGAGCAGCGGGCGGCGGCGGAGCGCTCGATCAAGCGGAAGGTCCAGGAGGCGAAGTACGCGCTCTACCTCGAGCAGAACCTGACCAAGGACCAGATCCTCGAGGGCTACCTCAACATCGCCTACTACGGCAGCGGCGTCTACGGGATCGGTACGGCGGCCAGCCACTACTTCAGCGTCCGCGTCGAGAAGCTGACGTTGGCCCAGGGCGCGGTGCTCGCCGGGATGGTGCAGAGCCCCACCCGCTTCGACCCGATCCGCAACCCCCGCGACTCGCGGAGCCGCCGCAATGTCGTCCTCACCCGGATGGCCGGTCTCGGCTACATCACCGAGCTCGAGAAGGCCCAGGCCATCCACCAGCCGATGGGGCTGAAGGTGACGACCGTCAAGAGCGGCTGCGAAGCCCCGGAGGTCACCTCACCGTTCTTCTGCGACTACGTCCGGCGCTACCTCGAGGACGGCCCGGTGAAGGAGGCCCTGGGCGCGACCCGGCAGGAGCGGCAGGAACGCCTGCTCACCGGCGGGCTGACCATCAAGACGACCCTCGACCCGAAGGTGCAGACCGCGGCGCAGCAGGCGGTCGACGACAAGATCCCGGCCGGCGATCCCTTCGGGGCGGTGGCCGTGGCGGACGTGGTCGAGCCGGGCACCGGACAGGTGCGCGCCATGGCGGTGAACCGCAAGTTCGGTGACAAGCCCGGCCAGACCAAGGTCAACTTCGCCCTCGGTGGCTCCCGCGGGTTCCAGGGCGGCTCGACGTTCAAGGCGTTCGTGCTGGCCCGGGCCCTGCAGATGAAGATTCCACCCACCCTCACCCTGCACGCTCCGCAGACCTACTGCCCCAAGGCGTTCACCTACGTCACCGGCTCGGGGGGCTGCCCCGGCAATGCGGGCGACTCCGAGTCGGGAACCTTCGACATGGTCCGGGCCACGTGGGAGTCGGTGAACACCTGGTTCATCCAGCTCGAGGAGCGCACCGGCTTCATCACGCCGCCCAGCCTCGCCGAAGCGCTGGGCGTCAAGCAGGTGGACGGCACCTACGGCGGTGACCACCTCGACAAGTTCCCGTCCTTCGTCCTGGGCACCCCCCAGGTCAGTCCCCTGGCGATGGCGGGCGCCTACGCCGCCTTCGCCGCCAAGGGCATCTTCTGCCCGCCACGACCGGTGCTGCAGGTCCTTGACCACCTCGGCCAGCCGATCCCGCTGAAGGAGCAGCCCTGCGCCCAGACCCTCGAACCGGAGGTGGCAGACACCCTCACCGGGATCCTGCGCGGCGTCATCGACGGCAAGGGCCCGCGCACCGGCGCCGGCGCCTCCATCGGCCGCCCGGCAGCCGGGAAGACCGGCACCACCAACGACTCGACCGCCGCGTGGTTCATCGGCTACACCCCGCAGCTCGCCTCCGCGGTCTGGGTCGGTAAGCCGACCCCGACGCCCATGCGGCAGGTCACCATCAACGGCCGCTTCTACCGGCAGGTGTACGGCGGAACGATCCCCGCCTCGATCTGGCAACAGCTCATGCGCGGAGCCCTCGAGGGCGTCCCTGCGGTGGACTTCACGAGGCCCGTCGCGCCCACCAGTGCGCTGGCGCCGCTCCCCGACGTCACCGGACTGCCGGTGGAGACCGCCGCCCTGCAGCTGCGTGACCTGGGCTTCGGCGTCACGATCGGCGTGCCGGTCAATGCCGGACCGCTGCCCGCGGGCATCGTGGCGAGGACCTCGCCCGCCGCCGGCACCCCGGTCGCCGCCGGCTCCGAGGTCACCATTCTCGCGTCGAACGGCCGGGCCCCGGTCCCGGCGCCGACTGCCAGCCCGAAGCCGGTGGCGTCCCCGACCAGCGGCCCGAGCCCGACCGGCCCACCGCCGCCGCCGTCCCCCACGCCTCCGCCGCCGCCGCCGTCCCCGACGCCGTCACCCACCAAAAAGGGCGGCGGGCCTCCCTAACCGCGCCCTTCCTCGGGCAGTGGCTTTGGGCTGTGCCTCCTGGGGTGGTGTCTCCGGGGCGGAGTCTCCGGGGTGGTGCCTTCAGGGTCGGTGTCTCCGGGGCGGTGTCTTCAGCCGAGCGCGGCGCGCACGGCCGCGGCCACCCGGCCGCCTTCAGCCCGGCCCGCGACCTTCGGCCCGACGGCCTTCATGAGCTGCCCCATCGCCTGAGGGCCGCTCGCACCCGTCTCGGCAAGCGCCTCCGCGACCAGCACCGAGAGCGCGTCGTCTGACAACTGCTGCGGCAGGTAGGCGTTGATGACGCCCTCCTCGGCGAGCTCCCGCTCGGCCCGCTCCTCCGCCCCGCCGGACCGGAACGCCTCCGCCGCCTCGCGCCGCTTCTTGGCCTCCCGGGCGACGACCTTGAGCTCCTCGTCGTCGGACAGCTTGCGCGCGGTGGCACCGGCGACCTCCTCGTTGCCGATCGCGGTGAGCACCATCCGCAGCGTGGCGCGGCTGAGCTCGTCCTGCGCCTTCATGGCGGCGGTGAGGTCTGACTGGAGGCGGTCCTTGAGCTGTCCCATGAGGGCGAGGTTAGTCCTGCCGCACCACCGGTTTGCCGCCGTGGCCCGCGCTCGCCGTCCGCTAGGCTTGCCACGCACCATCGGGGTGTGGCGCAGCTTGGTAGCGCGCTACGTTCGGGACGTAGAGGCCGCAGGTTCAAATCCTGTCACCCCGACCCACGTCTGAAGGCCGTCCGCAAGGGCGGCCTTCAGTGCATCCGGAACACCTTCGGCGGGGGCGTCAGGTCTGCTCGCGGACAGTCGGCCAACGTGAGGCCGCCGAACCCCAGGGCCTCGTCGCACAAGGCCTCGACGCTCCACCCCTCCAGCACGCCGTGCGTGGTGATGGTGGCCCGGAAGATGGTGATGGCGTATTTCGTGGGGGTGCCGTAGGTCACCTGCATGCTGCCGACGAGTTCGGCGCTGCCGGCCTCCTCGGTGGTGTCCCAGGGCCGGTCCCACCGCTGCCAGAGGACCGGACTGGCCCACCACAGCCCCTCGCCCCGGACGTCCCTCAGGGCCAGCTCGACCAGGACGGTGCGCGCCGCCGCTTCGGGAAGCACCGCCGCCGGCCGGATGATCTCGGCAACCGCCACGTCCTCGTAGACGGCGCCGGCCAATTCCTCCCAGGGGTCCATGGACTGATTGTGGGTGGTTGGCCTGTTCTGCGCTACCCCCGCTGGGGGGTCAAGGCGCCCCACACGCCCCGCAGTGGAGCGCCCCCACCCGGCGGGGTCCGGTGCACGTCGTACACGGCGCGACCACCGGTCGACCGCAGCCCTCGCAGTGCACGCCGCCGCCGACCGGGTAGCCGCAGAACGGGCACTCGCCCTTGCGCACGCGCCGGGCCGGGAGCCGGTGGGCCAGGAAGCGCTCGTAGCCGAACAGGGCCGCGATGGTGAGCACCGTGCCGACGAGGGAGAGCACGATCGGCCCGGTGTTCCGCACGTCGAGGTAGTCGCCGGTCATGACGACCGCCATCGCGGCCGCCGCGCCGACAGCGGACATCCCGGTCAGCAGGTAGCGCGACCGGCGACGACGCAAAACCTCGAACAGCGCGTACGACGCCGCGAGCGCACCGAGCACGAGGGCGAACCGCAGGAGGAACGTGGTCCGCTCGCGGTCCTTGCTCCCTTCGTCGAAGCGGGCGTTGAGCCGCCGCTCCTCCGCGTTGCCTGCCGGCTCGACCTGCGCCAGCCGGGTCTCCGCCGCCTTGTGCAGTCCTTCGACGCGCCGCGTCTCCGCCTGGGCCGCCTGGTAGACTGCCTCCTCTGCGGTGGCGGGCTGGCCCGCGTCGAGCTTGGTCCGATAGGTCTCGCGCGCGTTCTGCTCCTCGGCGCGGGCCTGGTCCAACTGCCGCATCGCCTCCTCGAGGGCTCGCCGGGCGTCGTCCCGCGCGACGATCGCGGGCTCGGAGGCAGTTGTCGGCGCGAAGTAGGGCTGGTCGTCGGTGCTGTCCAACGGCTGGGCGTACGTCCAGAGCAACCCGACGAACAAGAAGACCGCGAGCAGGACGGCAAGGAAGCGCTCCACCTTGGTCGTGGGGGCGTCCTCGACGCCGACGGCGGTGGGGCGGCGGGCTTCGGTCACTGTGGTCCTCCTGGGTCGGTGCGGGGTTCCAGTCGTACGACGAGGGAGCAGTCCAGGGCCTCCGCGACGCGGGCCAGCGTGTCGATGCGGGGCGCCCGGAGGCCTCGCTCGAGCCGGGCGATCGCGGACTGGGTGGTGCCGCACAAGACGGCCAACTCGGCCTGGGACAGTTGCCGTGCGGCGCGGTGGAAGGCGACCTGTCGCGCGATCAGCTCCGCGTGCAGGTCCTCCGGCGGGTGTCTGCGCACCTCGACCTCCTCATAGCCAACTCGCTATAAGATAGCACGTTGGCTATGAGTCCTACGCTCACGTCATGACTCGCACCGTTGCCCTGCTGGGCGCCACCGGCTACACCGGGCGACTGACCGCCGCCGAGCTCGAACGCAAGGGCATCGCCCACCGGGTCGGGGGGCGCTCCAAGGCCCGGCTCGCCGACGTCCCGTCCAGCGGCGAGCGGCATCTGGTCGACCTGGCCGACCCGGCGTCGCTGGACGCCTTCCTGGACGGCGTGGACGCCCTCATCACCTGCGTCGGGCCGTTCGCCGAGCTCGGCATGCCGGTGGTGGAAGCAGCGGTCCGCACCGGCACGCCGTACGTCGACTCGACCGGCGAGACGGTCTTCATGTCCGAGGTCTACCGCCGCTTCCGCGATGCCGCCAGCGCGGTGGTGCCCGCGTGCGGGTTCGACTACATCCCAGGCGATCTCGGCGTGGCGATCGCCGTCGGGGAGCTCGGCCGACCGGCCGAGGAGGCCGACGTCGTCTATGCCGTCCACGGCGGCAAGGTCACCCGCGGCACCGCTCGCAGCGGCGTGGGAGCGATCACCTCGATGCGCCCGCGGCTGGGTCGACTGACCCTGCCCGGCCTCGTCGACGCGGTCCGGCTGCCGTGGGGCGAGGAGCTCACCGTCCCGCTGCACCAGCCCGGGGCGATCGTCCGGACCGGCGTTGCGGCGCCCACCTGGGTGGCCCGCGGCATGCAGGTGGTGGGTCCCCTCACGCCGTACACGGCTGGGATGTCGCGGCTGGCGAAGCCGCTCCTGAGCCGCTGGGTGGAGCGGCTGCCCGAGGGACCGTCGGTCGCCGACCGGGGCCGGACCACGGGCGAGACCTACTCCGTGGTGCGCGCGGGCGGACAGGAGGTGCGGGTCGTCGTGCAGGTGCGCGACGCCTACGGGATCACCGCGCGCCTGCTCGTCGGAGCAGCTCTCCAGGTGACCGGCACCGGTGCCATGGCGCCGGCAGAAGCCTTACCTGCCAAGGCTTTTCTCGATGAGATGAGCTATGAGGACGAGGGCGGCTCGTTGTCGTGGGAGATCCTGTGACGGCTGACTGGGAAGCTCGATTCCGGGCCCCACGGGTGTCCCTGCCGGAGTGGGCGCGGGACGCCCCTCACCGCTGCAGCTATCTCGGCAACGTGACGGGCACCTTCGAGCTCTACACCTGGGACCGGGGCACCGACGAGCACCGGCAGGCGACGTCGCGGCCGCACGGCACCAGCGACGGTCACCTCTCTCCGGACGGCGAGTGGCTGTGGTGGTTCGACGACACCGACGGCGACGAGCTCGGAATCTGGATGCGGCAGCCGTTCGCCGGTGGCCCAGCGGTGCCCGCGGCTGTCGGCGTGCCGGCCGGCTACGGCGCCGGTTGTGAGGTGGGCCGGACGTTGTCGGTCGTCGGGGTCTCCACCGACGACGGCTCCGCGGTCCACGTGGTGCGCCCCAGGGGCACCGATCTTCTCTACTCCTCCGAGCACGACGCCGATGTGGCGGCGCTCTCGCGCGACGACCGGCTGGTGCTTCTCGAGCACTCCGAGCACGGCGACTCCCGGCACCGCGCCCTGCGGGTGCTGACCGTCGACGGCGCGGTCGTCGGCGACCTGTACGACGGCGAAGGCCTCGGCCTGCACGGGGTCGACTTCTCGCCCGACGGCTCGCTCGTCCTCGCGCTGCACGAGCAGAACGGCCGCCCCGAGCCGCTGCTGTGGAACCCGGTGACCGGCGACGTCACCCGACTCGCCGTCGCCCTCGAGGGCGACCTGTCCGCCGACTGGTACGTCGATGGCAGCGCCCTCCTCCTGGTGGCCGAGGCCCGTGGGCGGGCCACCTTGCACCGCATGCTGCTCGACGGCACCGTGGAGGACCTCGGCACCGGCGCCGGGACGGTCACGGACGCCACCCCGCGGCCCGACGGCACCGTGGAGTACTCCTGGTCCTGCGCCGCGACCCCCACCGTCATCCGCTCCACCGCGGGCACCGTGGTGCTGGAGGCACCGCTCCCCCGGGCACCTGCCTCGGTCCCCGTCGAGGACGTCTTCGTCGATGGGCCAGGCGGTCTGGTGCACGCGCTCGTCGCCCGACCTGTGTCTGCAGCGGGTCCCGTCCCGACGGTGTTCCTCATCCATGGCGGTCCGACCTGGCACGACAGTGACGCCTTCGCCGCCGACCGCGCCGCCTACGTCGACCTCGGCTGTGCCGTCGTCCAGGTGAACTACCGCGGCTCGGACGGCTACGGCGCCGGGTGGCGGGACGCCATCGAAGGACGTCCGGGGCTGACCGAGCTCGAGGACATCGCCGCGGTGCAGGCGTGGGCGGTCTCGTCCGGGCTGGCGTCGACGTGCGTGCTCACCGGCGGGTCCTGGGGCGGCTACCTCACGCTGCTCGGTCTCGGGACCCAGCCGTCGCTGTGGTCCGCGGGGGTCGCCGCCGTGCCGGTGGCGGACTACGTCGCCGCCTATGAGGACGAGATGGAGCCGCTGCGGGCGTTCGACCGCTCTCTGTTCGGCGGGTCCCCGGACGACCTGCCCGAGCTCTATGCGCGGTGCTCGCCCCTGACCTACGTCGACGCCGTCTGTGCCCCGGTCCTGGTGCTGGCAGGGGCCAACGACCCCCGCTGCCCGATCCGGCAGATCGAGAACTGGCTGGCCGCGGCCGCCTCCGCCGGCAAGGAGGTCGAGGTCTACCGCTTCGACGCCGGGCACGGGTCACTCGTCGTCGAGGAGCGGATCCGCCAGATGCGGGCGGAGCTGGAGTTCGTGGCCCGTCAGGTCGGGCTTCCCGGACCGGCCTGAGGCTGCCTCCGCCGGCGGCTCTCCGGCGGGCGGCGTCCAGCGGTCGGCTCTCAGCCGACGGCCCGACGCACCGCGTCGAGCGAGGCTGCCACGTCGGCGGCGTCGGTGGACCAGTTGCTCACCGACACCCGCAGGACCGCCCGATCCCGCCAGCGGGAGCCCGACATCCAGGTCGTGCCGTCGGCCATCAGCCGGGCCGCGACCTGCTCGGTGCGGGCGTCGTCGCCGAAGGACACGCACACCTGGGTGAAGTCGACGTCGTTGAGCACGTCGGCGCCCGGGATGGTGGCGAACCCTTCCGCGAAAGTTTGCGCGTGGGCGACCATCCGGTCGACCAGGTCGGCCACCCCCTGGCGTCCGAGGGAACGCAGCGCTGCCCACGTCGGCACCCCCCGGGCGCGACGCGACAGCTCCGGCACCCGGTCGAGCGGGTCCCCCTGACCCTCGTCCTGGATGAGGTAGTTGCCGTGCATCGACATCGCTGCCTTCATCGCGGCAGGCCGGGACACCACCGCGATGCCGCAGTCGTAGGGGACGTTGAGGGTCTTGTGGGCGTCCGTCGCCCACGAGTCCGCCGCCTCCAGGCCGGCGACGAGGTGCCGGTGCCGCGGCGAGGCCGCTGCCCACAACCCGAACGCCCCGTCGATGTGCACCCACGCCCCCTTGGCGTGGGCCACGGCGATGGCCTCGGCGAGCGGGTCGAACGCGCCGGAGTGGACGTTGCCTGCCTGCAGGCAGACGATGGCCGGACCGTCACCCAGTGCCGCCTCCAGCGCCTCGGGGCGGATCCGGCCCTGGTCGTCGACGGCAACCTCCACCGGTGCCCCCAGGCCGAGGTAGCGCAGGACCAGGTCGACGGTGTCGTGTCTCTCGGCGCCCACCAGGACCGAGATCTTCGGCGCCCCGGACAGTCCGTCGCGGTCCAGGTCCCATCCGACCTGCTCCAGGACGTGCCGCCGACCGGCGGCGAGACCGGTGAAGTTGGCCATGGTGCCGCCGGTGACGAAGCCGACCGCCGCCGTCGGCGGCAGACCCAGCAGGTCGAGCACCCAGCCGGCCGCCACCTCCTCGACGGCCGTGGTCCCGGGCGTCACGTAACGCAGGCCGGTGTTCTGGTCCCACGCACTCACCAGCCAATCGGCACCGAGCGCCGCGGGCAGCGTTCCGCCGATCACGAAGCCGAAGAACCTGCCCGAGGGCATCGCCACCAGCCCAGGCTCGACGCCCCTCGCGAGCAGGTCGAGAACCTCGACCGGGTCGCTGGGACCGTCCGGCAGTCGACCCCCGAGGGCGGCGGCGACCTGGTCGGCATCGGCCGAGGGCAGCACCCGGCGTTCGGGCAATCCGGCCAGCCAGGAGCGGGTGAGCTCCAGGGCCCGGGCCAGCGTTGCGTCGTACAGGTCAGGGCGGGCAGTCATGCGCCCACTCTGCACCCCGGAACGGCCCTGCGACACTGCTCCCGTGCGTCGACTCGCGTCCCTCCTGGCCTGCCTCGCTCTGCTCGCCCTGCCCGCCCCGCCCTCGCGGGCTGCGGGGTGGCACACCTGGGAGGGAGCGGCGACGGACGTGTTCCGCAGCGGGCAGTACAGCTCGGGCGAGTGGGTCTACACCAACACCCTGCGGCAGGCCCTCGGCGCCAACAGCGACGGGCTCGAGCGGAGCCAGTACTACGCGGCCGTCAAGCCCAGCCCGGCCGATCCGACGTCGATCTCCCACGACCTCTACAACGCCTTCACCTATGACTTCTTCGGGGCCCACCGGGCCGCGCACAACGGCGACTACCAGCTGCCCGGCTCGCTGCCCCCGGGCACAGGTGAGGTCGCCGAGGTGCGGCTCGCGATCGAGGGCGACGAGCTGTTCGTCCGCTTCCTGTGGAACGCCTTCCCCTCACCGACCGCTCAGGTCGCCACCCTCAACTTCGGGTCGCCGGGCGCGAGCGGCACCGCCGCGCTCGACTGGTCGCACAACGCGAAACTGCGCTCCCCCGGCGAGGCTCAGCTGACGGTGTGGGGCAGCGGCGCCGATCTGGCGGTGAACAGCTCCGACGCGACACCACCGCTGAGCCTGCCGGTCCGCGCCGGTGACCACACGACCGAGGTCCGCGTCCCGCTCGCCCTGCTCCCCGACGGCCCCTGGGAGCTCAACGGCGGCAGCGGGCTGGCCGACGGCAGCGACTACCTCGACGTCCCGACCGGGCAGGCCGGCGCGACGGCCCCCGGCAGTGGCGGGCCGACGTCCCCGACCAATGTGTGGGGTCTGCTGTTCGCCGGCGATGCGCCCTGGTCCTTCGACGAGCTGTCCCAATCACGGCAGCTCACGGCCGGGGTCGTCTCGTCGTACACGACGGTGGATCCCTTGCTGCTCAAGGGAAGTGCCACTCGGCTCGCACCGGTCCAACGTGGTGACTTCTCTCGGCTGCTCCATTCCTCGCAGCCGAGCAAGGACGGCATCCGCAAGGACCGGGCCGGCGCCTTCGGGACGCCCCCGCTGACCCCGCCGATCCCGGTGCCCGACTTCAACGTCAGCTATTTCTTCGAAGGTGCCCTGCAGGACTACGCCATGCACGTCCCCACCTCGTACGACGCGGGGCGGGCCACTCCGCTCGTCGTCTACCTGCACGGTTACACCGGTCTGCCGGAGGAGCCG
>JANOTZ010000401.1:0-9079 GCA_031416735.1 Frankiales bacterium
GTCGACTACCCACTGACGATCCGGCACCGCGACGGGGCGCTCACCGACGTCCTGTACAACGCCTCCGTCTACCGCGACGCCGCAGGCACAGTGCTCGGCGTGTTCGCCGCCGCCCGCGACGTGACCCAGCAGAAGCAGGCCCAGGCTGAGATCGCCGAGCAGCAGGGCAAGGAGTTGGAGCGGATGGAAGAGCTCGAGCGGTTCCAGCGGCTGACGGTCGGGCGTGAGCTCAAGATGATCGAGTTGAAGAAGGAGATCGCAAGTCTCAGGAGGCTCGTTCCGGCGGACGGACGTGAGCCCGGTGACGAGCGCTGAGACGCAGGTCCTGGGGAGCGACGAGGTGGCCGACGCCTCCAACCACGCCAAGGCCATCCTCAACATCTTGGACGACTTCCGCGAAGAGCGGGCGAGGCAGGGCGACAACCAGCGCGCCGTCTTGAACATTCTCGAGGACATGGACGCCGAGAAGATCCGGCTCGAAGCCACCCAGAAGGCCATTCTCAACATCTTGGACGATTTCGATGTCGAAAGGCAGCGGGTCGAGTCGGCCAACGCGGATCTGCAGGAGGTCAACGAGGCGATGCGCGCCTTCACCGCCGTAGCCGCGCACGACCTGCGCTCACCGCTGGCGTCGATCGTGGGATTTTCCACGATCCTCACCAAAAGCTGGGCGACACTCAGCGAAGACGACCGGCGGAAGTTCGTTGCCGCCATCGACCGCCAGTCCCAGAACCTGTCCAGGCTCATCGATGACCTGCTCACGTTGTCGAACCTGGAAAGTGGAGTGCCGAACACCCGGCCGGAGATGGTCGGGCTGGGGGAAGCGATCAACCGATGCCTCGAAGCCGGCGGCGGGGACACCGCGAGTGTGTCTGTGTCCTGTTCACCGGAGCTGGTTGTCCGGATCGACCCGCATCACCTGGGACGAATCCTGGACAACTACGTGCAGAACGCCTTGAAGTACGGCGAGCCTCCTGTGCGGATCGAGGCGCACCACGTGGGCGACGCGGTCGAGATCCGGGTTCTCGATCACGGACCGGGCGTGCCGTCGGCCTTCGTGCCGCGGCTGTTCGGCAAGTTCACCCGGGCTGACACCGCGAGCACCAGGGCGGAGAAGGGCTCCGGCCTCGGTCTCTCGATCGTGCGTGGACTGGCCGAGGCCAACGGCGGACAGACCCGCTACGAGCCCAACCTTCCGCGCGGCGCGTGTTTCATCGTGCGTCTGAACGCGGCCGACGTTCCCGGCGAAGCCGATGTTCCAGCCGGGGTGACGGCCCTCGTGGTCGTCGAGGACGATCCGGACGTCAAGTTCCTCATCCGCACCGTCTTTTCCCTGGACACCCGCTTCTTCCTCGCCGGTGAGGCGGGATCCGCCGAAGAGGGCCTGGAGCTGGTTCGGTCGATAGGGCCGGGGCTCATCGTTCTCGATCACGGCCTGGCCGGAGAGCTGACCGGCATCAAGGCGGCTCCGCTTTTCAAACGAGTGACGAAGGGTGCCAAGATCATTCTGTTCTCGGCACATGCCGAGCTCCAGGCCCAAGCTGAAGCTGAGCCCGCCATAGACGCTTTCCTGCTCAAGACTGACGTCGCACAGCTACTACGCCTGGCGCAGCAGCTGACCGTCCTCGGCCCACCACCAGGCTGACGACGGTGAAGCAGCATGTCCTTGTCGTCGATGACGTGTCCGACCTACGGATGCTGATGAGGGTCGGTTTTGAGCGGGCCGGGTTTCGTGTGACGGAGGCCGAGGACGGAGCAGCCGCCATCAACGCCTTGGAGGTTGAACTGCCGGACGCCATGGTGCTCGACCTGCGGATGCCGGTGTTGGACGGCCTCGGTGTGCTGGACTGGATGGACACCCAGCAGCTGAGCGGCCGGTTCCCGGTCGTGGTGCTCACGGCCTTTGCCGACAGCGCGACCGCAGCCGAGATTCAGGCTCGTGGATGCGGCTGGGCAGGCAAGCCGTTCGAGCTTTCCCAGTTGGTCGAGCAGATACGTGAGCGCCTTTTCGGTGGGCATCTGACAGCAACCGAGGGGGACGGGTTGCCTGAAGACCACTCGTCCTGACCATGGTTCATCGCCGGAATGGCAGCGATGATGTACGGGGCGGTCACTCCCCGCCGGGCAGGACTGTCGCCGTGTCCACGGTTTCCAGGGCGTCGGCCCCCTATGGGGTGCTTGCTGTGACACCCGGCCGGCCGACGCAGGCGACGATCGCGGCAGGGACGAGCGAGCCCTCCGCGGCCCGCTACCGCGCGATGGCGGAAGCGACTCCGGACGCCCTCATCAGTGCAGACGATGCGGGACGGATCACCTCCTGGAACCAGGCGGCCACGCGCACCTTCGGGCACACCGCTGAGCAGGTGCTCGGCGCGCCGCTCACCATGCTCATGCCGGAGCGCTACCGCGCCCGCCAAGCAACCGGCCTGGCCCGGCTCGCCGCCGGCGGCAGCCCGCGGCTTCTTGGCCGCACCGTCGAGATGGTCGCGCTCCATGCGCGCGGGCATGAGTTCCCGATCGAGATGTCGCTGGCCAGTTGGGATCAGGACGGCGAGGTCGGGTTCATCGCCGCCATCCGCGATGTCACCATGCGACGACGCGCCGAGGACCACGTCGCGCACTACGCCGCCATCGTCGGTGCCACGTCCGACGCGATCATCGTCGTGGATCTCGATGGCATCGTGACCACCTGGAACCAAGGAGCACACCAGCTCTACGGGTATGTCGACAGCGAGGCGATCGGCAGCTCCCTTGCCGACTTGCGGATCCCCACGAGCCAGTCCGCGGAAGACGCCGAGGCACTTGCCTGCGTGTCTGCGGGGCAGACGGTGGAACGCGAGACCAGCGCGCATCGCCGGGACGGCACCGCTGTCGACGTGCATGTGGTGCTGTCGCCGATCAAGGACGTTGAAGGCCGGACGGTCGGGATCGTCACGATTCACCGTGACGTGACCGACCGGAAACGCGCCGAAAAGGCGCTGGCACGCGCGACCGAACGCTTCCGGGTGTGCTTCGACCACGCCCCGATCGGCATGATGCTCACCAGTCTGCGATCGGACTCCGCCGGCCGGCTGCTGGACACCAACGACTCTCTGAGCCGCATGCTCGGTCACAGCAAGCGCCAGATGGCGGATCTGGGTCTGGACGACATCTGCGCACCAGAAGACCTCGAGGTCCTCCAGGAGCACGTGCACGCGCTCTGTGCCGGAAGCGGTACGGACTACCAGACCGAGCTCCGGCTCAAGCACCGCGACGGGCACGCGGTGTGGGTGGCGCTCAGCTTTCATGCGCTCACCGACGACCAGGGCCTGCCCGAGTACGCCATCACTCAGGCCAGCGACGTGAGCGGCCATCGGGCGGTCGAGGAGCAGCTCGCCTTCCAGGCCCTCCACGACCCGCTGACCGGGGTGGCCAACAGGTGGCTGTTCGAGGACCGCCTCGGTCAAGCGCTCGCCCGCGGCAATCGCGACCGCGATCCGCCCGCAGTGCTCTACATCGACCTCGACAATTTCAAGCAGGTCAACGACTCGCTCGGTCACGCGGTCGGCGACCTGGTCCTGCAGACCGTCACAGGGCGGATCGGGCCTGTTCTCCGTCAGACCGACACCTTGGCCCGGCTCGGGGGCGACGAGTTCGTCATCCTCCTGGAACGCATGACCGCTCCTGGTGAGGAACAGGAGGTGGCCGCGCGGGTCCACACCGCCCTTAAGGCGCGCATCGACTCGCCCGCCGGTCCCATCGAGATCACCGCCAGCATCGGCGTGGCCGTACCCCGCGCCGGCGACGACGCGCAAGCGCTGCTGCACAGAGCAGACTCCGCCATGTACCGGGCCAAAGCCTGTGGCCGGGGCCGCTCGAACGATTAGACCACGCCCTCACCCGGGTGGACGCTGGAACCACGCCTAGAGTTGGCGCACCGGGCGGGTGCGGCTGTCGCGACTGACCCGGCCGCCCCGGAAGGAGTCAGGTGCCCCCGAAGGGACCGTTGCAGGTCGGTGACCTGCTCGCCGGCCGCTACCTGCTCCTGGAAGCGGTGGCCACCGACGGGCCGGCCGTGCTGTGGCGGGCGAACGACGAGGTGCTCGCCCGCACCGTGGCCGTCAAGGTCGTCGACACCCCCACCAAGAGCGCCCGTGAGCAGGCGCAGCCGTTCCTGGACGCTGCCGTGCGCAGCGGCAAGGTCAACCACCCGGGGCTGGCCCGGGTCTACGACGCCGCGATCGAGACGCGACCGGGCCGCGGACACGACGTCGCGTACGTGATCCGCGAATGGGTCGACGGTCAGCCGCTCGACGAGCACCTGGCCGAGGTCGGGGTGCTCGCCGGCCCCGATGCCGCCGACGTCCTGCGGCAGGCCGCCGACGCGCTGACCGCAGCCCACGCCGCCGGGGTGGCGCACGGCCGCGTACACCCCCGCAACGTGCTCGTCACCGACGGCGGACGGGTACGCCTCACCGACGCGACCCTGGCCTGCGCGCTGCACGGGATCGCGCTGCAGGACCCACCCAGCGGCAACGACGTCCGGGCCGACACCCGCGACCTGGCCGCGGTGCTCTACGCGTTGGTCACGGCCCGCTGGCCCGCCGCCGCGACCGCCCAGCCGGCCGGTTCGCTGAGTCCCGCCCCGGCCGCGGAAGGCCACCCGCTGAGCCCCCGCCAGCTGCGAGCAGGGGTGCCGCGGGCCTTGGACCAGGTCGTGACCCGCGCCCTCGCCCCCGCCCCGGTGCACGCGTCGGCGCCCCTCACCACTCCGGCGGCGCTCGCCGACGCCGTGGACGCCTCGGTCACCGAGGCTCGGGAGGCCCGCCTCGAGCAGGAGACCACCCGCACCCCGACCCGGCTGCGTCGTGCCCTGCCGGCCCTCACGGCCGTCGCGTTCATCGCCGCTGTCGGCGTCACCGGCTGGCTGGTCGGCCTCGACGTCGGCAAGCTGCCTCCCCGTGAGGGCGGCATCGACGCCATCGTGAGCACCACGGAGACCCCGTCCCCCGGAGCCACCGCCGCGGTCGCGCTCGACCTGTCCAAGGTGGTGGTGCGCGACTTCGACCCGGCCGGCGACCGCCAGGAAAACGCCGACAAGGTCCGCAACGCGGTCGACGGCTTCGCCGACACGACCTGGCCGACCAGTCGCTACAAGTCGGCGACGTTCGGTGGCCTCAAAAGTGGCGTCGGCCTGCTGCTCGACCTGGGCAAGGTCACCGACCTGCGCACCGTCCAGATCGGCTTCAGCGCCACCGGCGCCCAGGTCGAGCTCCGGGTCGCCGACACGGCGCCCACCGACGCGGACACCATGCGCACCGTGGCTGCGGCCCGCGACGGAAAGCAGGTCGTGACGCTGCGGCCGGCGACCGCCACCCGCGGCCGCTATCTGCTCGTCTGGGTGACCGGCCTGCCCAAGGACGGCGACGGCTACCGCGTCGGCATCTCCGAGCTCCGCATCACCTGAGCCGAAACTCGCTAGCGTGGCGCCGTGACCCCGGAGCCCGACGAGCAGGACGAGCACGACCGAGCCCTGCTCGTGGCCCATCTCGCCGGTGACCCCCAGGCCTTCGACGACCTGGTACGGCGGCATCGTCAGCGCCTCTGGGCGGTCGCCCTCCGCACCCTCGGCGACCCCGAGGAGGCGGCCGACGCCGTACAGGACGCTTGTCTGTCGGCGTTCCGCGCGGCGTCGTCCTACCGGGGGGAGGCTCGCGTCACCACCTGGCTGCACCGGATCGTCGTCAACGCCTGCCTCGATCGGGTCCGCCGCCGGGCGGTCCGCCCGACCGTGCCGCTGCCGGAGCAGCCGCTCGCCGACCCCCGGGACCTGCTCTCCGAGCGGGAGACCGGGCTGGAGGTGCAGCGCGCCCTCGCCGGCCTGCCGGAGGAGCAGCGGCTCGCGATCGTGCTCGTCGACCTGCAGGGGCTGTCCGTCGAGGAGGCGGCCTTCGCCCTCGGGGTGCCGGGCGGCACGGTGAAGAGCCGGTGCTTCCGCGGACGCGCCCGGCTCGCGATCGCACTGGGGCACCTGCGGAACCCGGACGGCCCGCCGGCCGTCCCACCTGTGTCACCCACCCCGGAAGGAGGAAACGCATGAGCGCGGAGCATCTGGATCTCGACGCCCTGGCCGACCTCCTCGCGGCCGACGCCCTCACCAACGATGACCTCGGCGGCGACCTGGGGCACCTGGCGCAGTGCCCTGCCTGCCAGGCAACCCTGGCCGAGCTCGAAGCGGCCCTGGTCCCGGTCGGCGCCGCCCTCGCCGGCCTGCCGGTGCCCGCGCTCCCCGACGCCATCGCCGGTCGGCTCGAGGCGGCGCTCGTCGCGGAGCGCCGCTCTACGGTGTCTGCCGCCGCATCCGCACCCCTCGCCGAGTCCGCCTCCGGGCGGCCACCGGCTCCACCCCAGGGGACGGTCACTCCGCTCGCAGCGCGGCGCGACCGCCGTACGCGTTGGTTGCCTGCCGCCTCCGGGGTGGCGGCTGCCGCCGTGCTCGTGTTCGGCGCGGTACTGATGTTCCCGGGCGGCAACGACCAGTCCAAGGACGGGAGCTCGGCGCTGTCGCAGGCCGGCGGCATCGCCTCCAGCAACACCGGCACCAATTACCGCAAGGACGGCGCGGCCCTCACGCAGGCGCTCCCGTCACTGCTTTCCGCTACGGCGGACAGCCGCGGCCTCGCCCCCCAGTTCGGTGCACCCACGAGCGATGCCCCGACCGGCGCGGAGATCACCTCCGGTGACCCACTCGCCGGGCTCCGGAACCCGACGACGCTGGCCTCGTGCCTGGCCTCGCTGTCCGAAGCAAGCGATCCGGGCATCCCGCTGGCCCTGGACTACGCCTCGTTCGAGGGGCAGCCCGCACTCGTCGTGGTGCTGCCGGCGAAGCGGGCCGACAAGGTGGACGTGTTCGTCGTCAGTGCGTCCTGCAGCCAGGCTGACGCCCAGGTGCTGTTCTTCACCCGCCTGACCAAACCCGTTTAGCGCCGTTTACGCGGCGGGGTGGTCCAGAGCCAGGCGCCACCCGCCGCGATGACGTAGGGGATGAGCACGTCGGTCGAGGGCGCGGCCACCGCGTAGGTGCCTTCCAGGACGAAGCCGAGCGCGGTGCCGAGGACCGCGTAGGTCACGGCGATCAGCCGGATCCGGTGGAGGAGCGCCCCGTGCCCGGGGCTGCCCGCCGCGGCGGTCGCGGCACCACCGGACAGCACCCCCAGGACCGCGGGGGACAGGTACTGGAACAGGTCGGAGCCGACGTACTGCGCGGTGACATAGCCCCAGGCGATCGCGACCGCATTGGCGGCGAGGGTCGCACGCAGCAACAACTCCCGGTGCTGCGCCCCCCGCCGTACCCCGTCCTTCGGTGTGTCACCGACGCGGCAGACCGCGCAGCCGGTGCCGGACGCGAGTGCTCGGTCGGCGTCGCAGCGGAGCCGGTCACAGACCGGGCAGGCATCGACGGCCGGCCGGCTCGGGTGGGCGGCGCAGCGGTCGGTGGGCGCGGGGGGCATGCGTTGATCCTGCCATTGCAGGCGTGGGGAAGAGCGGCTCCCTACGATGGGTTGACCCAGACGCGGCCCCGGATCCGGAGCTGCACCCGACGAGAGGCGCGCAGTGAGCACCGAGGTCCACCAGTCCATCGTCATCGGCTCCGGGCCTTCCGGCTACACCGCCGCCATCTACCTGGCCCGGGCGGGGCTGGAGCCGCTCGCGTTCGAGGGCGCTGTGACGGCCGGCGGCGCGCTCATGAACACCACCGACGTGGAAAACTTCCCCGGCTTCCCCGACGGCATCATGGGCCCTGAGCTGATGGACAAGCTGCGCGCGCAGGCCGAGCGGTTCGGTACGACGTTCGTCACCGACGACGTGACCGCGGTCGACCTGACCGTGCACCCGAAGGTCGTGCAGGTCGGCTCCGACACCTACCTCGCGGAGACCGTCGTGCTCGCGATGGGCTCGGGCTACCGCGAGCTCGGCATCCCCGGCGAGAAGGAGCTGTCCGGCCACGGTGTCTCCTGGTGCGCGACCTGCGACGGCTTCTTCTTCCGTGACCAGGACATCGTGGTCGTCGGCGGCGGCGACAGCGCGTTGGAGGAGGCGACCTTCCTCACCCGCTTCGCCCGGACCGTCACCCTGGTGCACCGCCGCGACCACCTGCGGGCCTCCAAGATCATGCAGGACCGGGCCTTCGCCAACGACAAGATCTCCTTCGTCTGGGACACCGAGGTGGTGTCCGCGAACGGCGAGGGCAAGCTGTCCTCGCTGACGCTGCGCAACCTCAAGACCGGGGTCGAGTCGGAGCTGCCCGCCACCGGGCTGTTCGTCGCGATCGGGCACGACCCGCGCTCCGAGCTCGTCAAGGGCCAGGTCGAGCTCGACGACGAGGGGTACGTCGTCACCGACGGCCGCTCGACCCTCACCAACCTCGACGGGGTGTTCGCCGCCGGCGACCTGGTCGACCACACCTACCGTCAGGCCATCACCGCGGCCGGCACCGGCTGCGCAGCCGCGCTCGACGCCGAGCGCTGGCTGGCCGCCCGCGGGGAATGACGCACTACCTTCTGACCACACCGAACTCTCAAGGAGCAAGCGCATGGGCGCCAACACCAAGATCGTGACCGACGCCACCTTCGTCAGCGACGTGCTGCAGAGCGAGAAGCCGGTGCTCGTCGACTTCTGGGCCGAGTGGTGCGGGCCGTGCAAGATGGTCGCCCCGGTGCTCGAGGAGATCGCCGGCGAGAACGCCGACAAGATCACCGTCGTCAAGCTCAACATCGACGAGAACCCGGGCGCCGCCCGCGACTACCAGATCATGTCCATCCCGACGATGGCCGTCTTCCACGGTGGGAAGCTCGTCAAGTCGATCGTCGGCGCGAAGCCGAAGGCCGCGATCCTGCGCGACCTCGAGGCCTACCTCTAGCCACCCCTCCTGCTGCTGTTCCGCCGAGGCGTCCCGGCTCCGCCCGTCGCCGAGGTGCAGGCAGCCCTGGTCACCCTGGGGCTGCTCGCCGAGGCGCCCGCCGAACCCGACTTCGACCAGCCGACCGACCGGGCGGTGCGCGAGTTCCAGCAGAACCGCGGGCTCGTCGCCGACGGCCTG
>JANOTZ010000402.1:0-11210 GCA_031416735.1 Frankiales bacterium
TCACCGACGGGGTGGGGGTCGCGTCCCGGTCACCACCGAAGGTGAGCCGGCTCAGCGCCCAGGACTGGGGAAGGTCCTCGTCGGTGAGCCGACGGAGCCTCATCGGCCCTTTGCCTGCGCGGCCGCGGCGAGCAGCTCCTCGGCATGGCCCCGGGCCAGGCCGCTGTCGAGCCCGGCCATCATCCGGGAGAGCTCGGCGACCCGGCCTGCCTCGTCGAGCGCGACGATGCCGCTGCGGGTCACGGTGCCGTCGTCGGCCTTGACCACCTGCAGGTGCTGGTCGGCGAAGGCCGCGACCTGCGGCAGGTGCGTGACCACGACGACCTGGTGGTCGCGGGCGAGTCGGGCCAGCCGCTTGCCGACCTCGACGGCGGCCTTGCCCCCGACGCCGGCGTCCACCTCGTCGAAGACCATGACGGGGGTGGCGTCGCTGCCCGCGAAGACCACCTCGACGGCGAGCATCACCCGTGACAGCTCACCGCCCGAGGCGCCCTTGTGCAGTGGCCGGGCGGGCGCACCGGGGTGCGGCACGAGCAGCAGCTCCACGTCGTCGACCCCGTCGGGACCCGCGGCGAGCAGCGGGTCGCCGTCACGCTGGCTGACGGCGGCCGTGACGACGGCGTGCGGCATGGCGAGCTCGACGAGCTCGGCCGTTACCGCCGTACCGAAGCGAAGGGCGGCTGTGGTGCGGGCGGCGGTCAGCTCGGCGGCGAGCGCGATGAGCTCCGCCGCGAGCCGGGCGTCCTCGGCCTGCAGGGCCTGCACGCTGTCGCCGGTGCCGTCGAGCTCGAGCAGCCGGTCGGAGGCCTGCCGCGACCAGGCCAGCACGCCGTCGACGTCGTCGGCGCCGTGTCGGCGTACCAGGGTGGTCAGGGTGCCGAGCCGGTCCTGCGCGGTGGACAGCCGGGCCGGGTCGGCGTCGACCCCGGCGGCGTAGGAGGCGAGCTCCTGGGCCAGGTCGGCGGCGAGCAGCGCCGCCTCCTTGGCCCGGCCGGCCAGCTCGCCGAGCAGCGGGTCGTGGTGGGCGACGGCCTCCAGGCTGCGGCGCGCCTCGGTGAGCAGCTGCAGCGCATCGCCGGCCTCAGCCGCGGACTCGTCACCGGTGAGGGCCTGCTGGGCGACGGTCGCGGCGGTGCGCAGGTCGTCGGCGTTGGCCAGTCGCTCGATCTCGGTGGCCAGGGTCTGGGACTCCCCCGGCTGCGGCGCGGCTGCCTCGACCTCGGCCAGGCCGAGCCGGAGCAGGTCGGCCTCCCTGGAGCGCTCGGTGGCCTCGGTCTCGAGCTGCCGCAGGGTCGCGCGGACGTCACGCCACCGGGCCCACAGCCCGGCGAACCGGTCCCGGCGGTCGAGGACCTCCGGGCCGGCGTAGCGGTCGAGGGCCTGCCGCTGCCGCACCGGCTGGAGCAGCCGTTGCTGGTCACTCTGCCCGTGTACGGCGAGCAGGTGCTCCCCCAGTTCGCCGAGGACGGCGACCGGCACGCTCCGGCCGCCGACGTGGGCGCGGCTGCGGCCATCGGCGCCGACGGTGCGGGAGAGCAGCAGGGTGTCGTCGTCGAGCTCGCCACCGGCGTCGAGCGCCCTGATCACGGCGGGGTGGTCGGCGGGCAGCGCGAGGCGGCCCTCGACCAGGGCCTTGGCCGCACCCGGCCGGACCCGCCCGGCATCGGAGCGTCCCCCGAACAGCAGGCTCAGCCCCTGGACCACCATCGTCTTGCCGGCACCGGTCTCACCGGTGACGACCGTCAGCCCAGGACCGAGCTCGAGCACGGCATCGTCGATCACGCCGAGCCCCTGGATGCGCATCTCCTCCAGCACGCCCTGGACCCTAGCCGGGACCTCCGACGCACCGGGGGCGCCGCTCCACAACCCGCCCCCTCCCGCCCCTCCTCGCGCTCCCGCCCCTCCGCCCGCGCGGGACGCTGCTGGCGGGCGGCACTCGCCGTCACCCCGACCCACTCATGATCAACGGACGCGGAAGGGGCGTTCCCTCGACGCATTCGCCCCTTCCCCGTCCGTTGATCATGGAGGGGGCGCCGATGTCTGGGGCAGTTCGCGGGTCATTTGTGAGCGCGTCTGTGCGATCAGGGAGAAGTCTTTTCGGCGTACAGGCTGTGGACAACCGCGGTGCAGGTCAGCGCGCACGACGCGACACGGTGGGTGGGGAAATCCACAGCTTGTGCCTGGCCGTAATCACAGCCGGGCAGGCCTGCGGTCCACACCTGGCGCACCAGACCGTCCACCTGCTCGATTGGTGATCGGCCCGCCGCGCCCTAAGTTCCGAACACCACCACGGGACGCGCCTCAGGTTCCGAACACCACCGCGGGCACGTCGACTGGCAAGGACGGAGGCAACGATGAGCACCACCACCCGCGCACCTCGCTTGCTGACCACACGTCCCGCTGACACCAGCGCCGGCGACCGGTCCGGCGGTGCTGGTGTCGACTTCGGGCCGGCCTTCGACGAGGCCCTCGACCGACTCGCCGACCTCGCCCGGCTGCTCGGTCAGGTCCGGGCTGTGCACCGTCCCTATCAGCGGGTGCGCTGGACACGGTGCCGCTGCGCCGGCTGTGGCCAGCCGCACCCCTGCCCGACCCTGCGCGCCGCCGACCCCCACTCCCCCGGCCCCGCCCCGGGATGAGCGCCGCCGACCCCCACTCCCCCGGATGATCTACCTCTCGTTGTCGTGCAACTGCGCGTGTCGCCCACCACTGGAGGTAGATCATCGGGAAAAGGGGGCTCAGGCATCGGGGGAAAGGGGGGCGGGTGCCGGGGGAAAGGGGGCGGTCAGGTGTCGGGGCGGCCGCGCCAGCCGTCGACGGGCAGATCGAACTTCTCCACCAGCGTGTCCGTGAAGGTCCGCGGGTGCGGCCGGTGCGCCAAAGGCACGGGCGTCTTGCCCCGGCGTACCTCCACGCGGGTGCCGTGCGGCAGGTCGATGGTGCGCCGGCCGTCACAGGCCAGCACGGCTGAGGTGCCGCCGGTGAGCACCTCGATCGCGATGACCGAGCTGGTGGCGACCACCATCGGCCGGGCGAACAAGGCGTGCGCGCTGATCGGCACGACCAGGTGCGCCTCGACCGACGGCCACACCACCGGCCCACCGGCGCTGAAGGCATACGCGGTCGAGCCGGTCGGCGTCGCGGCGACCACACCGTCGCAGCCCCAGCGGGACAGCGGCCGCCCGTCGACCTCGACGACCACCTCGAGCATCCGCTCCCGGGCGCCCTTCTCCACCGAGGCCTCGTTCAGCGCCCAGCCCTCCCCGAGCAGCCGCCCGTCGACGGTTGCGGTCACGTCCAGGGTCAGCCGCTCCTCCACGACGTAGTCGCGGGCCAGCACGTGGTCGACGGTGCCGTCCAGGTCGCTGGACTCGGCCTCGGCGAGGAAGCCGACGTGGCCCAGGTTGATCCCGAGCAGCGGTACCCCGGCGTCGCGCGACAGCTCCGCGGCCCGCAGGATCGTCCCGTCGCCACCGAGGACGAGGACGATCTCGGCGCCCCTGACGGCCTCCGCGCCGCTGGCGAAGACGGCCACGCCAGTGAGGCCGATCTCGTCGGCCTCCTCGGCCAGCAGCCGGACCTGCACCCCGGCGTCCTGCAGCCGCCGCGACACCGCGCGCGCGGCTTCGGCGGCCTTGGGCCGTCCGGTATGGGCGAGCAGCAGCACAGAGCGGGTCACGTCCACAAGCCTGTCACGCCTGGATCCTGTACGACGATCAGGCCGGCCCTTCGGCGACCGCGCGCTGCAGGTCTTCCTCCGCCAGCAGGGGCGCACCGGCCTGCAGCCACAGGAAGAACTCGACGTTGCCCATCGGGCCGGGGAGCGGACTGGCGACGACGCCCCGCACGCCGAGGCCGAGTTCGGCGGCCTGGCCAGCCACTCGCCGTACGGCGGAAGCCCGCGCCTCGGGGTCACGCACCACGCCTCCGGAGGGGAGGTTCTCGCGTCCCACCTCGAACTGCGGCTTGACCATCGGGATCAGGTCGGCGCCGGGCTTCGCGCACCGCACCAGGGCGGGCAGCACCAGGCCGAGCGGGATGAAGGACAGGTCGGCGACCACCAGGTCGACCGGCTCCCCGACCTGCTCGGGCTCGAGGCTGCGGGCGTTCACCCGCTCGATGACGGTGACCCGCTCGTCGGTGCGCAGCGACCAGGCGATCAGCCCGTAGCCGACGTCGACGGCCACCACATGCGCCGCACCCCGGCGCAGAAGAACGTCGGTGAACCCACCGGTGGAGGCGCCGGCGTCGAGCACGCGCTTGCCGGTCGGGTCGTAGCCGAACGCCTCGAGCGCGCCCAGCAGCTTGTGGGCGCCACGGGATACCCACTGCTCGCCCGGTTCCTGCTCCACGAGCAAGGGCGTGCCGGCCTCGACGGCGGTGGCCGCCTTGGTGGCTACCTGACCGGCGACCTTCACCCGGCCGCCGGCGATCAGGGCTGCGGCCTGCTCCCGGCTCCGGGCCAGGCCACGGCGGACCAGCTCCGCGTCGAGCCGGGCCCGACGGGCCAGCTCAGGCCTCGTCGAGGGTGGCGAGCGCGTCCTGCAGGGAACGGTGGACGGCGTCGAACACCTCGACGTGCTCAGCGACGGGCTTGTCCTCCAGGCCCTCGAGCAGCGTCAACGCGCTGTCCACCCGCGCGTCAGGCACCCGTGGCCTTGGCGGCCGTCGACGTGCTGGCCGGGGCCTTCTTCGCGGGAGCCTTCTTGGCGGGCGCCTTCTTCGCCGCAGTCGCGGGCTTCTTGGCGGCGGCCTTCGCCGGTGCCTTGGCTGCCGGGGGCGCGTGGCTGGTGGTCTTGTGGGCCGGGGCCGCCTTGGCCTTGGCCTCACGCAGCTGCGCCTCGAGAGTGCGGACACGGGCGGTCAGCTCGTGCACCTCGTCGGCACTGGCCAGACCGACCCGGCCGAGGGCTTTGTCGACCTCGAACTTCACCAGCGCGGTCATGGCCTCGCGGTTGTTGCGGCTCTGGGTGAGCAGGTCGTCGGCCAGCGCGGTGACCTGGTTGGCGGCCGCCTCCCCCTGGGTGACGAGCGCCTTCGCGGCGGCGGTGGCTCGTGCCTTGGTGACCTCGGTGAGCCCGCCGGCCAACGCCAGGTAGCCCTTCAACGCGTCGTTCACAACGTCCTCCTCGAGCGGCCTCGTTGCCGCGGCAGAACGCTACCGCCTCTCCGGTACCTTCACGCCCAACGATCATCAAGGCAGGAGGTGGCGTCGTGGCATCGGAAGACGAGTGCCATCAGGCGATCGGCACCCTCGCCGACCTGTTGGCCACGGTCGAGCCCGACCTGCGCCGCAAGTACGTCCTGGAGCGCAGCGTCTCCTGCCGGGTCAGCGACCTCGGCATCACCTGGTCCGGCAAGGTCACCGAAGAGGGCCTGCTCGGGGTACGCCACGACGACGACAGCAAGGCCCAGGTCCGGCTCACGGTCAGCAGCGACGACCTGGTGTCCCTCATCGCCGGCCGGCTGGCGGTGCCGACCGCGATCGCCACCGGTCGCCTGCGGGTGCAGGCCAACCCGTTCGACCTGCTCCGCCTCGGCACTTTCCTCTGACCGACGGCTCAGTCGGTGCGCGACCAGGCGAGGGCGCAGGCCGCCCGCAATGCGTCATCGCCGTCATCGCTCGTGGACAGCACTTTCCCGTCGTACCAGGCCTTTGAGCTCCCGCATGTCGCAGCGCGATCAGCCACGACAGGCGCTTCGTGCAGCGCGGTCAGGCCGCGCAGGTCGCTGCTGAGGTAGGTCGGGCGCATGCCGGCGGGCGCCGCGAGCAGCTGCTCCCGGTCGGTGACGCCGGTGAGGACGAGCAGGCTGTCGGCGCCGGCCCGGACCGCGCCGAGCACGTCGGTGTCGAGCCGATCGCCCACGACGAGCGGCCGGCGGGCGCCCACCCGCTCAACGCTGGCCTGATGCAGCTCGGGCTCCGGTTTGCCGACCACCACCGGCTGGCGGCCGGTGACCAGGGCGAGCGCGGCGACCATCGCGCCGTTGCCGGGCAGGATGCCTCGCCGACTCGGATAGGTCGTGTCGGCGTTGCCCGCTACCCAGAGCGCACCGGCGTTGATCGCCACGCTGGCCTCGGCCAGGTCGGTCCATGCTGTCGTCGGAGCCAGCCCCTGTACGACGGCAGCCACTCCGTCGGCGTGCCGCACGGGCAGCATCCCACCCGCGGCGACCTCCTCGGCAAGGCTCTCGGTGCCGAGGACCAGCACGGCGCTGCCCGGGGCGACGCGGGCGGCGAGCCAGCGCACCGCGGCCTGGCCGCTGGTCACGACGTCGTCGGGGTCCGCGGGGATCCCAAGCTCGGCGAGGTGCTTGGCGACCTCGGCCGGCCGCCGCGAGGCGTTGTTGGTGACGAACGCGGCCCGCATCCCGCCGGCCCTGGCCTGCGCGACCGCTTCCGCGGCGTGCGGGATCGGGTCCGGTCCGAGGTAGAGCACGCCGTCGAGATCGAGCAGCGCCGCGTCGTACACCTCGTGCAGGGGCAGGCTCGCCCCCAGGACCGTCAGCGGCGGGACGCGGTGAGCGCCGCGCGGGCCCCCCGCAGGGCGGTGCTGTAGTAGGCGATGTCGGGGCGCATGGCCGCGGCGAGGGCCAGGTGGTCGACCGCGCCGGCCAGGTCCTCGAGCTTGGTGAGGGCCAGGCCGAGCCCGAACTGGGCGTAGTCGTCCGCCGGGTTGATCGAGATGATCCACGCGAAGTTCTCGCGGGCCTCCTCGTACATCCCCATGTCGAACTGGGCGCGGGCCAGGGCCTCGCGGGCCATCCGCGACTCCGGCTCGGAGGTCACCGTGTGGGCGAGCACCTGCGCGGCGGCGGCCGCGTCGCCGCTCTCGAGCAGCTCGAGCCCACGGAGGTACCAGTCATAGGAGTCGCCGCGTGGCGCGATGTCAGGCGGCGGCGGGGGGAGGTCTGAGAACGGCCTGGGCTTTTCCTGCTCGGGGGCTCGCGGGTCGTACCGGGGGTCGTATCGCTCGGACACACCCTCTCCTCTCGTCGCCACCGCGACCCCCTTCGGGGCCCTGTCTGCTCCTTCATCACGCCGTGCCGCCCGCGACCTCGGTGAGGTATCGGCCTAGCATGCCGCCATGTCCGCGAGCCCTGATGAGCCCACGCAATCCGTTACATCCACGTTCTACCCTGACGGCCTGGTCCTTGCACCGTTCCGGGCCCTGCGGTACGGCGCCGACGTCGACCTGGCCTCGGTCACCTCTCCGCCGTACGACGTCATTGACGCCGCCGGCATCGCGGCGCTCGAGCAGGCGAGCGACGTCAACGTCGTACGCCTGATACTCCCACGGGATGACGCTTCTGAGGGGGATCGTTACCTGCGCGCCGCAAGGACGCTGTCGGCGTGGCGGGCCGCCGGGGTGCTCCGGCCCGATCCCGCGCCGGCGCTCTACGTCTATGAGCAGGCCTCCGCGACCCATGCGCAGCGCGGTCTGCTCGGCGCTCTCGCGCTCTCCCCGCCCGAGGACGGCATCGTGCTGCCGCACGAAAACACCATGTCCGGCACGGTCTCGGACCGCCTGGCGCTCTACACCGCCGTCGGCGCCGACCTCGAACCCATCTTTCTCCTGTACGCCGGAGGCGGGGCCGCCAGCGAGGCTGTCGCCGCCGCGTCCTCCTCGGAGCCGCTCGTCGACGTCCTGCTGGCCGACGGCCTCCGGCACCGGCTCTGGGCCCTGACCGACCCCGGCCAGCTGGCCGCGATCGCCGCCGACCTGCACGGCCGGACCGCGGTGATCGCCGACGGCCACCACCGCTACGCCACCTACCTGCAACGCCAAGCCCAGGCCCGCCACACCGCCCCGAGTGCCGGGCCGTGGGACTTCGGCCTGACGTTCCTGGTGGACAGCACCGCCTTCGGCCCCGAGGTGCATCCCATCCACCGGGTCATTCCGTCGGTCGAGGCGTTCGAGCTCGCCCGCCGCACTGACGGCGCCGCCGCCGTACACGACCTCGACGGCAACGACCTGCCCGCCGCGCTCGTGGCGCTGGAGCAGGCCGGCGCCTCCGGCCACGCGTTCCTGCTGGTCAGCGGCGACGGCGGCACGATCCGGCTCATCACCTCCCCCGATCCCGATCGGTTGGCCGCGGCGCTCCCCGACCGCTCCGAAGCCTGGCGAGCGCTCGATGTCAGCGTCCTCCACCACTACCTCGTGGCAGACGTATGGGGTCTCGTCGACGACGTCGACACGGTCCGCTACGAGCACGATGTGGAAGCGGCCGTTGCTGCTGCCGCAGCGAGCGGTGGCACCGCCGTACTGCTCAACCCCACCCCCGTGGACGCCGTGACGACCGTCGCGGCCGGAGGTGAGCGGATGCCCCGCAAGTCGACGCTGTTCACGCCCAAGCCCCGCACCGGCCTCGTCCTTCGCGACCACCGCGACGCCTGACCCCCTGACCGCCTGACCGGCCCACGCCGCACCCGGGACCCGGCCCACGCCGCACCCGGACGGGCCTTCCAGTGACCCCCGGATCGGTCGGCGAGGCGTACTGGAACACTCCGTCAGGAAGCCTTGGCGAGCCGCTTGGCCCTAAAGACCTCGACCTCGTACCTCGAGGACAGCCCCGTCGCCCCCCGCCAAAACCGTCGGTGGAGGGCACCCTCCACCGACACGATGTCGCCGGCCCCCCAGCCGGCGGCCGCACGCTGGACCCCCCTGAGCCACGCGACGCACTCGAGCGCGTCAACCGTCGAGGGACGTACGCCTTCCGGCACCTTGCGGCCACCCGATGGCCGATCGACCACCAGCCGCCAGGTGGTCAGCACATCCCCGCTCGGCAGCTCACGATCTTCCGCCGGTGCCGCCAGCCGTCCGATCAGGACCACTTCGTTGCGTGCCGCGATCTCCATCTACGCCTCCCCCAGCCCCGGAAGGGCTCCCGACAGCACGCTGCCCGATCCGGCGCCGGCGAGGGTGCATCGGCTGCAGGATGTGGATACGCATCGGGCCTGTGGACCATCGGCACCGTGGATGCGAACAGAGGCCGCGAAGCGCCGGCCGTTAGTCGAACAGCCGCAATTCCTCGAGGTCACCGGGCTCGTCGCGGTCCCGCGCCTCGTGCTCCTTCGCCGCGTCCTTGTCCGTCTCGGGCGAGTCCGCAGGGGCCACGAAGCCGAGACCGGTGCTTCCGGACTTCCCCAGGGCTGGGGCTTCCGCGACCGGGATTTCCTGGAAGACGTTCCCAAAACCGGGGGTTGGCGCACTCGCTACCGGAACCTCGACCACCGGAACCTCGACCACCGGAACCTCAGCCTTCTCCTCGACGGGCTGCTCGGTGGAGAGCTCCGTGGACTGCTCCGTGGAGAGCTCTGTGGAGAGCTCTGTGGAGAGCGCAACGCGTTCCTGGTGCGAGCCATCGATGGACGCCACACCCTCCACGACTGGGTTCCTGAAAATCGACTCATCGCTTTGCGGCAGCGTGGCGTGAGCGGATTCTGGCTCGTCCTCTTCGTCGTACAGGTCCTCGAAGACCATGCCGTCTAGCTGCAGGATGCGCTCGTCGGCGTCCGTCTCGCCTCGCTCGTCAACCTCAGCGCAGCGCCCAAACCACAGCCGTGCCTCGTCCTCACGGCCCGCGTCCAACAAAGCGTCGGCGTAGGCGTAGCGCAGCCGGGCCGTCCAGGCGCGGACCGGTCCTTCCAGTGCGGGTACCTGGAGCGAGACAACCGCCGCCTCGGCGTGCCCTTGGTCGCGACGGGCCCCGGAGGCGACGATCATCAGCTCAACCCGAGCGGCCGCACTCAGGCTCTTGGCCTGCGGGTCCTCCACGATGAGCAGGGCTCGGTCCGGTCGTCCGAGCGCACGTTCGCAGTCGGCCATCACCGCCAGGTGCTCGGGGTCACCGGTCAGCCGCCGGGCGGTACGCAGCTCACTCAGCGCCTCTGCCCACTCCCCTGCCGTGTAGGCGACCAAGCCGTTGGCCTCCCGCACCACGCCTACCCGACCTGCCAGAGCCCGGGCAGCGCGCGCATGCGCAAGCGCCTGCTGCGGCTCCTCGTCCATCAGTCGACCGGCCACGACGAGGTGACGAGCCACCAGCTCGGCGGTCTCCTTGGACAGGGCCTTCAGTTCCTTGCGGGTGTCGTAGTCGAGTTCATGTGCCTCGACGTCATCGGGCAACGGCACCCGAGCCAGCTGACGCCGGGCCTCCCGCCGCGGGTCATAGACCCACTCGCGCTCAGCGCCCGCGCCCTCGCTCCTGCGCGAACCGCGATCGCCCGCGCCGCCGGACGGACCGCCGCTCGACGCCGGACGACCCGCGCTCGAGCGCTCCGGCCGTCCGCTGCCAGCAGCACTGGCTGGCCGACCACTCGTGGCCGGACGATCGGACCGACCAGTTCCGGCGCCCGAACGCTCCGGACGACCAGTTCCGGCGCCCGAACGCTCCGGACGACCGCTCGACGAGGGACGACCGCTCGACGAGGGACGACCAGAACCCTGCTCAGGACGCTCACCGCGGAACGGCGCGGAACGTGGCGCCCCGCCTCCCGGAGCGCTCTCGCGCGACGTCGGGCGCGCGGGACGGTCATCGCGGCCTTGAGAAGTCCCCCGACCCTGGCCGGTACCCGCCGACCGACCTCCGGAGGAACCGGACGGGCGATCTTGCCGCGCACCACCAGCGCCACCAGTTCCCGACGGGCGACCCGCGCCAGCTCCTCGCCGCTGCTGGTCCTCGCCTCGCTGGGGCCGTCCCTTGTCGTCATCGGGTCGCGTCATGCTGGTGGTGCTCCTATCGGGGAAAGACAAATCAATGTGGTGAAATGACAAGGAGGGTCAACCATTTCTGGTTGACCCTCCTTGTGTAAAGTATGTCCGGCGGCGTCCTACTCTCCCACACAGTCTCCCGTGCAGTACCATCGGCGCTGAAAGGCTTAGCTTCCGGGTTCGGAATGTTACCGGGCGTTTCCCTCTCGCTATGGCCGCCGAAACTCTATGGAGATTTATCGGTGGTTGTGCACCTGTGATCGTAGGTGCACAACTCGATTCCCGACCGTATCTCGGGAACCGCACAGTGGACGCGTTGGCTTCGGTTGCCCGAAGCAATAGCAGTTTGTAGTCAAGCCCTCGGCCTATTAGTACAGGTCAGCTGCACGTGTTACCACGCTTCCACTTCCTGCCTATCAACCCGGTGGTCTAGCCGGGGGCCTTACCTGGTTAACCCAGTGGGAGATCTCATCTTGAAGCGAGCTTCCCGCTTAG
>JANOTZ010000403.1:0-17821 GCA_031416735.1 Frankiales bacterium
GGAAGGCGAACAGCACGAGGATCGAGGTGACCAGCATGTTCCAGGTGAAGATCGGCATCCGGAACATCGTCATCCCCGGCGCACGCAGGCAGATGATCGTGGTGATGAAGTTGACGGCACCCAGGATCGTGCCGAGGCCGGCGATGAGCAGGCCGATGATCCACAGGTCCGCCCCCAGCGACGGGCTGTAGATCTCGCTGTTGAGAGGCGCGTACGCGAACCAGCCGAACGCCGCGGCGCCCTCAGGGGTGAGGAACCCCGCCATCACGGTGGCGCCGCCGAACTGGTACAGCCAGTACGAGAAGGCGTTGAGCCGCGGGAACGCCATGTCCGGCGCACCGATCTGCAGCGGCATGATGAAGTTCGTGAAGCCGTACGCCAGGGGCGGCGCGACCAGGAACATCATGATCGAGCCGTGCATGGTGAACAGCGAGTTGAACTGCTCCTGCGAGACGTACTTCAGACCTGGCTGGGCCAGCTCGAGGCGCATGATCTCGGCCAGCAGGCCTGAGAACAGGAAGAACCCGAAGCCGGTGCACAGGTAGAGCAGACCGATGACCTTGTGGTCGGTCGTGGTCAGGACCTTGACGATCTTCGACCCGGCCCCCGGCGAGGGGCGACGGTTGGCGATCGGCGGGGCGACGCCTTCGACGAGGGTCATGTCAGTTGTCTCCGGTCTGAAGCGCACGGCCGAGCTCGTTGGCCACGGCGTTCGGGTCGGCCTTCAGGATCGCGATGTAGGCGTCGTAGTCGGCCTGCGACACGACCTTGACGGTGAAGTTCATCCGGTCGTGCTTCTCGCCGCACAGCTCGGCGCAGCGGCCGATGTAGGTGCCGATCTGGGTGGGCTTGATCTCGAAGCTGTTGAGGCGGCCCGGGATGACGTCTCGCTTGAACAGGAAGTCGGGCACCCAGAACGAGTGGATGACGTCCGGCGAGGTCTCGGTGAAGCGCACCCGCGCGTTGACCGGCAGCATGAGAGTGGCGCCGCCCTTGGCGGGCTCACCGGTGACCTGGACCTTGTCGTCGAGGTAGTTGAACTGCCAGTTCCACTGGAAGCCGACGACCCCGATCCGCACGTCCGGATCCTTGGTCAGCTTGTTGACCTTGTTCTCCGCCACCGCGGTGTAGAAGAACAGCACGGCGATGATGACGAACGGCACGATCGTGTAGAGCACCTCGATGGGGAGGTTGTAGCGCACCTGGCGCGGCAGCTCGTCACTCTTCTTGCGGTCACGGATGACCGTCCACGCGATGAGGATGTAGACCGCCAGGCCGACGGCCGCGGCGGCCGCCACGGACCCGAGCCAGACTTCGTACATCGTCTCGGCCTGTTCGGTCTTGGGCTTGGGCCAGCCGAGACCGAAGACGTTCTCGTAGGCCTCGCGCCCCGAGCAGCCACTGGTGAGCAGCGCTGTGGCGCAGGCAGCCACGGAGAGCCGGCGCGCCGACGAGGAGGTGGTACGCAACCGCTCGGACCCTTCTTCGGACATGCATCGAAAGTGCGTGTGCGAGGTTATCGCAGAGTCGGCACGCTCTCCCTCTGAGGGGGCCCGTGTCTAGGTTGTGCGGTGTGACCCCGCGCACCTACCTCGACGCCGCCTCGGGGCTGCCGCTGCACCCAGCGGCGCGTCAGGCCCTGCTCACCGCGCTCGACGACGGCTGGGCGGACCCCGCCCGGCTCTACTCCAGCGGCCGGCGCGCCCGCAGACTGCTCGACGACGCCCGGGCCGCGGTCGCCGATGTGCTCGGTGCCCGGCCCGACGAGGTCAGCTTCACCCCCAACGGCACTACAGCCCTGTACGACGCAGTGCGCGGCGTCCGCATGGCCCGGATCCGGGCGGGGCAGCACGTGGTCCACAGCGCCGTGGAACACTCCGCCGCCCTGCACGCCTGCGCCGAGGGACCCACGTCCGCCGTCGGGGTCGACCGGCTCGGCCGGGTGGCCGTCACCGACTTCCAGGCAGCCGTCCAACCGGACACCGTGCTGGCCTGCCTGCTCGCCGCGTCCCACGAGGTCGGCACCGTCCAGCCGGTCAGCGAGGTGGCGGCGGCGCTGGGGGACGTCCCGCTGCTGGTGGACGCCTCCCAGGTGGTGGGCCGAATGCCGGTCCCGCCGGGCTGGTCGCTGCTAACCGCCTCCGCGCACAAGTGGGGCGGTCCGGTCGTCGGCGTGCTCGCCGTCCGCACCGGCGTGCGCTGGCGCTCCCCCTGGCCCGAGGACGAGCACGAGCTGGGTCGCTCCCCCGGCTCGGTGCCGCTGCCGTCGGTGCTCGCCGCGGCCGTGGCGCTGCAGGCGGCCGTCGCCGAATCGGCCACCGAGGAACCCCGGCTGCGGGCCCTCGTCGACCGGATCCGGTCGACCGTCGCGACCATCCCCGATGTGGAGGTCGTCGGTGACCCGCTCGACCGGCTCCCACACCTCGTGACGTTCTCGTTCCTGTACGTCGATGGCGAGTCCCTGGTGCGGGCCCTGGACGAGGCGGGGTTCGAGGTCAACAGCGGCTCGTCGTGCACCTCCTCGACGCTGGAGCCCTCGCACGTGCTCGTGGCGATGGGGGTGCTGACCCACGGCAACGTGCGGGTCTCGCTGTCCCGCGACACCACGGAGCAGGACGTCGAGCGTTTCCTCGGCGTCCTGCCCGGGCTGGTGGCGCGGCTCCGCGAGGAGGCCGGGGTGGGTGGGCTGTGACCACCGACGAGCCGGGAGCGGAGGGACCGTGACCGCCCACGAGCCGGCGCTGGTGCTCGACTGCCTCGGTCAGAAGTGCCCGATTCCCGTCATCGAGCTGGCCCGGGCCCTGCCCACCGTCGAGGTGGGCGCGGTCATCGAGGTGCTGTCCGACGACCCGGCCGCGGCCAGTGACGTCCCAGCCTGGTGCCGGATGCGCGGCCAGTCCTTCGAGGGCGCTGACGGACCGTCGTACCGGGTAAAACGCCTGCAGTGACAGCGGTCAGGAGAGGTGCGGAGCGACCTCAGCAGCCGCGTCGGCGCCGTAGGCCGTCGAGAGGCGGGCCAGGAAGCCCTCGCGGGTGAAGGCGTATTCCTGGGTGCCGACGGTCTCGATGACATAGGTGGCGAGCAGGGCGCCTACCTGGGCGGCCCGCTCGAGGCCGAGACCCCAGGAGATGCCGGTGAGGAAGCCGGCGCGGAAGGCGTCGCCAACCCCGGTCGGGTCGGCGATGGTGTCGGCCGCGACGATGCCGACGCGCAGGTCCGGCTCGCCCTTGCGGGAGATGACGCACCCCTTCGCACCGTGCGTCGTCACGCGGGTGCCGACCAGGTCGAGGATCTCGGCGTCCGACCAGCCGGTCTTCGCGGCGAGCAGACCGGCTTCGTACTCGTTGGTGAACAGGTAGGTCGCACCGTGGACGAGCTCGCGGATAGCCTCGCCACCAAGGAAAGTGAGCTGCTGCGACAGGTCGGCGGCGAACGGCACACCACGGTCCCGGCACTCGTTGGTGTGGCGCAGCATCGCGCCCGGGTCGTTGGGGCTGATGACGACCAGGTCGACGTCGACGTCGTCCAGCGAGATGTTGCCCGCCTCGGTCATCGCGCCGGGGTAGAACGAGCCGATCTGGTTCTGCGCCTGGTCGGTGGTGACCGTGAACCGGGGGGTGGCGAGGGTCTCGCTGGTGCGGACGCCGGTGACGTCGACACCGTGGTCCTTGAGCCAACCGAGGTAGTCGGCCGCGTCCCGGCCCACACTGCCGATGAGCACCGGCAGCTGGCCGAGGACGCCCATCCCGAACGCGATGTTGGCGCCGGTGCCTCCGCGGCGGACCTCGAGGCCGTCGGCGAGGAAGACCACGCTGAGGTTCTGGAGCTGGTCCGGGAGCAACTGCTCGCTGAACAGCCCGGAGAAGGTCATGAGGTGGTCGGTCGCGATGGACCCGGTGACGGCGATACGCATCCCTACAGCGTAGTGATCTCCGCAAAGTGGCCCGCGTCACGCCGTCCGCCGAACACTACTGACGGGTAGGCGTTGGGTACTCGCCAGTAACTCCATAGCGTCCCAGATATGGCCCTCCACACCCCCGTTCCCTCTGAGACCGAGCCCACCTCGATCATCGACCTGGTGAACGACTGCCGGGAGGTGGCGAGCGTGCTCGGTCACTCCGTCATCGACCTCACGAGCGCCGTCGTCAGGGTTCCCCTGGCCCGACTGCCGCTCGAGCGCCTGCCGTTCTCCTTCGGCGCGATGCCCGTCGAGATCACCGAGGACCTGCTCGTCACGGTCAACGGCCTCGACGACTACTAACTTCCCCGATTGCCGGAAGATCCCCAGGAGTTCCTGGGGATCTTCCGCATTCCGGGGGAACGCACGTCGTGGCCGCCGCGTCACAGGGGCATGAACGATCGCAGCAAGGTCCTCGCCCCACTGGCCTCGGTCGTGGCTGTGGCCGCCGTCGCAATCGCCGCCACCCTCGTCGCCGGTGATGACAGCCCGCGCACCCCGAAGCTCCTGCGGCTCGCCGGCGCTGCGGGCACCGTCATGCGCGATGCGGCACCCGCCTTCGGCGGCGGTGGCTACCGCCTCGTCGGCCCGCTCCCCGAGGGCACACCGGCCGACGCGCCGGCCTGGAACCTGCCCGGCGGTCCTGGGGCTGCGGGACCAGTCGCCCGTCTCGCCGAAGCCCTGAGAGCCGGTACGCCGGAACGCTCGGGCAATGGGTGGAGCGCAGCCGGTCCGTCGGGCACGCTGCAGGTCAACGGTGAGCCCGGCCGCGCCTGGTACTTCTCGTTCTGCCCCGACGCGGTGGTGTCCTCCGACAGCTCCCCCGACCGTGGAGCCCCTGACGCGACCTCGGCCCCTGACGTCCCGCCCACACCGGGTGAGGTCGCCGTAGGCGGGATGGCCTGCGCCATCAGCGGGACCGGTTCGGTGAGCAGCGGCTCCGGTTCCTCGGGTTCCTCTGGTTCCGGGACGGTGATCTCGGGGACGGCCACGGCTGAGCCAGCACCCGCCCCGGACCAGCCCGTGCCGGCACCGGGGGTCCCCGAGCAGCCCCTCAGCATCAGCCCACCGCCGCCGTTCCCCCAGAAGACCCCCAGCCAGGACGCCGTACGGGCCGCAGCCGCCCCGGTGCTCGAGGCCGTCGGACTGCAGGACGAGACCGCCCGCGTCACCGTCTACGCCGGTGGCGGCTCGGTGGCCGTGGACCCGGTCGTCGGTGGGCTCGACGCCTTGGGCTGGACCACCCTGATCGCGGTGAACCAGGACGCGAAGGTGGTCAGCGGGAGCGGCTGGCTGTCCAGCCCGGACAAGGCCGACTCCTACCCGCTCATTTCGGCCCGCGCGGCCTTCGAGGCCCTGGCGCCGATGGCCCGCATCCTGAGCTGCGAGATGACCCCCGACGGTGGCTGCAAGGAACCGGCGCCGATCGACATCACCGGCGCGCACCTGGGCCTGACCGTGGCGCAGCTCGCTGACGGCGGCCAGGTACTGCTCCCGGCCTGGCTGTTCGACATCTTGGGCTCCCCCGACCCGGTCGCCGGTGTGGCGGTCGAGCCGAAGTACCTCGGGACCGGCACCGACCCGGGCACCGAACCCACCGCCCCCGGCACCGACCCCGGGACGCCCGTCGAGCCGCCGTCCTCCGGTGAGCCGCCGCCGCCCGCGCAGCCGCCGTCCTCGACGGAGCCGAAACCGACGCGGAGCCCGCCGTCCTCGACGGAGCCGAAACCGACGCGGAGCCCGCTGGCCTTCGACTCCGCCTACCGGGCGAAGACCGCCAACGCGGTGCTGGTGCAGTACGGCGACTCCAGCTCCTGCGCGCACACCGGCGTCACACACGCGGTGAAGGAAAGCGCCGACTCGGTCGTCGTACTGCTCGAGGCCGACACCATGGAGCCGCTGCGGGCCTGCACCGAGGACTACCGACCGGTCCAGGTCGAGGTGGCCCTGCAGGCCCCGCTCGGTGACCGCACGGTCATCGACGGCAGCAACGGCCGCGAGGTCCCGCTCTCCTGAGCCAGGCCCGCGGTCTGGACACGCCCTTGCGTCCGCTCATCAGGACATGTCGGCCGCCTGGCCGGGCAGACGCAACGGGAGGGCCTGGGCGGCCGGCCACGCCGTACTCAGGCGGCCCCTGACGCGAGCGGGAGGGGAGACGCCAGCGGCGCCGCCCCCGAGGGGTGCGGCGCCGCCGTACAAGGCTGTGGGGGGGTTAGTGGAAGGACTCGCCACAGGCGCAGGAACCGCCGGCGTTGGGGTTGTCGATCGTGAAGCCCTGCTTCTCGATGGTGTCCACGAAGTCGATGGTGGCGCCCGCGAGGTAGGGGACGCTCATCCGGTCGACGACGACCTTGACGTTCTCGCCGTAGGTCTGCATCGCGTCACCGTCGAGGTTGCGCTCGTCGAAGAACAGCTGGTAGCGCAGGCCACTGCAGCCACCAGGCTGGACGGCGACGCGCAGCGCGAGGTCGTCGCGGCCCTCCTGGGAGAGCAGCGAGGCGACCTTCTCCGCGGCCGGGTCGGTCAAGATGACCCCGACGGCGTTGGCCGTGTCCGGGGCAGCTGTCTCCGCGACAGTCTCGGTGGCAGTCGTCTCACTCATGGGGTACCTCTCCAAAGTGGTGCGGGGCGGTGCGTGCTCAGCAGCCTCAACGCGTCGATGCGCCGAGCCCTTCCCATTGTCACACGGACCACTGACCCGCGATACGAGCTGCGAGCGTGGCGAGCGCCTCAGCCGGGGCGGTAAGGGCCCGTTCGCGTCCCACCTCCTCCACCAGGCTGTACGACGCTTCGACCCCCGCCACGGCGCTGACCCGCTCACCGGAAGCCACCTCGTCAGCAACCACACCGGCCAGCACCACGCAGGGAACCCCCGCCGCGAGGGCCGCCCGGGCTACCCCGCCGACCACCTTTCCCCGCAGGCTCGACGCGTCGAACGTCCCCTCGCCGGTCACCACCAGGTCGGCCCTGGCGAGCTCCGCGCCCAGCCCGACCGCCTCGGCGACCAGCTCGACGCCGGACCGGCGGGTGCCCCCGACGGCGAGGACCGCGAAGCCCAGCCCACCGGCGGCGCCCGCCCCGGGCAGGTCCCGGACCTGCACCGACAGGTGCTTCTCGACCAGGTCGGCCCAGTGCGCGAGGGCCGCTTCGAGCTCGTCGGCCGAGCCCGGGTACGGCGAAAGGGGACCCTTCTGGGCAGCGAAGCACGCGGTCGCGCCGTGCGGGCCGAGCAGCGGGTGGTCCACGTCGGTCGCGGCGACGAGCACCACCCCCCGAAGGGCCGGCTCCCCCACCAGCCGCACCGCCCGGGCGAGGGCCAGACCGCCTGGCGCGAGCGGCCCGGCCGCGTCCTCCGACACGACCCCGAGGGCAGCGAGCAGGCCCGCTCCCCCGTCGTTGGTGGCGCTGCCGCCGAGGCCCAGCACGATCCGGGTCGCGCCCGCCTCGACCGCTGCGCGCACCAGCTGCCCTACGCCGTACGTCGTGGTCACCCCCGGGTCGCGTTCGGCCGGGTCGAGCAGGTGCAGGCCGCAGGCCTGGGCGGACTCGACGTAGGCGGTCGTCCCGTCGAGCAGCCAGGTCGCAAGCGTCGGCCTGCCGAGCGGGTCCTGGACGAGCACCGAAACCGGGCTCCCTGGGAGGGCGTCGAGGAAGCCCGGTCCGCCGTCCGACATGGGCAGCAGGACCAGCTCATCGCCGGGCCGGGCGGTGCGCCAGCCGTCGGCCAGGGCCTGGGCGGCGGCGGGAGCCGACAGGGTCCCGCCGAAGCAGTCGGGAGCCAGCAGCACGCGCACGCCCGCATCTTGCCCCGCGGGAAGCAGAACCCGCACCACAGGGTTATCGTCTGTACGACGACAAGGAGCCTCCCGTGACCGAGCTCATGCCCGGCGTCGAGCACACCCCCCTCGCCCTGCTCATGCTGGGCCGGCAGAGCGATCCCGCCTCCGAACGTGGCGTGGACTGCCCCGGTGACCTGCCCGCCGCCTCCGACCCGGCGCTGGTCGAGCGGGCCCGCGCGGCGAAGGCGGCCCTCGGCGAGCAGGTCTTCATCCTGGGCCACCACTACCAGCGCGACGAGGTGATCGCCTTCGCGGACGTCACCGGCGACTCCTTCAAACTGGCCCAGCAGGCAGCGGCACGGCCCGATGCGCCGTACATCGTGTTCTGCGGGGTGCACTTCATGGCCGAGTCCTCCGACATCCTCACCGGACCCGACCAGGCCGTGGTACTGCCCGACCTCGCGGCCGGGTGCTCGATGGCCGACATGGCAACCTTCGACCAGGTCGAGGAGTGCTGGGAGCAGCTCACCGAGGCGGGCGTCGCCGACGTGACCGTGCCGGTCAGCTACATGAACTCCAGCGCCGCCATCAAGGGCTTCACCGGCCGGCACGGCGGCACGATCTGCACGTCCTCCAACGCCAAACGGGCCCTCGAGTGGGCGTTTTCCAGGGGCAGCAAGGTGCTGTTCCTGCCCGACCAGCACCTGGGCCGCAACACCGCGGTGCGCGAGCTGGGCCTGCGCCTCGAGGACTGCGTCGTCTACGACCCGCGCAAGCCGTTCGGCGGTAACACTCCTGCCGAGCTGCAGGCCGCCACCATCATCTTGTGGAAGGGCCACTGCTCGGTGCACGGCCGCTTCACGACCGCCTCCGTCGACGACGTCCGCCAGCGGGTGCCCGGGGTGACGGTGATCGTCCACCCGGAGTGCACCCACGAGGTCGTCGAGGCTGCCGACCTGGTCGGCTCGACCGAGCACATCATCAAGACCCTCGAGGCCGCCGCACCCGGCTCGGCCTGGGCGATCGGCACCGAGCTCAACCTCGTCCGCCGCCTGGCGAACGCCCACCCCGACAAGACCGTCGTCTTTCTCGACAAGGCCGTGTGCTTCTGCTCGACGATGAACCGGATCGACCTGCCGCACCTGGTCTGGTCGCTCGAGGAGCTCGTCGCGGGGCGGGTCCCGAACCGGATCACGGTCGATCCTGAGACCGCGCGTTGGGCCAAGCAGGCCCTCGACCAGATGCTCGCCTTACCCTAGTGCGGTGACCGAGCAGACGCAGGGCAAAGGACGACCCACTCCGAAGCGCAGTGACGCGCAGAAGCGCAGAGGTGGACCGGTCGCGCCCCCGCCCACCAACCGGCGCCAGGCGGCCAAGCAGCTGCGGGCGAAGCAGGCCGAGCAGCGCGGAAAGGTGCGCCGGGCCGGTCTCACCGGGGCGACGAGCGACGACAAGATGCTGCTCGCCCGTGACCGCGGCCCGGTCCGTCGGCTCGTGCGGGACGTCATCGACTCGCGCCGCAGCCTGGGCTGGCTGCTGCTGCCCATCGCGCTGCTCGTCGTCGTCTCCGGGCTGAGCAAGAACCTCCAGCTGCAGGCCGTCACCTTCGGCATCTGGGTCGCAACCATGGCCGGAGTCGTGGTCGACCTGATGCTCGCCGGTGCGGCCCTCCGGCGCCAGCTCAAGGCCCGCTTCCCGCAGGAGCAGAAGCTGCGCGGGCACATCGCCTACGGACTGCTGCGCACCACGGTCATCCGCCGGTTCCGGATGCCCCGCCCGCAGGTGGAGCGCGGCCAGCAGGTCTGACCCCGGTTCGCTTACCGGGCAGGCCTTCACTAGGGTCGGTGCATGGAATTTCGGCGACTTGGTCGCAGTGGTCTGAAGGTCAGCGAGATCAGCTATGGCAACTGGCTGACGCACGGATCGCAGGTGGAGGCCGACCAGGCCACCGCCTGTGTGAAGGAGGCGTTCGAGGTCGGCATCACGACCTTCGACACCGCTGACGTCTACGCCGGCACGAAGGCGGAGACGGTCCTCGGTGAGGCGCTCAAGGGCGTCAAGCGCGAGTCCTACGAGCTGTTCACCAAGGTCTACTGGCCGACCGGCGCGGGCATCAACGAGCGCGGCCTGTCCCGCAAGCACATCCTGGAGTCCTGCAACGCCTCCCTCAAGCGCCTGAAGACCGACCACGTCGACCTCTACCAGGCCCACCGCTTCGACTACGAGACCCCGCTCGAGGAGACGCTGCGCGCCTTCGACGACCTGGTCCGCCAGGGCAAGGTCATGTATGTCGGGGTCAGTGAGTGGCGGGCCCCGGAGATCGCGCAGGCCCTGGAGATCGCCGACGCCCTGGGCTTCGACCGCCTGGTCTCCAACCAGCCCCAGTACTCCGCGCTGTGGCGGGTCATCGAGGACGAGATCGTCCCGCTGTCCGAGAAGGAGGGCGTCTCCCAGATCGTGTGGTCGCCCATCGCGCAGGGCGTCCTCACCGGCAAGTACCTCCCGGGCACGCCGCCGCCCGCCGGCTCCCGCGCGACCGACGAGACCGGGCAGGGCTTCATCAAGGGCTTCCTGCGCGACGAGGTCCTCACCACGGTGCAGGAGCTCAGGCCACTGGCCGCCGACGCCGGGATGTCGATGGCCCAGCTCGCCATCGGCTGGGTGCTCGCCAACCCCAACGTGGCGTCGGCCATCGTCGGTGCCACCCGCCCGGAGCAGGTCCGCGACAACGCCGCGGCCAAGGCCCTGCCGGCCGACCTCAAGCAGGCCGTCGACGACGTCCTCGCCGCGGTCGTGGAGAAGGACCCCGGCAAGGGCGGCTCACCGCCCGCCCGGCCCTGATCTGGCCGGGCCTATGCGGGGTCGAGCGACATCGGGCCGTAGGCCTTGCGGTCGTCCTCCCACAGCGAGACCGCCTGCACCCCGCCTTCGCGGAGGTCCTTCCAGATCTCCCCGACCCACGACTCCGCATCGGCCTGGGTCGGAAACTCCGGCTGGACCGGGGTGTCCGGTCCCGCATCCACCGGCGCGCCGTCAGGTCCCTCATAGCTCCAGGTCCACGTCATGCTGGCAGGCTAGACCGGTGCGCATCAGGTTGCTCGGCAGCGGGGCCTCGGACGGGTGGCCCAACCCCTGGTGCCACTGTGCCTCCTGTACGGCGGCAGCGACCCAAGGCGTCGTGCGGGCGCAGACCTCGGTACTGCTCGACGACAGGTTGCTCATCGACCTGGGTCCGGCCGCCGCGCAGTCCGCGGTGCGCCAAGGCGTCTCGCTGCGCGACGTGGAGGTCGCGCTCATCACCCACCGGCACTCCGACCACCACTTCCCGGCCGCCTGGGTATGGCGGGCCTGGGCCGAGGGCACCGGTCCGCTGCAGGTCCTCGCTCCCCCGCTGGTCCTGGCCGCCGCCTCGTTCGACGGCCAGGTGACGGCGATCGAGGCCCTTCCCGGTGGCACCCACGAGCTGGCCGGCTACACCGTGCGGGTGCTCGACGCGGAGCACCCCGACGATGCCGTCCTGTTCGACGTCACCGGCCCCGACGGCGACCGGCTGCTCTATGCCACCGACACCGGGGTGCTGCCCACAGAGACGGTCGAGGCGGTCCGTGACCGGAGCTTCCATGTGGTGCTGCTGGAGCTCGCCGGGCTCCCGATGTCCTCCCACCTCACTCTCGACACCTGGCCCGGCGAGGTCGAGCGGCTCCGGGCGGTCGGCGCGATCACCGCCGACACCCAGGTCCTCGCCATCCACGTCGGCCATCACAACCCGCCCCCCGACGAGCTGGACCGCCGGCTCGCCGCCCTGGGGTCCCGGGCGTGCAAGGACGGAGACCTCATCGACACAGCCCGCCAGCCCCGGAGACTGCGATGAGCCGCCTCGACGACGAGCTGCGACGCGTCTTCGGCGACCCCCCGGTCGCACCGCGCGCGGTCATGCGGGTCCAGATCGCCAGCGGCCAGGGGCTCGCGGCGGGCCGCGAGGAGGCCGACCGCTTCGTCGATGCCGGCGCCGACCTGGTGGTGCTCGACTCCGACCTGGTGTCACCGGCCGCCCTCGCCGCGGTCGGGGCGCTGCTCGACCTCGACGCGGTGGGTCTGGTCGGCACCGGCGCCACCGAGGACTGGCGCGAGCAGGTGGTGGCCGTCCGCGACCTGCTCCGCACCGCCCGGCAGCACGTGCACGACCCCGAGGCGTTGGCGGGCGACCCGGCCCTCGGGCGGATCGTCGGCCTGCTCGAGCGGCTGGCTTCCCGCCGTACCCCGGTGTTGTTGGGGGGTGGCACGGCGACGGCGGCCGCCGCCCTGGTGGCCCAGCGGATCGCGCCCGGCGGCGAACGCTGGTGGCTCGCCGGGTCGCTGCCCGTGGACCCCGCCGGGCGGCTGGCGCTGACCGCTGTCGGCCTCACTCCGCTGCTCGACCTAAGCCTCACGACAGGCAGCGCCGACGTGGCGGTAGCGGTCGTGCGCACCGGCTTGGACCAGCTCGGTGCTTGACGGCCTGCGGCTGGCGCTGAAAACCCTGACGGTGATTCCGGTGAGGGGCCCCCGTGCGCTGGACCGGCGTACCGCTGGACGGGCGATGGAGCTGGCGCCGCTCGTCGGCCTGCTCCTCGGCCTGACCGCGGCCACCGTGCTCTACGGCTTCCGGCAGGTCAGCGATGCCCGAGAGCTGCTACCCAGCGTGCTCGCGATCACCACGCTGGTGCTCATCAGCCGCGGGATGCACCTGGCTGGCCTCGCCAACCTGGTCGACGGGCTCGGGTCCCTCCGCGACCCGGAGAGGACCCGGGCCGCGATGAAGGCCCCCTACCTCGGGCCGATGGGTGGGGTGGTCCTGGTGTTGGTGCTGCTGACGCAGGTCACGGCCCTAGCCACCTGCGTCCAGGAGGGTCGTGGCACCGCTTCGGTGCTCCTCGCCGTGGTGGTCGGTCGGCTCGCCGTCACCGGTGCCTGCCGGGACACCCGCCCGGCGACGCCGGAGGGGCTGGGGGCGCTGGTGGCCGGCACGGTGCGCCGGGGCGTCACCAGCGGCTGGGTGCTGCTGGTCGCGGTCGGGTTCACGGCGTACGCGACTGTCGACAAGGACACCGACGGCGGCGACCCGGAACATGTGGTCCGCACGCTGCTCGCCGTGGCCTTGGGGCTGGGGGCGGCTCGGCTCCTGAGGCAACACGCGACCCGGCGGGTCGGGGGTCTCACCGGCGACGTCCTGGGCGGGCTGTCGGAGACCGCGACGACGGTCTGCCTGGTGGTGCTGGCCAGCGCTTTGTGAGGACCCCTCGCCCCGACGGCAGCGGTTACGTCTCGAGGGCGGCGACGACCAGTTTGGCGATCGCCCCGGCCTGCAACGCGTCCACGTCGACGACCTGGTCGGCCACCTCCTGATAGAGCGGGTTGCGTTCTGCCGCAAGCCTCCTCAGGGCACCGGCCGGGTCGGCGCCGAACACGCCTCGGGTCGGGCCACCGGCAATGCGGCGGACCAGCACGGGCACCGTCGCCCGGAGCCAGACGACATGCGCGTCGCAGGACGCCAGCCGCTGACGGTCGGCCTCCGCGAGCACCACTCCGGCAGGCAGCCCGGCGACCAGCGGCCCAGGCATGCCGAGCATCAGGGTCAGCACCCGGCCTTCGGCCTCCCGCAGCAGGTCCTCCCCGTCGGCCGCGACGAGCTCGGCCGCCGAGCGTCCGGTGGCCCGCTCGAGCATCGAGTCGTTGTCGAGGTAGGGCCAGCCCAGCCGGGCGGCGAGCAGCGTCCCGACCGTGGACGTGCCGGCACCGGCCAGGCCGATGAGCAGGACCTTGTCGATCACCGCACGTGGCTCGGCACGAAGGGCGGCTTGACGACCTTCATCACGCTGACCCGGCCGCGCACGTCGACGGTCACCTCGTCACCTTCGGCGGTGCCCCGCTCGAGCAGCGCCAGCCCGATGCCGAGTCGGCGGGTCGGCGAGAAGGTCCCGCTCGTCACCTCACCGATCACGCGGCCGTCCTTGAGCACGCTCATGTGGCTGCGCGGGATGCCGCGGTCCTGCGACTCCAGCCCCCACAGCGACCGGGCCGGGCCTTCGGCGCGCTCCTTGACCAGCGCCTCGCGGCCCCAGAACTCCGGCTTGTCCCAGCCGACCGCCCACCCCGACTTCGCCTGCACCGGCGTGATGTCCAGGGACAGGTCCTGGCCGTGCAGCGGGTAGCCCATCTCGGTGCGCAGCGTGTCGCGGGCACCCAGTCCGCAGGGCAGGATGCCCAGCGCGGCGCCCTTGTCCATCAGCTCGTCCCAGACGGCGCCCGCGTCGTCCCAGGCCGGCAGCAGCTCGTAGCCCATCTCCCCGGTGTACCCGGTGCGACAGACGGTCATTTCGCCGCTGCGGGTGAACCTCATGTAGTCGTGGTCGGTCGGCAGTCCGAGGGCCGCCACCAGCTCCGGGCTCCGGGGGCCTTGTACGGCGATCACCGCGAACCGGGTGTGCAGGTCCTCCACCTCGATGCCCGCCGGGGCGTCGGCCTGCAGGAGCCCGACCACCGCCGAGGTGTTGGCCGCGTTGGGGATGAGGAAGACCTCGTCCTCGCTCCGGACGTAGGCGATCAGGTCATCGATGACGCCACCGGTCGTGCGATCACAACACAGCGTGTACTGCGCCTGCCCCGTCCCGATCCGGCGCAGGTCGTTGGTGAGCCGGGCGTTGACGAAGTCCAGCGCTCCCGCGCCGCGCACCACGCCCTTGCCGAGGTGGCTGACGTCGAAGACACCCACGGCCTCGCGGACCGCCTGGTGCTCTTTCAGGACGCCGCCGCCGGGGTACTCGATCGGCATCTCCCAGCCACCGAAATCGGCGAGCTTGGCGCCGAGGGCGACGTGACGGTCGTGGAGGGGAGAGTTCTTGAGGGCGCTCACGAGAGCCGACCTTAGCGAGTGCAGCGTTCCAGGGCGTCGGCCAGCGCCTCGAGATCAGCCGGCGTCACCCACGCGGCCGTCGACACCCGCAGCACGGGTACGGCGACATCCTCGGCCCGGGTGGTCGGCACAGCGCTCACCACGAAGCCCTCCTCGAGCAGGGCGAGCCGGGTCGCGAACGGGTCGGCGGAGGCGTGCGCCAAGGTGGTGCTGCCGGTGGCCTCGGCGACCGGTTCGACGACCTGCCAGCCCCCGGCGTCGTGCAGCAGCACCCGGGCAGCGGCGGCTCCTGCCTGGACGACGGGCAGCAGGGCGGGCGTCCAGGTGCGGGCGGCCAGCGCCAGCCCGACCCGGCCGGCGACGTGCGGCTCGGTGCTGTCGAAGCGGCGCAGGTCGTCCTCCTCCAGCCCACCCAGGGTCGGCGGGTCCGCCAGCCGGTCGTGCCAGGCCGGGTCGACCACCCCGAACCCCACTCCCCGCGGACCGCACAGCCACTTGCGGGACGTGCCGACATAGGCGGCCGCACCGGTCGGGACCGCGATCTGGCCCAACGCCTGCGCGACGTCCAGCACCAGCGGGACCCCGGTGGCGAGCACCTCCTCCACCGGCTGGAGAATGCCGCGCTGGCTCGGGATCTGCGGGAACGTCAGCAGGTCAAGGCCGTCCGGCACCCCGGCGAGACGGCCGAGCCGATCCACCGGGAGCGTCACCAGCTCCCACCCCCGGGTGGCGGCCAGGTGGCTCAGGACGCGCGCGTTGCCGCCGTACTCGCTGGGGAGGGTGCCGATCCGGGCGCCGCGCTCGAGCGGCCAGGCCGCCAGGAGTACGGCGAAGGCGGTCGCGCCCCCGTCGGTGAGGAGCACGTCCGTGCCGGCAAGGCCCAGCATCGCGCCGAGCGCTGCGCGGCCGGCGTCCACGGCGGGCCGGGCGGCGACCTCCGCCACGTAGGCCCCCAGCTCGGCCTCGGCCCGCAGGTGCGCGACCTGCGCGTCGAGGACCCCCTGCGACACCCGACCGGCGGCCGCGACGTCGAGGTGCACCCGGTCGGTCGGCACCCGGTCCTGCACCCAACGGTTGACGCTCATGCCTTCATCCAACACTCAGGCCGGCCACCGCATGCGGGTGACCGGCCTGAGGCGAAGCGATCGCGGTTAGCGGGGCGTGACGTCAACCGGCAGCGGGAAGCAGACCTGCATGGTCGGGAACTTGCCGTTGTCGGGGGCGCTGTAGCACTTGTCGCCCGCACTCGCCGGGGCGGCCAGCGCCACGATCGCGGTTGCCGCAAGAAGGCCGAACAGGACTTGACGCATGAGGCTTCTCCATCTGTCTGTGAGTGGGACTGACGGCAGACTGGCACAGAACATGACAACTCGGGGGAAATCGTGCCGAGGGTAATGTCTGCGCCCGTGACCCGTATCTCCGTGACCTTGACCAGCCCCGCGACCGTGAAGGTCGATGCCGTCGTGATCGGCGTCGTGAAGGGCCCCAAGGGCCTGGCGCTCGCCGCCGGCTCGGAGGAGCTCGCCAAGGCGTTCGGCCGGGGTCTGCTCCCCGCGCTGGTCGGCCTGGGCGCGACCGGTAAGGCCGACGAGGTCACCCGGCTCGCCACCCTCGGCGCCACCAAGGCCCCCGTCCTGGTGGCCGTCGGGCTCGGGGACCAGGCCAAGACCTACGACGCCGAGGTGCTGCGCCGGGCCGCCGGCAGCGCCGTCCGCGCGCTGGCCGGAGCCTCCGCGTCCGCTGCCCTGGCCCTGCCGGCCGACGACGCCGTGTCGCTGCGGGCCGTCGCCGAGGGCGGCCTGCTCGGCGCCTACGCGTTCACCAGCTACCGGCACACCTCGCTCGACGAGCAGAAGGCCCCCGTCGCCTCACTCTCCGTCGTGACCACCGTCAAGGACGCCAAGAAGATCCTCAAGCACGCCGAGGTGGTGACCGGCGCCGCCAAGCTGGCCCGCGACCTGGTCAACACCCCGCCGTCCGACCTGCACCCGGTCGCGCTCGCCGCCGCCGCGTCCACGGAGGCTGCGCGGGTCGGTCTCACCGTCGAGGTCCTGGACGAGAAGGCCCTCAAGAAGGGCGCGTACGGCGGCATCCTCGGCGTCGGCCAGGGCTCCGCAAACCCGCCACGGCTGGTGCACCTGTCGCACAGGGGCAAGGGCGCGACGACGAAGGTTGCCCTGGTGGGCAAGGGCATCACCTTCGACTCGGGCGGCATCTCCATCAAGCCGGCCGCCGGCATGGAGCACATGAAGTCCGACATGGGCGGCGCCGCCGCGGTGATCGGCGCGATGTCCGCGATCGCCCAGCTCGGGCTCGCGATCGACGTCGAGGCGTGGGTGCCGATGGCGGAGAACATGCCGTCGGGCACCGCGATCCGCCCGTCCGATGTGCTCACCATGCGCGGCGGCACCCGGATCGAGGTCAACAACACCGACGCCGAGGGCCGGCTGGTTCTGGCCGACGCGATCGTCCGCGCCTGCGAGGACTCCCCCGACGTCGTCCTCGACGTGGCCACCCTGACCGGCGCCCAGTTGGTCGCCCTCGGTGCCCGCACGTCAGGGGTCATGGGCAATGACGACGGGCTCCGCAACCACGTCGTGTCCGCTGCCGACGAGGCCGGGGAGCAGATGTGGCCGATGCCGCTGCCCGCCGACCTGCGCAAGGGTCTGGACTCCGACGTCGCCGACATGGTCAACACCGGTCCGCGCGAAGGCGGGATGCTTACCGCGGGGCTGTTCCTGCAGGAGTTCGTCGCCGACGGCGTGAAGTGGTCGCACCTGGACATCGCCGGTCCGGCCTACAACACCGCCTCGGCCTACGGCTACACGCCCGTCGGTGGCACCGGCGTCGCCGTGCGCACCCTCGTCCAGCTCATCGAGGACCTCGCCGGCTGACGGTTCCTCCGGCTAGCCGACCCACCCCTGGCATCGCCAGACCTTCCGACGCAACAAGGAGTTCGACCGACTGCTGGAAAGCGGGTCGTTGCAGCGCTCCCCGCCGGACACAGGGAACGTGGACAATTAGGTGCCGGCGGCCGCGCGGATAGCCGGCCCTCTTCACCTGTCAGGCTGTTGTGAGTCGCTCGACGTTCTGACCAGTGACGTCTGCGATGAGCTCGAAGTCCTTGTCGAGGTGAAGCACGGTAAGTCCTGCGAGTTCGGCGGTGGCGGCGACGATCAGGTCGGGAACCG
>JANOTZ010000404.1:0-3400 GCA_031416735.1 Frankiales bacterium
CCCGCGGTGGGGGGGCTGGTCGGCACCGGCGTGCTGGTCGGGGTGGGCGTGGGCGTGCTGGTCGGGGCGGGCGTGGGCGTGCTGGTCGGGGCGGGCGTGGGCGTGCTGGTCGGGGCGGGCGTGGGTGTGCTGGTCGAAGTAGGCGCCGGGACGTTCGTGACCTCGAAGGACGAGCTGGCGAAGTCGACGGTGTGGCGCCCCACAGGCCGCGACGGGTTGTAGATCACCTCACCGCTCTTGAGGTACTGCGCCTCATTGCGTACTGCGTCCCGCAAGGTGACCGACCACACCGTCGCGGTGCCGACGCCCCAGCTGGCGTCGATCGTCGTGTTGGGCCGACCGGCTCCGTCGGAGAACAGGAAGTGCGACTTGCCCGCCCCATCGGTCACGTTGAACGACACGAGGTCCACGTCGGCGTCGCCGGCCCAGTGGAAGGAGACGACGTCCCCCTCGACGAACGGCCCGGGCGCGTCGAGCCCGATGCTGGAGAGCACGGGCGGCGTTGTGTCGGCCCCGGTGTCCTGGGTGTAAAAACCCTGCGCCGCGAGGTCGAGGTTGTGCTGGGATGGTCCGCTCTGCGCGGGAACATAGGTCGCGCTGCCGTCGCTCTCGTAGACGCTCCGGTTGTGGGCCTCGTCGTAAAGGACCGCTTCGACCAGCCGCACCGCGCCGTTCGCCCAGCTGGTGTCGATGACCCGGCTCATCGTGGTCCCCCCGAAATTCGGGAAGAAGGCATGCTGCCCGCCCGCGGCGTCCACGAAGACGAGCTGAACCCAGTAGCCCCCCGTGTCGTCGTGGCCGGCGATGTCGACGGTCACGGTGTCGCCGGCGGTGAACGGCCCGGGCGAGGCGAGCGCGACCGAGGTGAGCACCGGCGGCGTCACGTCCGCCCCTGGGTTGTCGGTCCGGAAGCCCAGCCCGGCGAGGTCCAGGGTGTGCCGGCCCTCGCCTCCGGGACTGGTGCTCAGCCGGCCGTCGGCGAAGTACCACGCGACGTTGCCGTTCACGTCCATGAGCCACACGAAGGTGATCTGCACCGGCCCATCGGCCCAGCTCTTGTCGATGACGGCGCTGTCGCCGCCGCGGTCCCCGTCGCGGTTGTAGAGGTCGTGCTCCTTGCCGGCAGCGTCCACCAGGTGCACGCCCACGTAATTCACGGCCGCATCGTCGGTAGCCACCCACGCCAGGGCGAGCGTGCCGCCACCGGCGACGACCTCCGGCGACGTGCGGGTGATGCCCTGGAGCACCGGCGGTGTGGTGTCCGAGGTGGCCGAGGCCGGGTCCGCCAGTCCGGTCCCGAGGAGCCCCAGGACGAGCAGGAGGCAGGCGAGCGCGGTGGCGCCCCGCTGGGTACGGGCGTGCAAGGGATCCCCCCGGATCGTCGCGAATGTCTAGACGGCCCAAGTATGACAGGAATCACCCGGCGCGACGGCAGCAGTGCGTCTGGGCCACCGGCGGTGCTGCGCGGTCCGGCCAACCGTTGATCAAGGCTCACCGCCTCGGTCTGCGAGGTGCGCGCGCTTCACGAGGTACATCCGCTCGTCCGCGAGGTTGATGATCCGCTCCGAGTCGTGACCCTCCTCTAGCATCGCCACGCCGATGCTCGCCTGGGCGCGGATGACCCGCCCGGCGATCTCCACGGGTTCAGCGATGGCGGTGGCCAGCCGGTCTGCGAGCCCGAGCGCTTCGGCGCGGTTGCGCAGGGATTCGTTGAGCACCATGAACTCATCGCCGCCCCACCGGCCGTAGGAGTCCTCGGGCCGGACGATACGTGTCAGCCGGTCAGCGACGGTCTTGAGCAGCGTGTCTCCGGCGCTGTGGCCCAGCTCGTCGTTGACCCTCTTGAAGTCGTCGAGGTCGATGAAGAGCAATGCCCCGTGGGGCTCGCGGCGTGCGGTCGCCACCGCGAGCCGGTCGGCCAGCAGGAACCGGTTGGGAAGGCCGGTGAGCGGATCGCAGGTGGCGCGTCGAGCCAGCTCGGCCTCCAACTCGGCCCGGGCTGTCACATCCCGGACGATGGCGGTGAAGGCGGGCCCGCTCGGGACAGACAGCGGCGCGAGGCTGATCTCGATTGGGAACTCGGTGCCGTCGCTTCGCCGGGCCAACAGGAACCGGCCCTCGCCCATCGGCCGCACCGTCGGAGCCTCGGCGTAGCGACCGCGGTCGAGGACGTGCCGGGCGCGGAACCGCTCCGGCACCAGAAGCTCCACCGACTGGCCGAGCAGCTGCTCCCGGGAGTAGCCGAACAGCACCTCGATCTGGTGGTTCACCAATCTCAGGACACCATCGGCGTCGACCACGAGGACCGCGTCCGGCGCGGTTTCGACGAGTTCGGCAAGCAACTGCTCGCGCAGCGGGTCGTGTTCCGGATGCAGCCGCTCACCTGTCATCCCGGGGCTCGCTGCGGCGGGGACCAGCCGGGGCCTGCCTGCGGGTTGCGACATCACACTCTCAGTGTGCTGCTGCCGATTGCGCCTCCACAGTGTCCAAGGTCCTCACCTCCTCACCCTGCAGGAGGCCGGGTACGGCGAAAGCCGGCCACCCCGTCGGAGTGGCCGGCTTTCGTCGTACAGGCTGTGCTGGTGGGAATTAGTAGCGGTAGTGGTCGGACTTGTAAGGACCGCCGACGTCGACGCCGATGTATTCGGCCTGGTCCTTGCGGAGCTCGGTGAGCCGGACGCCGAGGGCGTCGAGGTGCAGGCGCGCGACCTTCTCGTCGAGGTGCTTCGGGAGCACGTAGACGCCGAGGGGGTACTGGTCGAGCTTGGTGAACAGCTCGATCTGCGCGATGACCTGGTTGGTGAAGGAGTTGCTCATCACGAAGCTCGGGTGGCCGGTGGCGTTGCCGAGGTTCAGCAGGCGACCCTCGGACAGCAAGATGATCGAGTGGGCCGCCGTTGTTGAGGTGGCGGGGAAGACCCACTCGTCGACCTGCGGCTTGATGTTGATCCGCTCGATGCCGGCGAACTTCGTGAGACCGGAGATGTCGATCTCGTTGTCGAAGTGGCCGATGTTGCCGACGATCGCCTGGTGCTTCATCTTGGCCATGTCGGCGGCCATGATGATGTCCTTGTTGCCGGTGGTGGTGATGAAAACGTCAGCGGTCTCGACCACGTCCTCGAGCCGGGCGACCTGGTAGCCCTGCATGGAGGCCTGCAGTGCGCAGATCGGGTCGATCTCGGTGACGATGACGCGGGCGCCCTGGGCGCGCAGCGACTCGGCCGAGCCCTTGCCGACGTCACCGAAGCCGCAGACGACGGCGGTCTTGCCGGCGAGCATGACGTCGGTCGCGCGGTTGAGGCCGTCGACGAGGGAGTGGCGGCAGCCGTAGAGGTTGTCGAACTTGCTCTTGGTCACCGAGTCGTTGACGTTGATCGCCGGGAACAGCAGGGTGCCGGCC
>JANOTZ010000405.1:0-18219 GCA_031416735.1 Frankiales bacterium
GAACCTGCGCCCGAACCGACGTCATCCTGCTCATCCAAGACCTCCACGTCACCATCGTGAACGCCGCCACCGGCGAGATCCTGCGCGACCTCATTATCGACCCACGCAAGAACTACCAACCCACCGGCAGGCCACCAGGCCCCACAAAAAAATGAGCTGAACCTGCACTTCGCAGGTTCAGCCCATTCCGATGTCCTGAGACATCACATTGGCGGTGGCGGTGGGATTTGAACCCACGGACGTCTTACAACGTCACACGCTTTCGAGGCGTGCTCCTTCGGCCGCTCGGACACGCCACCGGCGGAGACTCTACCGAACGTCAGGTGTGACCCAGATCATTGGTTGCAGATGCAATTCTTGATGGCTCAAGTGTCTTGTTCTCTGCAGAAGCCACTACCGCAGGGAGCACCTCATGACCGTCCTCGACCCCTACCCGACCCTCGTCGACGCACCGACCCTGGAGCTCGCACCCGCGGCCCAGGACCTGCTGTTCCTCGAGGCGCGTACGGCGAACTCGTTCACCACCGAGGCGGTCACCGACGTCCAGATCCAGGCCGTCTACGACCTGGTGAAGTACGGGCCGACGGCCATGAACGCCCAGCCTCTCCGGGTGTTGCTGATCCGCAGCGACGAGGCCAGGGCTCGGCTGATCCCGCACCTGTCCGCCGGGAACCGCGACAAGACCTCGGCCGCTCCGCTCGTCGCCGTGCTCGGGTACGACGTGGACTTCCACGACCACCTCCCCACCGTCTTCCCGCCCTTCCCCGGTGCCCGCGACCTCTTCTCCGACGTGGCCTCCCGGCACGCCAGCGGGCGCGACAACGCCCACCTGCAGGCCGGTTACTTCCTGCTCGGCGTCCGGGCCGCCGGCCTGGCCGCCGGCCCGATGGGCGGCTTCGACGCAGCCGGCGTCGACGGTGAGTTCTTCCCCGACGGCAAAACCCGGTCGATCCTCATCGTCAACATCGGCCGCCCCGGGCCCGACGCCTGGTTCGACCGACTCCCGCGGCTGGCCTACGACGACGTGGTGCGCGCCGTCTAAGTCACCAGCGCTGTTCCCAAAAGGCGCTGTTCCCAAAAGGCGCTGTTCCCAAAAGGCGCTGTTCCCAAAAGGCGCTGTTCCCAAAAGGCGCTGTTCCCTAAAGCCGCTGGCCTTCGAAGAAGCCCTTCAGGACCGCTCCGCACTCCTCCGCGAGCACCCCTGGCAGCACCTCGGGCCGGTGGTTGAGCCGACGGTCGCGCAGGACGTCCCAGAGGGAACCGGCAGCTCCGGCCTTGGGGTCCAGAGCGCCGTACACAACGCGGGTGAGGCGGGACAGGACGATCGCGCCGGCGCACATCGTGCACGGCTCGAGGGTGACCACCAACGTGCAGCCCTCGAGCCGCCAGCTGCCCAGAACCGCTGCTGCAGAACGGATCGCGACGACCTCGGCGTGGGCTGTCGGGTCGCCGCTGCCCTCCCGGTCGTTGTGCGCGCGAGCCAGCACGGCACCGTCCGGATCGAGGATGACGGCCCCGACGGGGACGTCATCGTGCGCCACCGCGGCGCGCGCCTCGAGAAGGGCGAGGCGCATGGCTTCGTCGTACCGGGTCACGCTTCGCGCAGGTCGTCAAGCAGGTCGAGGAAGCCGGCCCGCTCCGCCACCCCCGTGAGCACATCGGCAGGGAGCAGGCCCTCCTCGGCGCACAGGTCGAGGAGCTCATCGGCCGACGTGCCGAGGTCGGCGAGCAGAGCTGCGTCACCCACCGGCTCCGCGACGGGGCGGGTGCCCTCGTCCTCGTCGTCTTCCACGTCGACATCTTCGTCCTCGTCGTCGTCCCAGAGCAGCGCGGCGACCCCGCTCTCCTGGACGGCCCGCCGGTCGGACAGGAAGACGCGGGGCTCGCTCAGGCTGCCGGCACCGCCGTCGACACGGACGACGGCGAGATACTCGTCGTCCTCCTCGAGCAGGAGCAGGGCCGGACCCGGTCCCTCCCCGGACAGGTCGCGCAGCTCCTCGGCCAGGCTCTCGAGATCCTTGACGTCAGCCAGATCCAGCTCGCGTCCGGTCCAGCCGTCCGCGTGACGGGTCAGTGCGGCCGCGAAGTAGGTCATCTGCTCTCTTTCTCAGACGAGCGCGTCGACGACGCGCTCGTAGGGCTCAGCGAAACCCAGCCGACGGGCAAGCGTCGAGAGCATCTCATCGGCGTAGGCGTCGACGTCGGACAGGATCGCACCCAGCTCCATCTCCTCGAGACCGAGGTCGTCGAAGATGGCCAGATCGCCGACCGGCCAGACCTCCTCGGCCTCGTCCTCAGCCGGCAGGGCGAGGTCGAGCTGCTCCATCACCTGCGCGGCGAGGTCCCACGTCAGTGAGGCTGTCACGTCGCTGAGCAGGAACCGCAGATTGCCGCCGGCATGGCGCACGACCACGAAGAACTCATCAGCGATGTCCACCAATGCAAAGGCCCCGGCTACCTGACCGCGGACCGCGGCGATCACGCCCTTCAGGTCGTCGGCCACGTTGGTCGGCAGCTCCTCGACCTGCCACCCGCCCTCCTGCTGGAAGACGAGGACGGACCACGTGTCGAAGGAGGCACTCACATGAAGAACTCTTACAGGTGCATGACCGGCTGGGAAGGGGTAGTGGCTCGGGTACTCGAGCAGTCGACCCCGGAGGTTCTTATGTCGAAGCGCAACACGTTCTCCCACTTTCTGCACGACGCTGGGCTCGCCGCCTGGTTCGGTGGCTCGTTGATGGGCGCCATCGGTGTCAACGGCGCGGCCGGCGACGTCGACGACCCGAGCCAGCGGGCACGCGTCGCCAACTCGGGGTGGGCCCGATGGACGCCGTACAACGCCGCCGCGATCGGCGCGCACCTGGTCGGCGGAGCCCTGCTCCTTAAGAACAACAAGACCCGGGTGGCCAACCAGAAGGGTGTGCTGGCCAACACGAACGTGAAGCTCGTGCTCACCGGTGGAGCGCTGGCGGCGACGGCCTACGCGCGCCTGCTGGGACGCACGCTCCTCGAGGCCGGTGACGTGCCGGTCGCGGGCGGCACCGAGTCGCTGCCGATGACGCCTCCCGAGGTCGCCAAGGCGCAGTCGCAGCTCAAGGCACTGCAGTGGGTCATCCCCGGCCTCACCGGTGCCGTGATGGCGTCGTCGTCCCTGCACGAGGAGCAGCAGCGGCCGTCCCAGGTCCTCATGGGGTCGCTTCAGGCCCTGCCGGCTCGGGTGCGGGACGCCCTCCCGACCTGAGCCATCCCGACGATGCGTCGTCAGGACTACCCGGTGAGCGGCTGCTCCGCGCGTCGTCGCCGGTCGATCGGGATCCGCTGATCGGCCATCAGTGGCCGGGCCGCGACGACCTGCAGGGGAGCCGGCTCGAAGGCCCTAGCGCTCACGAGCGCCAGGGCTGCGGCGGCCAGTCCGAACAGGCTGGACAACATGATCCCAGCCGGGGACCCCAGCCACTCGATCACAGCTCCGGTGATCGACGCCCCGGCAGCGACACCGAGGAAACCAGCAGTGCTGCCCCAGGTGAAGGCCTCGGTGCGGTGCCGCTCGGGGGCGACGTGGGCCATGACGGCGAACTGCGCCGCCGCCGCCGGAGCGATCGCCAGGCCGGCCACTGCCAGCAGCAGCCCCATGCTGAGGAACCCCTGGGCGAGCAGCGGCGCCAGGGCCGTCGCGCCGCACGCCGCCAGGAGCAACGGGAGCTGGCGCTCCGGCGCCACCCGCCAGGTCCGCGAGCCGTAGAACCAGCCGCCGACGAGGCTGGCTCCGAGCCAGACCGCGAACAGCAGTCCGGTGGCTCCCGGCTGTCCGCGGCCGGCGGCGAACGCGGCGATGGAGATCTCCAGGGCAGCAAGACCGGCCGTGGACACGAACACGACGCAGACCAGGGAGCGGACACCCCTCAACGCCAGTGGGCTTCGGTGCCCTGCCCGGGCGGTACGACGCTGGGTGCGCCAACCGTGCGAGGCCGAGGAGAGCGCGAACAGCATCGCGCCGGTGTAGGACAGGCCGGCCGCTACCAGCACCGCGGCGACCGGGTCGACGAGCAGCACGAGCAGTCCCGCCGCCAGGGGGCCGCCGAGCTCGGTGGCCTCGACGAGCAGGCCTTCGATGGACCAGGCCGTGACCATCAGGTCTTCCTCGTCGACCAGGCGGGTCCACAGGGCCCGCATGCACGCCGTGACGGGGGGCATGCACGCCCCGGCCAGGCCCGCGGCGATGACGGCGTACGGGGTCCGGTCATTGCGCAGGAACAGGACGAGGGCGACGAGGGCCAGGGGTTGGGTCAACGCGCAGGAGGCCAGGACCGGCCACTGCCCCCGGCTGTCGACCAGCCGACCGAGGACGGGAGCGACGACCGCTGCTGAGCCGGCGAAGGCGGCAGACAGGACGCCGGCGGTGGCGAAGGAACCCGTCTGGTCCTGCCCGTAGAGCAGCACCGACAGCACGACCATGGTGGCGGAGAGCCGGCTCAGGACGTAGGGGAGCAGCACGGTGGGCACGCCAGGGCGCCGAAGCACCTCGCGGAACCTGCCTTGGCTGCGCACGCTCACCCCTCCCCCTGGCCTCCGCCTGACATCGGCAGGAATGCGCCTGAGGTGAAGCCGCAGGCACAAGCGAGCGCATTCGGCCCAACCAGGGGTCAGCCGACTGGCGGTACGCGACCGGGCAGAACGCACCGAGCACATGGGAGAGGCCCGGGGCCCTGCGGGCACTTACCGCGCGAGGGGGTGAGTGAATGGTGCGCCGACAGCAGAGTCGGTCAGTTCGCTGGTGACCGCAAGGACATCAGCATCCTTACCCCGACTCAAGTGGACGTTCAACGTCCCGAAGAACATCAGGAGATCAACCATGAGGACTTTCGTCCACAAGTGGTGAACGGTCGGGCCGGCCCCGGGCGCTAGCCCAGGGCCGGTCCGCTCACGCCCGCCCGGCCCAGCCGTGAGAGGAGGTTCTTGAGATGGTGCTGCACCGGCCGACCCGGCTGACTGCCTACCTGCTCGGCGTCGAGCTCATTGCGCTTGCCGCCATCGCCGACATGACGTCCCGCACCCTCAAGACCCCCATCAGCGCACCCTCCACGGTGCTGCTCGTCCTCACCGTGCTGATCGTCATCGGCGAGGCCAAGCCGATCCGCCTGTCTCGCGGCGGCGAGGACTACGACGAGGTCACCATCTCGGCGACGTTCTGCTTGGCCGCCGCGATGATCGGGCCGCTCTGGGTGCTCGTCGGAGCGCAGGTGCTCGCTTCGGCCGTCGATGACCTGCGGCGCCGCAAGGAGCTCAAGCGCACCGCCTTCAACATCGCCCAGCTGGCCGTGACCTCGATGGCGACGCGGGCCGCGTTCTGCCTCGTCGCAGGCCGCGACTACATCTCCGACGACCGTCCCATGGGCCTGCGCGACATCGGTGCCGGCCTGGTCGCCGGTGCGGTGTTCTTCCTGGTCAACAACGGCCTGACCGGGGTGGTCGTCGCGATCGCTCTGGAACGCCCGCTGATCCCGCACCTGAGGGAGGACGTGCGCATCCAGCTGTCGACGTCCGGCGTGCTGCTGAGCTTCGCCCCCGTCGTCGTGGTCGCCGCGGACTTCTCGCTGGCCCTCGTGCCCCTCATGCTCATGCCGATCCTCGCCGTGCACCGCAGCGCTGACCTCGCCATCCAACGCGAGCGGCAGGCGCTCCACGACAGCCTGACCGGACTGCCGAACCGGCAGTTCCTGCACGAGGTGGCCACCCGTTCCCTCGAGGAGGCGGCCCGCACCGACAGCCAGACCGCGGTGCTGCTCATCGACCTGGACCACTTCAAGGAGATCAACGACACGCTCGGCCACCACGTCGGTGACCAGCTGCTCCAGGCCGTCGGCGAACGGCTTCGCGAAGCGGTACGGGACGGTGACGTGGTCGCCCGTCTTGGCGGCGACGAGTTCGCCGTACTCGCCTGCGACCTGGCGGGCGTGCACGCAGCAGAGAACCTGGCGCACCGCCTGATCGACGCGTTCGCGGAGTCGTTCACGTTGCAGGGCGTGCGCCTCGACGTCCGGGCGAGCATCGGGATCGCGCTCGCTCCGGTGCACGGCACCGACCCGGTGAGCCTGCTGCAGCGGGCGGACGTCGCGCTGTACGCCGCGAAGACGCACCGGGGGTGCTTCGCCTTCTACGAGCCCGAGAAGGACTCCCACAGCGTGGAGAAGCTCGCGCTGCTCGGCGAGCTGCGTGAGGGGATCGCGCAGGGACAACTGGTCGTGCACTACCAGCCGAAATGCGACGCGACGAGCGGCGCCCTGGTCGGCCTGGAGGCCCTGGTCCGCTGGGATCATCCCGCGCGCGGCCTCATCTACCCCGACCACTTCATCCCGATCGCCGAGAACACCGGCCTGATCGGAGCACTCACCCTGGAAGTGCTCGGCCAGTCGCTCCGCACCGCACGGGAGCTCCGCGACCAGGGCTGCCCCCTGGGCGTCGCGGTCAACCTGTCGGTCCGGGTGCTCACCGACCTGGAGCTGCCCCTGAAGGTCGCCGGGCTCCTCGGCCGCTGGGGAGTGCCGCCCGAGGCCCTCACCCTGGAGGTCACCGAGACCTCGATCATGGTCGACCCGACCCGGACCATGGTGGTGCTCGGCCTGCTGCGCGACATCGGGGTGTCGCTGTCCATCGACGACTTCGGCACCGGCTACTCCTCGCTGTCCTACCTGCGTCGCCTCGAGGCGAACGAGCTGAAGATCGACAAGTCGTTCGTGTTCGCGATGACCTCGAACTCCGACGACGCGGTCATCGTCCGGTCGACCATCGAGCTCGGTCACAACCTCGGGCTCCGGCTCGTCGCCGAGGGCGTCGAAGACGCGGCGACCTGGCACATGCTCAGGGCGCTCGGCTGTGACGTCATCCAGGGCTACCACCTGGCCCGCCCGATGCCCGAGGAAGCCCTACAGGCCTGGATCGAGACCTACCAGTCCGCTGGGCGCCAGCCCGTCTCTCCGCTGGTCTGAGGAAGCCACCCGAGGGGGAAAGACGAAGGCGCGGCCGCCCTCGGGGAGAGGACGACCGCGCCGGTGGACGGAAGGGGTTACAGCGGTCCGGGTGATCCCAGCAGTCGGCCACGGCCGACCACGGCTCCCAGGGTCAGGGCCTGCTCGCGCCGTACCTCGCTGTCGACGGCCAGGGCGTGGATCTCGACCCCGGCCCCGGCAGCCCAGCCGAGGATCGCCTTGACGGCGGGGTCGCTCTCACGACCGGGCTTGGACAGGTCGACCTGGACGGCGTCGGGACGAAGGCGCTCCAGGCGGTGCAGGAAGGTCGCGTCGAACAGGTTCGCGACGTCGGCGACGATCACCCGCCAGCCCCAGCCCCTCCACTCCTCGGCCGCCGCGTCCAGGCCCGGGTGGGAGAAGCCGTAGTCGTGCACCTCGGCCGCCACCTTCAGGGTGCGCCGGCCGCGACCGAACGCCGTCGCGAGCCGAGGGGGGCAGGGGTTGCCGAACGTCTCCGGCTCCGGGGTCAGGTGCACCTCGGCGGTGACCCCCCGGTCGATGGCGAGGTCGAAGGCGTGGCATCGGAACGCCCAGTCCAGGCGCTCCATGAGGCCGGCGGACTGGGCGCTGGTCAGCAGCGCCACGGTGCTGTCGAGGTCGGTGCCCGACTGGCCCCGGCCGGTGGCCTTGTAGCCCACCAACGAGCTGTCGGTCAGGTTCTTGATCGGCTGGTAGTCGGGTCCGAGGCGCGACGGGTCGTCGATGAGGGCCTCGATGAGGCCGCGGTCGCGCCTCATCTTCTCTGTGGAATCGAGCAAAGTCATGCACACGGAGTCGGCACGGGAACGGGCTAGGTTGAGGCCATGCCCAACCCGCTTGGTCGCTACGGCGACGTGGTGCACGACGAGCTCATCACCGTCGAGCTGCGCCAGGTCCCGCTGCACGTGTGGCAGCGGGCCACCGAGCACCACGACGAGCTGATGCGGGAGATGGCCCTGCTGGCCCTCGCCCCCACCCCACCGGAGCTGCCCACCCGGCTCCTGCAGCTCGTCGATGTGCTGGGCCGGCGGTACGGCGCGGCCGGCTCGCGGCCGGACGCCGAGAAGGACACGGCCCTCGCGGCGGGCCTGGACCGCGTCGACCTGACGTATGAGATGCCACGCTCCCAGGCGGCGAACGCCGCCTCGATGCGGAGCCTGCTGGACGAGGCCGAGGAGTTCTGCAAGACCGATCTGCTGACCCTCGCCCAACCTCCGACCGAGGCCGCGTTCGCCCGGTGGTACATCGACCAGTTCGTCCAGCAGGCCGCCGGTCGCCCACCGGTGCCGTGGCCCGGGCCGTGGGACTAGAGCGTTCCTCCGACGATCACCGGCTCGTTGACGAGCTCGATCCCGAACCGGTCCCGCACCCCGGCGCGGACGGTGCGGGCCACGGCCAGCAGGTCCGCGGTGGTGGCGCCGCCCCGGTTGACCAGCGCGAGGGTGTGCTTGGTCGACAGCCCGACCGGCCCCACCCCCCAACCCTTGGCGAAGCCGGCGTGCTCGATCAGCCAGGCCGCGCTGACCTTGACCAGCCCGGACGGGTCCGGCCAGGACGGGGCGCCGTCCGGCGCGACGGTCACGAGCGGGTTGGTGAAGAACGAACCGGCACTGACGCTGTCGGGATCGGCCGGGTCCAGCACCATCCCCTTGCGCCGACGCAGCGTCAGCACCGCCTCCCGGACCAAGCCCGCGGGTGCCCGGTCGCCGACCTCCACCCCCAGAGCCGTGGCCAGCTCGGCATACCGCACCGGTGCGGACAGCTCGCCCCGGGCCAGCGCGAAGGTGACCGCCAGCACCAGCCACCGGTCGGGAGCGGCCTTGAAATCGCTGTGCCGGTAGGAGAAACCACAAGCCGCGGCCGGGAGGTCCACCACCACACCCGAGGCCCGGTCGAGGGCCCGGACCGACGCGATGCCGGCGGCCACCTCCGCGCCGTATGCGCCAATGTTCTGGATCGGGGCAGCGCCGACCGTGCCGGGGATGCCCGACAGCGCCTCCAGCCCGACGTAGCCCTGTTCCAGCAGGGCGGCGACGAGGGTGTCCCAGTCCTCGCCGGCCTGGACCGTGAGGCCGTCGATGCCACGGTTGCGGACGAGCACGACCCGGTCCACGCCTGCGTCGGGGAGCACCACGTTGCTGCCGCCGCCCAGGATCAGGTCGCCGGGGCGCACCGCCTCGACCAACTCGGCAGCGCTCTCGCAGTGGACGAGCTCGCGCGCGGGGCCACCCAAACGCAGGGTCGTCAGGGGCGCAAGGGAGACGTCGGCACGGACAGGCACCCGGTCAGGCTAGGGCGCTACGTGACGGGGGCGAGCACCTGCGCCGCCTGCCGACGTCTCTCCCCGATGAAATCGAAGGTGAACACCGCCAACGCGACCCAGACCAGGCCGAAGCCCACCAGTCGCACCCCGCCGAAGGGCTCGTCCCGCAGCAGGACCCCGACGAGCAGCTGCAGGGTAGGCGCGAGGTACTGCAGCACCCCCAGGGTCGTCAGCGGCACCCGCGTCGCAGCCGCGCCGAACAGCAGCAGCGGGATGGCGGTCACCACCCCGGCAGCGGCGAGCAGCAGCGCGTGTCCGAGGCCCTCGCTGCCGAAGGTCGCGGAGCCCTGCACGGCGAGTACGGCGAGATAGACCGCAGCGAGGGGGGCCAGGACAGCGGTCTCCACCGCGAGCGAGGCGACGGCGCCGACCCCGGCCTGCTTCTTGAGCAAGCCGTAAAAGCCGAAGGAGAACGCCAGGATCAGCGCGATCCACGGCGGACTGCCGTTCTCGACGGTGAGGACCACGACCGCGAGGGCCGCGGCACCGATGGCGGCCTTCTGCAGGGGGCGCAGTCGCTCGCCGAGGACCACCACCCCGAGGGCGACCGAGACGAGCGGGTTGATGAAGTAGCCGAGTGAGGTCTCCACGACCTGACCGCTGTTGACGCCGTAGATGTAGGTGCCCCAGTTGCACGCCAGCAGCACCGCGGCGAGCGTCAACCGTGCGAACTGGCCCTTCTCGACCGCCCGCACCGCGGCCAACCCCCGGGTGACCTGCAGGATCACCGCGACGACCACGAGCGACCACAGCACCCGGTGGGCCAGGACCTCAAGGGCCGTGGACGGCTCCAGGAGCGGCCAGAACAGCGGGAACAGACCCCAGATCGCGTAGGCGGCCACTCCGTAGCTGGTGCCTCTACGGGTGTCGCTCACCGCCTCACCTTAGGAGATCGGCTTCTCCACCGGTTCGGCGATCAAGGTGACCTCATGCGGATCCCGGATGAGGGAACGCTTGTCACGGGAGCGGATCAGCGCCTTCATCACCCGCCAGGCCGGGGACAGCTCGATACCGAAGCGCTCGAACCAGTGCAGCCGGCGCAGAATCGCATCCTCTTCCCGGCTCAGGTTGGGGGTCACGTCGCCATGCTGGGCGCCGCGCGGGGTCCTGTCAGCGGCCAAATGGACCAATCTGTCCCGCTTGCGCACTTAGCGGTACCGGTCGGCGGGGCCGGCGATCTCGCCGTTCGGCAGACCGGTCACCAGGGAGCCGGGGACGTTGAGTCGCGGCTTCCCGGCATACCCGTAGGCGGCGATCTCGCGGGTGTCCCACAACCGGCGGACGACGCCGCCGGAGAGCACGGCCGGGCCTCTCCCGCCGACGTTCGCGAGGGTGCCGTCCCGGAACCCGAGGGGGTCACCGAACTCCGGGCCGGCCGGCGGGAGCTCCGGGTCCAGGCTCGGGTCCGGGCTCGGGTCCAGGCTCGGGTCGACGGGCGGGTCGACCGGCGCCGGCAGGTCGACCACATCCGCGGCGCTCCAGCCCCAGGAGGCCATCACGTAGCTGTTGACCTGGTGCAGGACCCCGAAGGCGTCGACGGCATAGATCTTGCCCTCGGTCCGGACGAGCATCCCGCTGGTCGGCGTCGCGGGCGCGTCGAGCACGGTGAGCCCCGCCACGTCCGCGGTCGCGACCGGCACCACCCGCTGACCTGCGCCGGGGGTCACGGCGTACCGGGTCCGACCCAGGACGCGCCAGACGGCTCCCGACGGATCACGGACCAGCGCACCGTCACGCACGCCGAGCGGCGGACCCGTCTTGTAGAGCAGGGACTCCGCGGCGGTGGCGTTCACGGCGTTGGCCGCGGACAGCCCGTTGGCAGCGAGCACGCTCGGGGTGACCACGCGCTTGAAGGCGCCGGCCGTGACGAACAGGACACCGGTCGGGGACCGCAGCAGGCTGCCGTCGGGGTGCGGTCCGGACGGCAGGGGCGCCGCCAGTCGGCGGGCCGCGACCAACGAGGGGTAGGCGTTGTAGACGACGCCGCCCCACCCCGAGCCCTTGCGCAGCTCGAAGTGGATGTGCGCGCCGGTCGACTCGGCGTTGCCGGAGTCACCGCGCCAGGCGATCAGCTGCCCGGCCATGACGCGCACACCTGTCTCGATGCCCTTGGGGAACGCCCAGTTCGCGGTCCCACGTCCATCGTCGGTGCCGGGGTTGTCGTTGTTGACGTGCAGGTAGACGGTGCTCCAGCCGTTGTCGCCGGTGAGGACCAGGTAGTTGCCACTACCGGGCGAGGCCTCGCGCCGCAGCGAGCTGATGGTGCCGTTGAACGTCGCGAGGACCGGCGACATCTTGGCGCCCATCAGGTCCTGCCCCATGTGCTTGCGGGCACAGCCGGAGCGGCAGGTCAGGTAGGTGTCGGAGAACGAGGTCGCCCCGACGATCGGGAAGGTCATCGGCACCACGACGCGGTCCGTGGCGTACGTCGTTCCCGTCGTGTCGACGGCGGTGCCGGCCAGGACCGGAGCCGAGCCGGCAGCGAGGACGGCAGCAACGACAGAGGCAAGCAACAGGCGCATGACCCGTTTCTCGACCGACGATCACGCCCCACTGTCACCCGACCGGGTGAGACAGCGTCATGATTTGTCCCATGAGAGCACTCGGCACCTCCGGTCCGACCGTCGGCCCGATCGGCCTCGGCTGCATGGGCATGTCCTACGCGTACGGCGAAAGCGAGCGCGACGATCAGCAGTCCGTCACTGTCCTCCACCGCGCTCTCGACCTCGGAGTGACGCTCGTGGACACCGCGGACGTCTACGGCCCCTTCACCAACGAGGAGCTCGTCGGGCGGGCACTCCTGGGTCGGCGGGACGAAGTGGTGCTCGCGACCAAGGTCGGGCTGGTGCACGTCGATGGGCAGATCACCCGGGACGGTCGGCCCGAGCACGTGCGCGCGGGCATCGAGGCGTCCCTGCGCCGGCTGCAGACCGACCACGTCGACCTCTATCAGCTGCACCGCGTCGACCCCGAGGTGCCCCTCGAGGAGACCTGGGGCGCGATGGCCGAACTGGTGACCCAGGGCAAGGTCGGTCACCTGGGCCTCAGCGAGGTGGACGTCGCACAGATCGAGACGGCCCACGCCATCCACCCGGTCACGACCGTGCAGTCGGAGCTGTCGCTCTGGACCCGCGACGCCCTCACCTCCGTGCTTCCGTGGTGCCAGGAGCACGGCGTCGGATTCTTGCCGTTCTCCCCACTGGGCCGGGGTTTTCTCACCGGCACGATCAGCAGTGGCAGCTTCAGCAGCACCGACTTCCGGGCCCGCAACCCGCGCTTCACCGATGCCGCCATGGCGGCCAACCGGGTGCTCGTCGACACCGTAGAGGTGGTCGCGGCCCGGCACGACGCGACGGCAGCGCAGGTCGCCCTGGCCTGGTTGCTGACCCTCGGGGAGCACGTCGTGCCGATCCCGGGAACCAAGAAGGTGCACTACCTCCAGGAGAACGCCGCCGCCGCCGACCTGGTCCTCACCGAGCAGGACCTGACCGACCTCGCTGCCCTCCCGGCTCCGATGGGCGAGCGGTACTAGCCCGCCGTACCAGGCCTGGTTTAGCTGTTTGGTTTCAGCCGGCGTAGCCCAGGGAGCCGGTGAAGCCCTGTAGGAACTGCTCGAGGGCGGCACCGAGGTCGAAGGACGAGACGTTGTCCGGGACCTGCACCGCGTCGGAGCTGTCGTCGATGTCGACCACGACCTCGGTGCCCGCCAGGCTGTCGGTGCCCGGGTCGACGTCCAGCAGCCGGAGCGACTCGAGGTCGACGGTCACCTGCGAGAGGTGCCCGCTGCGCAAGGTGATCGTGCCGTTGGCCGTGCCTTCGGCGACGTGCTTGTCGATCTCGGCCGGGTCGAGCTCCTTGATGACGTCGGGGTAGGGCAGCCCATCGGTGGCGGCCAGGACCTTCAACGCCGCCTTGAGCGCCGGACGGGCCTGCACCTTGACATCGAGGACGCGGACGTCGGAAGTGTTGTTGGCGTCGGTGACGGTCACGAACGGCTGCACTGCGTCGTACAACGTGCGGCCGAATCCGGGGACGTCAAAGGTGTCGGCGGTGGAGGGGGCAGGGGAGGCGAAGGCGCCGCCGAGCTGCTTGAGCTGGTCGAAATAGCGGGCCAACGGCAGCTTGATCCACTTGCCGGCCCGCAGGTCCACGATTCCCTGAGCAAGCTTCGGGTCAGCCGAGGCGACGGCGTCGTCGAGCTTGGCGTCGAAGTCGGTGACCCCGCCGGCCTTGGCGAGCCGGCCGATCTCGGTGAGGTTCACCTGGATGTAGAGGTTGCCGTCGACGATCCGGATCTCGCCGAGCGCGGCCTTGTCGTCGCGCACCACGAAGGCCATGTTGACGCCTTTGAACATGTCCTCCGCGTCCCCGGGGGCTGTGCCGCGCAAGTCCTTGAGGGTCTGGGTGCCGACCGGGTCGACGGTCACCGTGATGCTGCCCCCGGCGAAGGCGGCGGCCTGCGCGGCGTTGCTCTCCTTGCTGAGCAACGCACTGAGGCTGCCGCTGCTGTCCTTGAGCCGCAGGGTGACCGAAGCCGCCTGGCTGTTGTCGAGGTTGGTCTGCGCCGAGGCGAACTCCGCCTTGATGGTGCGTTGCTTCTGCGCTCCACACCCGGCGGTGGCCGACAACGCGAAGACGAGGGCTCCCACGACGAAGCGGGTGGCAGGACGGTGCACGAGAGGTCTCCCCCAGCTCGACGTTTCTTGCCATCGAGGGTATCCCGGCGAGTCCCCTCCCGCGGGGACAGGGCACACTGTGCGGCCGGTCTGCAAAGGGTGACGAGAGGCGATGGTGTGCCGCAGGTGAACGACCTGGCGTGCGAGGTTGCGCGCGAGCAGGAGGTCGTCGACCGTGCGCTCGCCCGCCTGGAGGTGCTGCGGGCGGTGGCGGCGCAGCGTGAGAAGGACTCGCTCTACGGGACCGGTGCGGGCACGCCCCAGGCGGTCTACGAGCGGGATGTGCAGGCCCTCGCGGCCGCCAGCCGACGGCAGGACCTCGACGCGGCGGGTGAGGGGCTGGTGTTCGGCCGGCTCGACGTCCTCGACGGGACGGTGCTGCACATCGGCCGGATCGGGATGCGGACCGAGGACCAGGAGCCGATCGTCGTCGACTGGCGCGCGCCCGCCGCGGCGCCGTTCTATCAGGCGACGGCCGCCGACCCACTCGGTGTCGTGCGCCGCCGGACCATCTCCTGCCGCGGTCCGCTGGTCGTCGGCGTCGAGGACGAGCTGATCGACCCCGAGGCCCAGCTGGACGGCACCATCGTCGGCGACGGGGCCTTCCTGGCTGCGGTCTCCCGCGAGCGCGGTCCGCACATGCGCGACATCGTCGCGACCATCCAGCGCGAGCAGGACCTCGCCGTCCGCGCCCCCGATGACGGGGCGCTCGTCGTCATGGGTGGGCCCGGCACGGGCAAGACCGCCGTCGCCCTGCACCGCGTCGCCTACCTGATGTATGCCCGCCGCGAGTGGTACAGCCGACGGGGCGTGCTCGTCGTGGGTCCGTCGCCGGTCTTCGTCGACTACATCGGCGCCGTGCTGCCGTCGCTCGGGGAGACCAGCGTCCGGCTGTCCGACCTCGGTGGCCTGCCGGTGCTGCCGCGGGGGCTCACCCGGGACGGCGACGACGACGCCGCGGCCGTGGCGGTCAAGGGCTCGGCCCGGATGGTGCCGCTGCTCAAGCGCGCCATCCGGCACCTGTCCGGCGTGCAACGCGTCCGGGACCTCGAGATCGTCCACTGGGGGCACACCTTCGAGGTCTCGGCGGAGGAGCAGCTGAACCGCCGGGCGCAGGCCGGCCGGTCACCACGCAGCCACAACGCGGGCCGCACCGCCTACGTCGCGTCGCTCGTCGAGGTCTGCTGGCGCATCTGGGAGCGCCGCCCGAACGCCCCCCGCACCGACCCCGGCGACCGCGAGGACTTCGGCCGGTGGCTGCGTAGCTATCCGGACTTCGTGCGCGAGGTCGACCGTGCCTGGCCGGTCCTCGAGCCGCTGCAGGTGCTCGAGGCGCTCCGCAGCGGGGCGATCCCGCTCGCGAAGATCGCCGGCGGCCTGTACGACGCAGCCGAGCAGTCGGCGCTGTCCCGCAGCTGGCCGTCCACGTCGTTCTCGGCCGCCGACACGGCAGTCTTCGACGAGCTCGTGGTGCTGCTCGGGCCGCCACCCGAGCCCGAGGTCGACCCGGACGACGCGTGGGACGAGCTCACCGAGCTCGACGCCCTGGCCTCCGAGCACGGCGTCACCACCTTCGCCGACCGCAACCGGGGAAGCCGGGCTCCCTTACTGGACGCCGAATACCACACCTATGCGCACGTCGTCGTCGACGAGGCGCAGGACGTCACGCCGATGCAGTGGCGGATGCTCGGGCGTCGGGCCCGCGGCGCGACCTGGACGATCGTCGGCGACTGGGCGCAGTCGGCCTGGCCCGATGTCTCCGAGGTGCGTCGGGCGATGGACGAGGTGCTCGGCAAGGCTCGCCTGCGGTCCACCGAGCTCACCACCAACTACCGCACCAGCACCGAGATCGCGGCGCTCGCGTCCCGGGTGCTGCACCGCATCGACCCGGCGGCGGTGGCCCCGGCAGCGGTCCGGTCAACCGGCGTCATCCCGCGCTGGGTCACGGCCGAGGACGTCGCCGCGGCGCTTCCCGCCGTTCTCACCGACCTGCTCGCCGAGGTCTCCGGCACGGTCGGTGTCGTCGTACCCCGGGCCCTGCGGGGGATCAGGGTCGAGGATCCGCGGGTGGCCGTGGTCGACACCTGGCAGGTCAAGGGCCTCGAGTACGACGGCTGCGTCGTGCTCGCCCCGGAGCTGATCGTGGCCGAGGCCCTCACCGAGAAGGCCGGGCTACGCACGCTCTACGTTGCGTTGACCCGCGCGACGCAGCGCCTCGTGGTGGTGTCCCACCACGACGAGGCCTGGCTCGACTGAGGTGTTTTAGAGACCGAGCTCGCGGGCGATGAGCATCAGCTGCACCTCGGTGGTGCCCTCGCCGATCTCCAGGATCTTGCTGTCGCGGTACTGCCGGGCCACCGGGTATTCGTTCATGAAGCCGTAGCCGCCGTGCACCTGCGTGGCGTCGCGGGCGTTGTCCATCGCGGCCTCGCTGCTGATCATCTTGGCGATGGCGGCTTCCTTCTTGAACGGCAGGCCGGCGAGCATCTTGGCGGCCGCGTCGTAGTAGGCGGTCCGCGCGACGTGTGCCCGGGCCTCCATCCGGGCGATCTTGAAGGAGATCGCCTGGTTCTGCCCGATCGGCCGGCCGAAGGCCTCGCGCTCCTTGGCGTACTTCACCGACTCGTCGACGCAGCCCTGCGCCGCCCCGACCGCGAGGGCACTGATCGCGATGCGCCCCTCGTCGAGGATCGACAGGAAGTTGGCGTAGCCCCTCCCGCGCTCGCCGAGCAGGTTCTCCTCCGGCACGTGCACGTCGTCGAAGGACAGCGGGTGCGTGTCGGAGGAGTTCCAACCCACCTTGTTGTACGCCGGCTCGACGGTGAACCCAGCGGTGGGGGTCGGCACCAGGATGCTCGAGATCTCCTTGCGCCCTTGGGATGTCTCGCCGGTGACCGCGGTGACGGTGACCAGTGAGGTCAACGTGGTGCCGCTGTTGGTGATGAACGCCTTGGTGCCGTTGATGACCCACTGGCCGTCCACCAGCTTGGCGGTGGTCTTGGTAGCGCCGGCATCGCTGCCGCCGCCGGCCTCGGTGAGACCGAACGCGCCGAGCGCCTGGCCGCTGGTGAACTGCGGGAGCCAGTGCTCCTTCTGTGCCTCGGTGCCGAAGCGGTAGACCGGCATCGCCCCGAGGGAGCAGCCGGCCTCCAGGGTGATGGCGACCGACTGGTCGACCCGGGCCAGCTCCTCGATGGCGAGGCACAGGGCGAAGTAGTCGCCACCCATGCCGCCGTACTGCTCGGGGAAGGGCAGCCCGAACAGGCCCATGTCCCCCATCTGCCGGACGATGTCGTAGGGGAAGGTGTGGTCGGCGTCGTGCTTGCCGATGACCGGCGCCACGACCTCGCGCGCGAACGCCTCGACGGTCTTCTTGAGCTGGACCTGCTCGTCGGTCAGGCGGGTGTCAAGAGTCATCGTTGGGTCATTCCTTCTTGCTCAGGGCCTGTACGGCGCGACTGGGTGACGGGCGGCCGAGCTGGTCGGCCATCCAGGTGCTGGTGCGGACGAGGGCGTCGAGGTCGACACCCGTCTCGATGCCGAGGCCGTGCAGCTGCCAGAGCAGGTCCTCGGTGGCGAGGTTGCCGGTGGCGCTCTTGGCGTAGGGGCAGCCACCGAGACCGCCGGCGCTGGCGTCGACGACCGTGATGCCGTGCTGCAGCGCGATGAGGGTGTTTGCCAGCGCCTGGCCGTAGGTGTCGTGGAAGTGCACGGCGAGCTGGTCAACCGAGATCCCTTGCTCACCAAGGGAAGTCAGCAGGGCTACGACCTGACCGGGGGTGGCGACGCCGATCGTGTCGCCGAGACTCAGCTCGGTGATGCCCAGGTCGAACAGGGTGCGGGCGTGGCCGGCGACGACGTGCGGGTCGACCGTGCCCTCCCACGGGTCGCCGAAGCACATGCTCAGATAGCCGCGGACCTGCAGGCCCTCGGCCCGGGCTCGGTCGATGACCGGTCGGAACATCTCCAGGGACTCGGCGACCGACCGGTTGAGGTTCTTCTGGGCGAACGTCTCGGTGGCGCTGCCGAAGACGGCGATCTCCCGGACCCCGGCGGCCAGCGCCCGGTCCAGCCCCTTGTCGTTGGGGACCAGCACCGGCATCCGTACGCCCTCGGGCGTCTCCCCCAGTGCTTCCAGCAGCTCCGCCGCGTCGGCCAGCTGCGGCACCCACGTGGGGCTGACGAAGCTCGTCGTCTCGACCGCGCGGTGGCC
>JANOTZ010000406.1:0-3564 GCA_031416735.1 Frankiales bacterium
GCCTGACCCTTGCTCGCCAGGGTCAGGCAAAACTCCCGGCAAACCAGACCCCTCCCCTTCCGGTGCGGGGAGCCGTGCGCGAAAAATGGCAACCAGAACGGGCACCACGAACGGCTCTGGGCCTATGACGCTTGCGTCATAGGCCCAGGTCACACGGGTGGAGCTGAGGGGACTCGAACCCCTGACCCCCACACTGCCAGTGTGGTGCGCTACCAGCTGCGCCACAGCCCCGTGGTGCTCGAAGCAGACTACAAGACTCTGCGCCCGGCCGTTGGACGGGTCACCTTCCGGCGGCTCCGGTGGGGTCGCCGAGCAGCGGGCCGAGGCCCGTGTTGTGGCGCTCCAGGCGCCAACCACGCTCGAACTCGACCAGCGTGGACCAGCAGGTGTTGCCCAGGGGCGCCAGGCGCCACCAGTCGTCGGGGGCCAGCTCGGTCAAGGTGCCGACCAGGGCTCTCGCCGTACCCCCATGGGTGACGATCAGGAGCGTGCCGGCTGCTGGCAGGAACTCCTGGGCGCAGGCTGCGGCCCGCAGCCCGACCGCGACGGGGTCCTCTCCGCCGATCGGGATACCCTCCCAGCGCTTCCACGCCGCGAACTCCTTCGGCCAGCGGCCAGCGACCTCCTCCCCCGTCATCCCCTGCCAGGAGCCGAAGTGGGTCTCGCGCAGCCGCTCGTCGATGAGCAACGGGAGGCCGACGTGGTCGCACACGGCCTGCGCGGTGGCCTGGGCCCGGGACAGGTCAGAGCTGACGACGACGGCCGGAGGGTCGGCGGCAAAGACGGTGCCGAGCGCCTCAGCCTGCACCTGGCCGAGCTCATCGAGGGGTACGTCGAGCTGCCCCTGGATCCTGCCGTCGGCGTTGTGGGCGGTGCGCCCGTGCCGGAGCAGGACCAGGCGCCTCAGGGTCGGCCGGCCGCGCGCTCGAGGTCGATGTCGACGAACGGGATGACCGGGCAGTCCTTCCAGAGTCGCTCGAGGGCGTAGAACACCCGCTCCTCCTGGTGCTGCACGTGGATGACGATGTCGCCGAAGTCCAGGAGCACCCAACGTCCCTCCCGCTCGCCCTCGCGCCGCAACGGCTTGGCGCCGAGCTCGCGGAGCTTGTCCTCGATGGCGTCGACGATGGCGACCACCTGGCGGTCGTTGGGGGCGGACGCGAGCAGGAACACGTCGGTGATGACGAGCTGCTCGGACACGTCGAGAAGCAGGATGTCGCTGGCCAGTTTGTCGGCGGCGGCCTGTGCGGCCGCCAGTCCCAACTCGGCTGCGCGCTCGGAGGCAGGCACTCGGATCTTCTTCCAAAAAAGGGTCGGGGAACCCCTCCAGGCTACTTGGCCTTGAAGTCCTTGCCGACAATCACGACGACGTCGGCGATGGTGCCAATCTGGTCGCTGCTCTTCACGCTCGACAACGGCACCCCCAGAGCCCTCGCCACCCGGTTGCCCAGGGCGGTGCCCTCAGCGGTCGGGTCCTTCACCAGGACCTGGGTGCAGCACTGGTTGAAGGAGTTGGCGTTGCGGGAGCCGACGAATACGAACCCGGCGGGGAGGAGCTTGCTGCGGACCTGCTCCCCCAGCCCAGGAGTGCCGACGCCGTTGAGCACCAGCACCCGGTTTCCGTTGGAACGCGCGCCCGGCGGCACCGACTGGGCGAGCAGCTCGTCGACCAGGGTCAGGGTCGCCTCGGCGTCGACGCGGAAGCGGATCTCGTCGTTGCCGGCCTCGACCTTGATGACGGGCAACGAGCGGTACTGCAGGTTGGAGGCGGCGTCATCGCTCTTCAGCCCGGTGAGCACGTCGGCGAGGATCGGGACGGCGACCGTCGTCTGGGAGCCCGCGCCGAGCGAGGTCAGCAGCGTCTGCACATCGGTCGGCAAGGTGGTGACGATGCCGTCGAGGACGGTCTGCAACCGGGCCAGCCGCGTCTGCTCCTGCTCGCCGGGCGCGAGGTAGGTCGCGAACTGCAGCGCCTGGGTGCCGTTGAGCCGGTCGGTGCCGGCCTGGATGAGCACGTTGCGACCCTGGACGACGGGCACATCAACGGTGATGCGCACGCCGCCCTCCTGGTCGACCAGACGCCGGAAGGCGGCCACGTCGAGCACCCAGCTGCCGTCGATCGTCACGCCCATCAAGTCCTCGAGGGCGTTGCGCGATCCCTTCACCGAGCCGGTCTTCAGCGCCCGGCCGAAGAACGTGCTCCCGCTCCCGGGCACGGTGACGAGCACCTGCGGTGGCACGAGCACGACCGATCCCGCACCGCTCGGAGCGTCGTGGGCGAGCAGCGCGGACGCGATGGCCACCCCGTCACTTCCCTTTACCTGCAGCAGGATCGTCCGCTGGGTGCGCTTCGGTGCGTCGATCTTCTTCACCCCGTCATCCCCGCCGCCGATGAACACGACCGCCACGACGACGAGCAGGACGGCGAGCGCGCCGCCACCCAACATGGTGAGGCGGCGTCGTTGCTTGGCGCGCTTCACGCGGAGCTCGGCGCGCTTGCCGAGCCGGGTGCCGACGGGGTCGATGCTCACGGTGTGCTCCGATAGAGGTGTCGCTTGTCGATGTACTGCACGACGCCATCAGGGACGAGGTACCAGACGGGGTGGCCCCCGGCGACGCGCACGCGGCAGTCGCTCGAGGAGATGGCGAGGGCGGGCACCTCGAGCAGTGTGACGGCTCCCTCGGGGAAGCCCGCCAGGTCGACGGGGGCGTAGCCGGGTCGGCTGACGCCCACGAAGTGCGCGAGGGCAAACAGCTCGTCCGCTGCCCGCCAGCCAAGGATCTGGGCGAGCGCATCCGAGCCGGTGATGAAGAACAGCTCGGCGTCGCCGTGCTCCGCCTTCAGCGCCCGCAGGGTGTCAATCGTGTACGTCGGGCCGGGCCGGTCGACCTCGATCCGACTGACCGAGAACCGGGGGTTGCTCGCGGTCGCTACGACCGTCATCAGGTAACGGTCCTCGGCCGGGCTGACCCGGCGATCGCCCTTCTGCCACGGCTGCCCGGTGGGGACGAAGACGACCTCGTCGAGCTCATAACGGTCGAGCACCTCGTTGGCGGCGGACAGGTGCCCGTGATGGATCGGGTCGAACGTCCCGCCCATCACTCCGATGCGTCTGCCCACACCGCTCAGGCTAGTGGCGCGACCCTCAGACGAGGCGACGGCGCGCGAGGCGCCAACCAAGACGGGCCACGAAGAAACCGACGGTCGCGACGATCAGCACGAGCAAAGTCCGACCGCTGCGGGCGATCAGCGCCTCGACGCCGCTGGTGAAGCCGTCCTTGGCGTCCGCCCAGGCCTTGGCAAACCCGCTCTGTTCGCTGGTCTCCAGGATGGCGTCGGCCTTCTCACCCACCGTGACCGTCAGCGTCGCCAGCTCGCTCTGGTCCTCCAGCACCCGGCGCTGGCCCTCGAGCCGGTCGATTCGGCCCTGCACGTCATCGACGCGCTGCTGCACCGTCAGGGTCTCGCCGATCGTGCGGGCCCCCGCGAGGATCGTGAGGAACCGCGCCCGGGCTGCCTTGAGCGAGGTGATCTGAGCCTCGGTGTCGGCGTAGGTAGCCGTG
>JANOTZ010000407.1:0-2472 GCA_031416735.1 Frankiales bacterium
TCGGTGAGCCAGTCGGCGGGGCACGCACAGTTCGTCGCGAGCGCCTCGGCATCCGGACAAGCGGCTCTCGCGTCCGACCTGTTCAAAGACTTCGGCAAGGGCACCGGGCTCACCCTCACGGACTTGCCGAAAGCGCAGGCCGAACTCCGCTTCGCCTGCCGAGGGTAGGTGCCGTTGCACATCATCTGCGGCGGCTAAGGTCGGACGCGTGGATCAAGTCTGGGCACGCGAACGCACTGAAGAGTTCATGCAGATTGCCGCTCGCTTCACCGCCGTTCGTTACGAAGCCGGGGCCGATGCCGTCTACGCAGAAGCGCTGCATAAGTGGCCGACAGCGGAGCGCGTTCTGAGCCAACTCGTACCGAACGCAATGCTGTCGTGGACGATCGGTGGCAAGAACTGGTCAGTCTTGGCGGAGCGGGCTTGTCGCCAGGCGCTGGGTGTACTGGCGGATTTGGACGAGGTCGAACGGCACATGAGCCCGCCGACGCCGCAGGCCGATCTGACGCAACTCCACCCTTGGGTATGGGACGCCGCTCGAACCTTCTGGACACCGACGGGCTATCGGGTGGCGGTCCTCCAGGCAGCTGCAGCGTTGACGGCCCACACGCAGCAGAAAACCGGAAGGTTCAATATCGCTGACGACGCGCTCATGGGCGAGGTCTGGGGTGACGGCGCAGCCTCTCGCGAGCGTCCGCGCTTACGGCTCGACGGTTGTGATGGCGACCAGACGCAAGCGAGCCGTCAACGCGGCGCTCGTTCACTCGCGCAAGGTTGCTATTGGGCCATCCGAAACCCGGCAGCGCATCAGGTTGAGGAGTGGCCGGAGCAGGTCGCACTAGAGGGGCTCTGCGCCCTCAGCCTGCTCGCGCGGCTTGTCGACGAAGCTGCGGTAGTCACCGACGACGAGTAGGTGCCGCTGGTCGGAGCCAAGCTGGGTGAGCAGGTAGCGACGCACTACCTCCGCGTCCAAGCCGGCGGCCCCTGGTGGCCAGCAGGCGCTCTCCACCTCCGCTGACTCCATTGGACAACCCAAGTTCGTCTAGTACCCTAGACACTGTGACGGGACGGGAGGTGCTCAAGATTGTTTTGCGAAGAGGCTGCGAGAAGCTGCGCCAGCGAGGCTCGCACGTCATGGTGCGCTGCCCGGGCGGATGCCAGAGCGTGGTTCCCGTGCACGGCGGTCAGGACATCCCGCCGGGGACGCTTCGGTCGATTGAGAGGGCGTTGGAGCCCTGCCTCGGGAAGGGATGGTTGCGATGACTGACAAGTCCTACGTCGCGGTTTACGAGCGCGACTCGGAAGCTGGCGTATGGAACGTCGCGGTCAAGGGGATCGTCGGGTGCCAGACGTACGGCCGCAGTCTCCGACAGGCGCAGACCCGGATCCGCGAGGCCCTCGCCGTCTGGCTCGACGTTGAGCCGGACTCGTTGCAGGTCCGCGATCAGTTGCCGGCGGCGCTGACCTCGGTGGCGGAAAACGTGGCTCGGGCCCGCCGCAATGTTGAGGTGGCGGGGGCGAAGGCCCAACTGGAGACGGCCGAGGCCGTTCGGCGGCTCACCGACCTCGGCCTGAGCAGGCGCGATGCCGCCGAGCTGCTGGGCCTATCCCATCAACGCGTGCAGCAGTTGCTCGAGGCGAGCTGAACGAAGGGCAAGCGCCGACGTTCTGGAAGGGACGCAAGAGGTGCGACCAGGAGCTGCTGACCCTCGTTTCCTACCGGCCCGGAGTGCACGATGGGTAACGACGTACTACCTCGTTAACCGGCATGGCGAGCCACGGTGACCAGCAGGCGCTCAGGGCCACTTCGCGGTTCCGAGAACCGGCACCCATCAGGCAGGAAGCGCCGCGACAGCACCGAATAGACATGCATGACCCAGCGCATCAACCCCCATCTCCTTGCCCTTCTCGGCGTTGCTCTAGTGTGCCTGGCCGCGCTTGTGTGGTTCCTGATCGACGTGCTTCCCGGCACGATGACGAGCGTTTCCCTGATGGCGATGGCAAGCACGGCACTGGCGGTTGTTGGCATAACTGCCGTCTTCGCCTCGCTGCTGCTTCGATTGGTCAAGCAGTAGCGGGCATCGGGCGAGCGGAAGCCCGCGTTCCCGCACCCGTGCCGAAGACAGGGAAGCGGCGCTATCGTCGCCCGGCTTCCCACGCCCTAACCCAGCGTGAAATCCTCGATCAGTGACCGAATCGTGCTTCCCCTGCCGTAACTCCGCAAGCGTGGCCACTGGGTCGATCACGGAGGCCATTCACGTCGGCAAGGGATGGCGAGTCGCGCACGCTTTCAACACATCGCTGCCCGGCTGGCTGGTGTTGGTGCCGCTTCCCTCGAACTGAGCATCCCACTACTGAGCGTCTCCACGGCCTCGGACGAGGATCTCGACCTCACGGCTCTCGAGAGCTTCATCTGGGCCGAAACTGCGTAGGCGAATACCTGGCAGGTGGCACATCGGCAGACTGAAGTTT
>JANOTZ010000408.1:0-6203 GCA_031416735.1 Frankiales bacterium
CTGGCGGGTCGGGGCGTCATGCCGACTGCCCTGGCGCTGGTGATCGACCACTGCTTCACCCGCGTCGGGCTGCACCGGATCGAGGCCAACGTGCGTCCCGAGAACCTGCCGTCGCGTCGGGTGGTGGAGAAGCTCGGCTTCCGCCCCGAGGGCGAGCACCTGCGATATCTGTTCATCGATGGGGACTGGCGTGACCACCTGGGGTTCGCGATCACGGTCGAGGACGTCCCGGAAGGACTGCTCAACCGCTGGCGTTCGCGACACAACGCCTGAAAGACAAGGCGACACACCGACTCACGTCCACCGCGTGGCCGTCCTGGCTCACTACCGTCAACGCTCGTGGGTAGCGGTCTGATTCTTCTGGTGATCGTGGGCGCGTGGCTCGCCGTGCTCGTCCCGATGGCGCTCAAGAGCCATGACTCGGCGACCTCGCTCCGTTCCGCCGACCGGTTCGGTGACGCGATGCGGGTGCTGTCCCGCCGGAACTCGCGGGACGTGCTGGTGCCGCGCCGGACCTATGAGTCCCTCGTCGTCTCCGAGACCAAGTCGCCCCGCCCCGCACCCGCTGTCGTGGTCGAGGACCCGCTGCCCATCGCTGCGGGCCGGACCGCAGCGGAGCGCCGGCTCCGCACCCTTTTGGTGCTCGTCGGTGTCGCCTTGGTCACCTTGGGTCTGGCGCTGTTCGGCCTGGTCGTGTTCCTGATCGCCCACCTGGTGTGCGACGCGCTCCTCGTCGCCTTCGTCGTCCACCTGCGTGGCCAGGCGGTCCTGCGGGCCGAGCGGCTGGCGCGCCAGCCCCGCGCGGTCCGGACTGCCACCACCCGCCGCGTACGGCGAATTGCCGGCATCCCCGACCGGATGCCGCCCCGACCCGCCCCGCTGCACGTCCCGCTCCCAGCCCCCGCTGCCCGCTACGAAGACAAGCCGATGGCGCCGACCGGCACCGATGGGAGCTGGAGCCCGGTGCCCGTCCCGCTGCCGACCTACGTCGGCAAGTCGGTGGCCCCCAAGCGGGAGCCGCGGGTCCTCGACCTCACCAAGCCGGGCCAGTGGACGGCGACCCTCGAGGGCGAGGACGCAGGCCTCGAGATCCTCGACGACGGACCGGAGCTGGACGAGATCCTCGACCGCAGGCGGGCTGTCAACGGCTGGTAACCTCTGGCACCTCCGTGCAAGACACGGGGCTGTGGCGCAGTCCGGTAGCGCACCTCGTTCGCATCGAGGGGGTCAGGGGTTCGAATCCCCTCAGCTCCACCACTGCGATGTCTCGAGACACCGTTCACAGGTGTCTCGAGACATCGTTCACTTTTGGTCCGGGGTTGGTAGTCCCGGTCGGGGTCGAGTTGGAAGTCGCGGAGCAGTGTGCCGCTGGTCGTGATGATCCGGACGTGTAGGTCGTGGACCAGGAGCAGGATGGTCTCGCCGGCGTGGCGGCGGCCTAGGCCGATGTGGTGCAGGCGGCTGTTGTGCAGGAGGGTGACCTTGCCGTTGCTGTCGATCTTGTCGTGGCGGACGCGGTAGTGGGCGACCAGGAACGGGATGCCGCTGGCGGTCGCCTTGGGTCGGGCGTTGTAGGCCTCCGTGGGCGTGCGCCGGTGGAGCGCGACCGCTTGCAACTGGGCAGCTTCCCGAGCGTGCTGGTCGCGCTGCTGCTTGCTGTCGTGACTCGGCTCGAGTGACCTGCCGGGGGCAGGGCAGATGTCGTGTCGCATAGGCGCTATCGTCACCAGCGCCGCCGAGCAAAGAGTTGGCGTTCTGCACCGCCGCGCACTGGCGGCCAGATCCAAGATAACTTGTGGGATGATCCAGTTGGCCGTACCGTGGCAGCGTGGGTGCTGAACCGGTCATCGCGGACAGCGCCCGCAAGCACGGTGTCAGTGACGAGGACATCCTTCACGCCTACCGGAACCCGATCCGGGTGTTCGAGTTGGACGAGGGCTTCACGATGGTGATCGGCGCGAACCACGCGGCGATCGTCTTCGAGATCGGCGTCGTCGATGGCATCGAAGCGCCGGTGATCGTGCACGCGATGCGTGCACGCGAGAAGTTCTTGAGGTGATGACCGTGCCACGTTCCGTGCAGGAGATCCTCGACCACGCTGACGAGCTGGCCACTCGGTTCGAGGAGTACGAGCCGTCCGCGGGTGATGAGCGTGATGCGGGCGCCTACGCAGCTCTTCGGAACGCAGTTGTGTCACGCTCCGACGCCGAACGTGCGATCAAGGAAGCCGTCGCGCAGGCACGTTCTCGCGGTTACTCGTGGGCTTTCATCGGGAAGATCATCGGGACCTCGGGTGAGGCGGCGCGGCAGCGCTACGGCCACAAGCAGGATGCAACGCTTCGAACGAGAACCGGCTAGTTCTTCACCAAGCCGGCTGGTCAGACGGTAGCCGGCCCTCTTCACCAGGCCGACGGTCTGCGACGGTAGCGGGCCTTCTTCGCGGTCGCGACGTTCCGCTGGGAACGTCGGACCACGAAAAACGCCGTGGCTTCGGGCCTGTTTGTGCTGGAGTCGCACGTACTTCCAGGGCCTGGAGTCGAGGGGGAACCACGCCGGATTGCCGAAGTCTGGGATGCGCGATGCGCGGGCTCACCAGTGGACGCGCGGCGTGCTGACCGCGCGTTGCGGATAACAACCGGCAGGGGCTGCGGGGCCCGATGAACGGGCGTAGCGTTGATTCCATCTGGATTCGCGTGCGGGTTTGGCGGTGGCGGTCGTGGTGTCGACCAGGGAACCCCAGGCGCCTGCACGGGGCGGCCCTTGGGCTGCCCTGGTCCTGGCCGTGGTGGTCGCGTCGATCCTCTTCGAGGCCGTGCTGGTCCTGAAACCGTGGAGCGGCACGGCGCTCAGCGTCTTCGACGACCTGTGCCTGGCTGCCGCCGGCTTCGTCGCCGCCGTCGCCTGCCTCGCGCGGGTTCGTCGTGAGTCGGGACAGGTCCGGACCGGCTGGCGGCTCCTGGGGGCTGGGACGGCGAGCTTCGGAGTCAGCCAGCTCATCTTCGCCTACCAGGCGCTGACCGGAACGCAGGACCCAGCGGGATCCGCGCCAGGTGACGTGCTGATCGTGATCGCCGTTGCGCTCGCCATCCCTGGGCTGCTCTGCCTGGCCGGGCGGTCCTCGCTGTCGTCCAGGTTGCTCACCGTTCTCGACAGCCTGATCATCGCGCTGTCCTGCCTGTTCGTCGGTTGGTCCGTGGTGCTCGGGTCGGTCTACCGATCCCCCTCCGGCGAGGTGCTGCCGCGCGTGACGACGATGTTCTACATCGCAGCCAGCCTCGCCCTTACCGCGATCGTGCTCGTCCTCGCGATGCGCTGGCAGGGCGACCTGGTCACCCTCGGCCTCCTCGGGGTCGCCTTCGGTTGGATTAGCGTCGCGAACGCGGGCTACGGGCTGCTCACCACCAAGGACGAGTACGAGACCGGGAACGTCTATCTCGACATCGGCTGGTTCACCCCGTTCCTGCTGATCGCACTGGCCGCGCTGCGTCCGTCCAGCGGCCCAGCGCCGAACCTGGCCACGCTTCGCCGGCAGTGGTTGCTGACGTTGGTGATCCCCTACTCCGCGACGTTGCTCGTGGTGGTCACCACGCTGGGCAGGCTGCTGCGCGGGGGCACCCTCGATCTGTTCCTGCAGTTCACCGGGCTGGTGGTGATCTTTCTCGTGCTCGCCCGGCAGCTGCTCACCTTGGTCGACAACCGCGCCTTGACGCTGACCCTCGAACGGCGGGTCGCGGCCCGCTCCGCGGACGCGCGCCACAGTTCAGAGCGGTTGCGCTCGCTGCTGCGCAACTCGGCCGACATCATCGCGGTGGCTGACGACGAGGGCCGGGTGGTCTATGCCAGCCCCGCGATCAAGGCGATCCTCGGCTACGACGAGCCGCAGGCCCTGGGTTACCTGTTCCTCGATGTCGTGCACCCCGACGAACGGGCCGTGGTGGCCAGGGAGCTGGCGGCGGTCGGCACCGAGGGGTTTCGTGGGAGGCCGCTTGCCGTCCGCATGCGTCACGCCGACGCCGAGTGGCGGCCGGTCGAGCTCATCCTCTCGCCCCTCCACGACGATCCGAACCTCCGGGGGGTGATCCTCAACATCCGGGACGTCAGCGAGCGAACCGCCCTCGAGGACGAGTTGCGGCACCAGGCGTCGTACGACCCTCTGACAGGGCTCGCGAACCGTCGGCTGTTCCACGACCGGGTCCAGCACGCCCTCGGGCGGGCCCGGCGGACCGCGGAGGAGATCGCCGTGCTGTTCATCGACCTGGACCATTTCAAGCGGGTGAACGACAGCGCCGGTCACGCCGTCGGCGACCACGTCCTGGTGCGGGTGTCCGAGCGGCTGCTGGCCTGCCTCCGGCCGTCCGACACGGCGGCCCGGCTCGGGGGTGATGAGTTCGCCGTGTTGCTGGAGGGCCTCAGTGGGGACCACACAGCGGTGGTCGCCAGGCGCATCGTGCAGACCCTGTCCGAACCCCACCACGTGGAGGGCGGGGTGGTGGTGACCACCGCGTCGGTCGGCATCGCATCCTGCGCGGGTGGGAAGGGAACCAGTGACTCCCTGCTCCGCAACGCGGACATCTCGATGTATGAGGCGAAGGCGCTGGGCCGCGGACGGTACGCGACGTTCCATCCACTGATGCACGCCAGGCTCATCGAGCAGATGGAGCTCGAGACCGGGTTGCGGGAGGCCATCGAGCAGCAGAGCCTGCGGCTCAACTACCAGCCCATCGTGGATCTGGTCTCCGGCGAGATCAGCGGTGTCGAGTCGTTGGTGCGTTGGTGGCGGGCGCCGGACGGTGAGGTCCCGCCGGCCTTGTTCATTCCCCTCGCCGAGGAGCGCGGCCTGATCCTCGAGCTGGACCGATGGGTGCTCGGCGAGGCCTGCCGACAGGTCCGGGAGTGGCAGCAGCGCTACCCCCGGCACGCTGCCCTGAACGCCAACGTCAACCTCTCCGCTCTCGAGCTCGCCGAACCGGACTTGTGCGCCAGCATCGCCGACATCCTCGCGACCGCAGGGCTGGCGCCCGAGCACCTCGTCATCGAGATCACCGAGACCGCGGTGCTGCCCGACCCGTCACTCGTGATCGAGCAGTTGTGTGCGCTGCGGGACCTGGGTGTGGGCATCAGCCTGGACGACTTCGGCACCGGCAACGCCTCCCTGGCCAGCCTGCAGAGCTTCCCGATCGACGAGATCAAGATCGACCAGTCGTTCGTCGAGGCCATGGAGAACGGCCCGACGGGACGGAGCCTGGTCAGCGCCATCGTCGACCTGGCCGGGGCGCTGAACCTGCGCACCGTCGCCGAAGCTGTCGAGACCACCGACCAGATGAGCTGGCTGAAGACGATGCGCTGCGGCAGCGGTCAGGGCTACCTGTTCGCGCCTCCCCTGGAAGGCGAGGACCTCGCGCAGGTCCTCGAGCATGGGCTCGCGGCATACAGCGGTTCCTGAGAAGCCGCGGTGGCTCAGATCCAGGAGCGGAACCACATCCGGTGGTACCAGTCGCCGTACTTGATCGTCACGGCCGCCAGGATCGGATACAGGTAGATGAAGTTGACGACGACCAGCGAGGTGTAGACCCCGAGCCCGGCCGCGGCAACGGTCCGACGGGGGCTGTCCACCTTGCCGAGCAGCCAGCCGGCGATGAGCGCGATCCCCAGGCAGAGGAACGGCACGGAGGGGAGCGCGTAGAACAAGAACATGGTGCGCTTCGCGAGGTCGCTGGGGATCCAGGCCAGGATCGACACCGACATCATGAGCAGCAGGGCTGCGGCCCGCCAGTCGCGCTTGCTGATCCACCGCGCGGCGAGCCCGAAGGCCAGCGGGATCATCATCCACCACAGCGCGGGCGTCCCGATGGCGAGCACCTCGCGCGAGCAGGACGGCACCTGGCAGCCGTACTCACCCTCGCTTATGCCCGCCGGGTAGTAGTAGCTGACCGGTCGGCCGAGGAACGGCCAGCTCAGCGGATGCGACTGGTAGGGGTGCTTGGACTCCAGGTTCTGGTGGAAGTTCAAGATGTCGGCGTGGTAGTGCCACCACGACCGCATCGCCTCCGGGATGAAGCCCCACGACGTCGACCGCCCCGCCGCCCACATCCGGTCGTAGCCCTCGGTGCTCAGGAACCAGCCGGTCCACGACACCACGTAGACCGCGACCGGGAGCACCACCAAGATCGCCAGCGTCGACAAGGTCGTACGGCGAAGGGTGG
>JANOTZ010000409.1:0-14314 GCA_031416735.1 Frankiales bacterium
GGGTTGAGGAACCGCTCGAAGAGCAGCTTGTGCTCGATCGGGTCCAGCTCGGTGATCGACAGTGCGTAGGCGACCAGCGAACCGGCGGCGCTGCCACGGCCGGGGCCCACCCGGATCCCGGCGGACTTGGCATAGCGACACAGGTCGGCGGTGACCAGGAAGTAGCCGGGGAAGCCCATCTGGCAGATGACGTCGACCTCGTAGTCGGCCTGCACCCGGTGTGTCTCGGGCACCCCGGCGGGGAAGCGCTGCCGCAGTCCGGTGTGCACCTGCTCGCGCAACCAGGTCTGCTCGGTGTACCCCTCCGGCACGTCGACGCGCGGCATCAGGTCGGCGCCCTCGTTGAAGCTCGTCTCGCAGCGCTCGGCGATGAGCAGCGTGTTGTCGCAGGCCTCCGGGAACTCGCGCCACAGCTGCCGCATCTCGGCGGGCGTCTTCACATAGAAGTCGGGAACGTCGAACTTGAAGCGCTTGGGGTCGGCCATGGTCTTGCCCGACTGGACGCACAGCAGCACCTCGTGCGCCTTGGCGTCGGCCGGGTTGACGTAGTGCAGGTCGTTGGTCGCGAGCAGGGGGAGGTGCATCTCCTTGGCCAGTCGCAGCAGGTCCTTCTGCACTCGTTGCTCCACGGGCAGGCCGTGGTCCATCAGCTCGCAGTAGAAGTTCTCCGCGCCGAAGATGTCGCGGAACTCCCCTGCAGACTTCTTGGCCTTCTCGAAGTCGCCGATGCGCAGCCAGGTCTGGATCTCGCCACCGGGACAGCCGGTCGTGCCGATGATGTCCTTGGCGTGCTCGGAGAGCAGCTCCTTGTCCATGCGGGGTTGGCGGTAGAAGCCCTCGAGACTGGCGAGCGAGGCCATCCGGAACAGCCGGTGCATGCCGTCGGTGCTGGTGGAGAGCAGCGTCATATGGGTGTAGGCGCCACCACCGGAGATGTCATCGTCGCCACCGGCGGCCCACCGGTGCCGGGTCTTGTCGAACCGGGAGCCTGGGGCGAGATAGGCCTCGATCCCGATGATCGGCTTGATGCCGTACTGCTTGGACTTCTTCCAGAAGTCATACGCCCCGAAGACGTTGCCGTGGTCGGTCATCGCGATGGCCGGCATGCCGAGCTCGGCGGTCTTCGCGAACAGGTCGTCGAGGCGCGCGGCGCCGTCGAGCATGGAGTACTCGGTGTGCACGTGCAGGTGCACGAACGAGTCGCTCACGCTCAGTCACTCCAGGGGGACGCCGAAAAGGTGCAGCCGGGCGGTCCGAGGGGAAGGCGGGCCGGAACTCTGCGGTACCCCTCCAGTCTCGCACGCGGCCCCGACAGTCCTGGCCCCGCGACACGGCCGCGTCCGGGGATTCGCCCACGACGAGATCCCTGCGCTGCTGCGGGCTACGGAGGAGCGATCCGGGCCCACGTCTGGCTGAGGGTGGCACGCACCTGCTCGACGTAGACCGCGTTGAGGTCCGGGCTGGGCCGCGCCGGGAGGGTCCCGGCCGCCGCGTGCCGCAGCAGCACCGGAAGCAGGTTCAGGTCGAGCTCGCCGTACCCCTCCCACGTCGGCGGAACCGGGGTGTCGACGGCGGTGGCCTTGAGCAGTGCCTCAACTTGCGCGGGAGTGGCACGTCTGCCGGCGCGCCGGGCAGCCTCGACGATGCGGGCCGCCAGACCGGCCACCAGTGGCGCCGCAAAGCTCGTGCCCCCCACCGCGTTGTAGGCGGTGTCCGACCCGGTGCCGGCCGCGGTCGGGGTGTGGTCGGCCACGACCTCAGGATCGGTGGTGAGGAGCAGCCCCTGCTCCGCAGCGGCCCCCACCGCAAGTACCGACGGCGAGTCGCCGTACCCGGTGGCCCACCCGGGTTCGCCCGGGAGCACTCCGACGTTGGCCCAGCCGTTGCCGTTGGCCACGACCACCGTGATCCCGGCGGCCCGGGCGGCATCGAGCGCCGCGTAGACCTCAGCGAAGACGAGCCGGGAAGGGAAGGCCACGATCGTCCCGATCGAGATGCTGATCACGTCGGCGCGCACGGTCTGGGTCGCCCAGCGGAGGGCGGCCCCCACGTCGCCTTCCACGAGGTTGCCGTTGCTGATCACCCGGGCGACGGCGAGGGCGTAGCCCGGCGCCGCGGACGGCGACTTGCGTGCGTCCCGGTTGCGCCCCACTGCCATCGAGGCCACCTGGGTGCCGTGGGCGAAGTCGTCGTACGGCTCCTTCGTCCGGTCGTCCCAGAGCTGACCGGGGCGGGGCGACCGCGCCGGCCCGCGCGTCGAGGTGAAGTCCCACCACGCCACGACCTGGTCGGTGCGCGACCCGGGACCGCGATAGTCGAACTCCTGGTGCGTCGCCCGAAGGCCGCTGTCGATCACCGCCACCACGACGGGCCGGTGCGGAGCTGCCGCCACGGTGGGGACAGCGTGCACGGCCGTCGCCACCACAGTGACCACCACAGTGGCCACCAGCACCAGGCGAAGACTCATGACCCTAGGAGCCCGCTCGGCCCCAGAAGGTTCACCCCACGGTTGACTGCGGGCGTACACATCTCTGCGAAGGCCGACGCGGGCCCACGGCCGGCACTGGCTGTCCCGTCCGGCGTCGGAGATCTCGGTGGCCGACGTGATTCCGGGCGGTCGAAGGTCCGATGGCACTGGTCCGCGGCGAGCGACCCGAAGGCCTGGGTCGCCCCGTGGTTCGACTGAGGAGGCCGTGTTGGCGCAGGATGACGACGTGCAACGCGACGACGAAGCCCTCAGCCGCCGAATGTTCGACCTGGCTCGCGAAGGGCTCACCGGTGAGCTCCAGGCGAACCTCGAGGGTGGCCTGGCGGTGAACCTCACCAACGACAAGGGCGACACGCTGCTGCTGCTCGCCGCCTACTACGCCCACCCGCACACGGTGAAGGCGCTCATCAAGGCCGACGCTGACCTCGACCGGGCCAACGACCGCGGCCAGACCGCGCTGGCCGCCAGCGCCTTCCGCGGCGATGTCGTCTCCGCTGCGGCGCTGCTCGCCGCTGGCGCCGACCCGCATGCCGGCGACCCGGATGCGATCGAGACCGCCCGCTTCTTCGACAACACCGCGGTCCTCGCGCTGTTCAACCTCTAGGGACGGCGACCTCCTCCAGCCGGGCGTCCGTCAGATCGGCCCACCCGCTCACGCTGAACACGGCCACCGCACCGGTCGACAGCCCCCGGTCGGTGACCTCGCGGGCCCGGACGGAGTCGTCGAGCTCCCACGCCAGCCGCTCCATGCCGGGGTTGTGGCCGACCAGCAGGAGCGTGTCCACCCCGTCGGGAGTCTCGGCGATCACCTCCCGCAGCGCCTGCGTCCCGGCCTCGTACACCCTTTCGTCGTACACCGCTTCTGGGTCTGTTGGTCCGGCAAGGGCCCAGGTCTCCCGAGCCCGTTGGGCCGTGGAGACCACGACCCGGTCCGGGTTGATCCCCCGGCCCTGCAACCAGGTGTGTACGGCGGAGGCGTCGGCGCGGCCCCTCGGGGCGAGGATGCGGGAGTGGTCGTCGGTGGCGGACGGCTCCGCCTTGGCGTGCCGGAGCAGGACGAGGGTTGGCATGCCCTCAGGTTCGCAGGTGAGGGGGTGTGCCTGCAGGGGCCGCAGGTCGTACCGTCATGCTCATGGGGAGTTGACCCGCTGCAACACCCGTTCCAGTCGTGAGGGAAGGAGGGTCATGTCGAAGGACAAGCAAGGCCGAGAGGCCAAGAAGCCCAAGAAGGGCAAGGCTGTCGTCACCGCTCCCAAGCCGGTGATTCCGCAGTCCCCCCGCGCGTAGCGCACCCAGAGAGGCCGGTCCGCACGTCGGGCCGGCCTTTCTGCTTGAGGGGTTCAGGCCGGCTTGGTGGCGAGGTAGACCGTGTTGGTGGCGTCGCGGTCCTGCAGCGGGTTGGGGAAGCTGACGACCTCCGCGGCGACGTCGACGAACACCTCCGCCAGGATCGCCAGGTAGGCGTCGTCCGGCGGGTCGTTGGACCACAGCGTGTAGACGCCTCCGGGCCGCAGGTGCCTGGCCAGCCGCCGCGTCCCCTCGACGCCGTAGAAGCCGGCGCAGCCGTCCGCGAGCAGGTGCCGGGGCGAGTGGTCGATGTCGACGACCACGGCGTCGAAGACCCGTCCGGGAACGTCGGGGTCGAACCCGGCTCCGTCGGACATCGTGAAGAAGTCGCCGTGCACGAACCGACAGCGCGGGTCCGCGGTGAGGACCGGCCCGACCGGGACCAGGCCGCGCTGGTGCCAGTCGATGACCGGCTCGAGGGCGTCGACGACCAGCAGCTCCCGTACCCGCGGGTCCTCCAGCACGGCCTGTGCGGTGTAGCCGAGCCCCAGACCACCCACGGCGACGTCGAGGTCGGACCCGTCGAGCCGGGCGAGGGCGAGCCGGGCCACCTCGATCTCGGCCACCGTGAACAGGCTCGACATGAGGAACTCGTCGCCGAGCTTCACCTCGAAGATGTCGACGCCGGAGACCGGGTCGCGACGCCGCCGGAGGCTGACCTCACCGATCGGCGTCGGGCTCCACGCGAGCTCTTCGATCCTGGCACTCACCGGACCACCGCTTCTGCCAGGCGGTTCATGTGAGCTCCTTGCGCATCGACTGGTGCTCGATCCCAGCCTCGAGGTAGACGGCCCCGAAGGGCTGGTAGCCGGCCCGGTCGTAGAAGCCGGTCGCGTGCACCTGGGCGTGCAGCTCGACCGCGGGCAGTCCCCGCGCCCGGGCACGGTCCTCGAGGCAGGTCAGCACCGCCGCGCCGATCCCCCGACCGCGCGCCGCCTCGGCGACCGCCATCCGGCCGATCGTCCCGTCGGGCAGCAGCCGTCCGGTGCCGATCACCGCTTCGTCCTCGAGAGCCACCGCATGGTCGGAGACGGCGTCGAGCTCGTCGCGCTCGAGCTCCTCCGGGACGCCCTGGCCGAGGACGAAGACCTCGTGGCGCAAGGCGAAGAGCCCCTGCATGTCCTCAGTGGTGGCGAGCCGGACGATCACGGTTTGGAGTCCACGCCGGTCTGCTGCTTGGGTACGGCGCCCCGCACCTCGGGCAGCAGCGGGCGCACCTGCAGCGCCCGCAGGGCGACACCCCGGTCGGCCACCTCGATCGCCCGGATCCCCGGGCGGGTCCGCAGGTCCTGCAGCCGCCCTGCCTTGGCCTCGACGACGACCGCGAAGACGCACGCGCAGCCAGCCTTGAACTCCCGGGCCTCGATCCCGGTGGCCTTGGCGAAGGCGGCGTAGAGGTCCTTGAACGCCTGCTCCTCCGGGGTCGTGACCGTCAGGCTGTCGACGTAGCCCTGGTAGGACTTCTGCGCCTCCAACCGCCCCGAGACCGTCGCCGCGTAGGCCCGTCGGAGCTCGGTCAGCAGGTCGCCCTTGATGTCGATCGGGATCTGGCTCGCATCGGTCCCCGCGGCCTTGGCCCGCAGGAAGACCCGGCGCACCGGAAAGCCCTCCAGCAGCACCTTCAGCTGCGCCGGGCTCTGGTAGGCGCGGAGGCTGATGAGGGCGACCCGGGTGTCGTCCGGTGAGCCGGTGGAAGCCTCGGTCAGGCCCCGGGCCGAGGTCGCCTCATACGTGGCCGTCGCCTCGCCCACCTCAGGCCCCAGCGTCGTATCCCCCGTGGCGTAAGGCGTCTCGGGGGATCCGGGGTCGACGGTCTGCTGCTGGGCCGTGCGGTTGCGGGAGCTCTCGCGCGTCACCACGGTGCCCGCACCGGCGAGGAACACCGCCGCGATGAGCACGAAGCCCACCTGGGGGACGTCGCGCAGCAGCGCCAACGGCCCCGTTCCGGCGTACCGGGCATCGAGGTCTTTCAGCGAGGTCCCCTGGAAGCTGTGCCGGAACCTGGTGCGTTGTACGGCGAGCTTCTGGGTGAGCGCAGCGACCTTCGCCGCCGCCAGCGGGAGAAATTTGTCGTCGAGATCGCCGGGCTTCATGACATCGCAGTGATCAGGTCCAGGGCACGCTGAAGGTCTGGGGCGTAAGGACTTTCGAACTCCACCCGCCGGCCGTCGTCGGGGTGGGCGAAGGACAGCCGCACCGCGTGCAGCCACTGCCGCTCGAGCTTCAGCTTCTTGGCCAGCGTGGGGTCGGCGCCGTAGGTGAGGTCACCGACGCAGGGGTGCTTGAGCGCGGCCATGTGCACCCGGATCTGGTGCGTGCGGCCGGTTTCGAGGTTCACCTCCAGCAGGGTCGCGTGCCGGAACGCCTCGATCGTCTCGTAGTGGGTGATGCTGTCGCGACCCCCGACGACCACCGCGAACTTGTAGGCCGAGGTCGGGTGCCGGTCGATCGGAGCGTCGACGGTGCCGGTCAGCGGATCGGGGTGGCCCTGCACGAGGGTGTGGTAGCGCTTGTCGACGGTCCGCTCCCGGAACGCGTCCTTCAAGACGGTGTAGGCCCGCTCGCTCTTGGCCACCACCATCAGCCCGGAGGTGCCGACGTCGAGGCGGTGCACGACGCCCTGGCGTTCCTCAGCTCCGCTGGTGGAGACGCGGTGACCCGCGGCGGCCAGCCCGCCGATGACGGTCGGGCCCTCCCAGCCGGGGGACGGGTGGGCGGCCACACCGACCGGCTTGTCGACGACGATGATCGCGTCGTCCTCGTAGACGACCCGCAAGCCCTCGACGACCTGCGGCGGGGGCAGCGGGGTCCGGTCCGGCTCGGGCAGCTCGACCTCGAGGATCGCGCCGGCGAGGACCCGGTCGGACTTGCCGCGGATCCGCCCGTCGACGCTGGCACCGCCTCGTTCGATCACCGCCACGGCTGCCGTGCGGGACAGACCGAACAGTCGCGACAGGGCAGCGTCAAGGCGCAGCCCGTCGAGACCCTCGGGTACGGGCAGGGAACGGCGGTCGGTCACCCCATCATTCTGCCGTGTTGCCGTCGCGGCGGGTCCCGTCGAGCTCGATCCCGCGGATCGACAGCAGCAGCGCGACCACCGCGCCGACGGTGATGGCGCTGTCGGCGACGTTGAACGTCGCGAAGTGCGGGACCGAGATGAAGTCCACGACCGCCCCCCGACCCACCCCTGGGGCGCGGAAAAGCCGGTCGATCAGGTTCCCGAGCGCCCCGCCGAGCAGGAAGCCGAGCGACAGCGCCCACCCAACGCTCTTCAGGCGGGACATGCTGTGCACGATGACCGCGGCGACGGCGACCGCGATGGCCGTGAAGATCACCGTGGCGCCCTCGGCGAAGGAGAAAGCAGCGCCGCTGTTGCGCGAGACGGCGAGAGTCACCAGCCCACCGAGGACCTCGATGGGGGCGTGCCCTTCCAGCGTGGCCACGACGAGCAGCTTGGTCGCGAGGTCCCCTGCGACGGTGAGCAGGGCGACCAGGACCAGCAGGATGCGCGGCTTGGTCAGCGCCGTTCCTCGCGCTGCTTGCAGACCACGTCGAGCGTCGCTGCCGGCAGGGCCTGCAGCCGCGCCTTGGGAATCGGGTTGCCGCAGTTCTCGCATCGTCCGTAGGTACCCGCATCGACCCGCGCTAACGCCCGCTCGACCTGCACGAGCAGGTCACGGCTGTTGTTGGCGAGCGACATCTCGTGTTCACGCTCGAACGTCTTGGAGCCGGCGTCGGCCTCGTCACCGGTGCCCTCACCGCCCGAGTCGCGCTTGAGCGCGGCGTTCTGCTCCTCGGCATCCTCGATCTCGCCCCGCAGGTCCCGCGCCTGGCCCTCGAGCTGCTTGCGGACGTCCGCAAGCTCCTTCTTGGTCCAGGCGTGCTGCCCGGTGAGCGGCTTGTCGACGTCCTTGGCGGGTACGGCGGCCTTCTTGGCCGGCGCCTTCGCTACCGCCGGGGCGACGGTCGGAGCGGGTGCCGGAGCAGCAGTCGGTGCGGCAGCCTTGGCAGGTGCCGTGACCTTCGCCGGTGCCGGTGCCTTGGCAGGTGCGGCGGCCTTGGCGGGTGCGGCGCCCTTGGCAGGTGCCGGTGCCTTGGCGGGTGCGGCGGCCTTCTTGGCCGGTGTCTTGGCCGGAGCCTTCGCGGCTTGGGCCTTCTTTGCGGGGGTCGTCACTGGAGCCTTCTTCATCGGGGTCTTGACGGGGGGCTTGCTGATGGCTTTCTTCGCGGGCGCCGCCTTCTTGGCGGGTGCCGCCTTCTTGGCCGGCGCCGCCTTCTTCACAGGGGCCGCCTTCTTCGCGGGCGCCGACTTTTTCACGGGCGCGGCCTTCTTCGTGGGCGCCGCCTTCTTGGCCGGCGCCGGCTTCTTCGCGGGCGCGGCCTTTTTCACGGACGCGGCCTTCTTCGCCGGTGCCGCGGCCTTCTTCGCGGGCGCCGCCTTCTTGGCCGGCGCCGCAGCCTTCTTAGCGGGCGCGGCCTTCTTGGCCGGCGCCGCAGCCTTCTTAGCGGGCGCAGCCTTCTTAGCGGGCGCAGCCTTCTTCGCGGGCGCGGCCTTCGCCGCAGGCGGGGCCTTCACGGGCGGGGACTTCACAGGCGCAGCCTTCGGGGGTGCGGCCGCTACGGGCGCAGCCTTGACCGGCGCGGGAACGTGTACGGGGGCAGCCTTGTCCTTGCGGCCGAGCAACTTGCGAAAGCCGCGCTTGCCTTCGGTGGCCATGAAGCTCCCTCATCACAGAACATGCTCAGACGATTCGGCAGAATACGTGCCTGTGCAATGGCTCACAGAAAGCCACGCCGTCGGGAGCGGGTCCCACTCCCCATCATTGACCGCCTACCGGTCACGTAAGCCCTGCCCTCGACGGCGAAAATCGCCGCCTCTTCGTGTCCTCCTTGCGTCCGCCCCCTGGGACACGTCAGACGCGCAGCCGAGCAGACGCAACGAGATCGGGCGCCGAGCATCCCCCGTTGCGTCTGCTCGGTCGGGCGGCTGACATGGCCAGATGAGCAGACGAAACGCGGCCGAGAGCGTCTCGCCCGTGCCCCGACGCTCAGACAGCGGCGGCTGGCTGGCGCCCGCGGTGGTGAGGGTGCCCAGCAGCGGGCGGCAGGACCCAGGAGCGGCGGCAACGGCGCGGGAGGGGCCAGCCGAACCGCCGTACCGGAATGTGGGTGGAGGGACGGCACCCCAGCAGTTAGGGTGACCACGTCGCAGTGACGGGGACGAGTAGTTCCGGACGCAACCTTGAGCGACCTGGGGACGGTGTGAGCCCAGGGGTCTGGCCGGAGTGAAGATCACCCCCTGAGTGACACCGCACGACCAGAGCGGGACGTCGACGAACCTGTCGAGGTCCAAGGAGGGTGGTACCGCGGGACTCCCCAGAGGAGGTCTCGTCCCTCCGTCGGAGCGCCAGCTGACGGAGATGCGCATGAAGAAACTGCCCGCCCAGGTCGACCTGCCCGCGCTCGAGCACGACATCCTGCAGCGCTGGGAACGCGACCGGGTCTTCGAGCGCAGCCTGGAGCAGACCAAGGGCGGCGAGCCGTGGGTCTTCTACGAGGGTCCACCGACGGCGAACGGCAAGCCCGGCACGCACCACGTCGAGGCGCGGGTCTTCAAGGACCTGTTCCCGCGGTTCAAGACCATGCAGGGCCGGCACGTGCCCCGCAAGGCCGGCTGGGACTGCCACGGGCTGCCGGTCGAGCTCGCGGTCGAGAAGGAGCTGGGCTTCTCCGGCAAGGGCGACATCGAGGACTACGGCATCGCGGAGTTCAACGCCAAGTGCCGCGAGTCGGTGATGCGGCACGTCGGTGAGTTCGAGGAGCTGACCCGGCGGATGGCCTACTGGGTCGACACCGAGGACGCCTACCGCACGATGGACGCGTCCTACGTCGAGTCGGTGTGGTGGTCGCTCAAACAGATCTTCGACAAGGGCCTGCTGGTCGAGGACCACCGGGTCGCGCCCTACTGCCCGCGCTGCGGCACCGGGCTGTCCGACCATGAGGTGGCCCAGGGCTACCAGACGGTCGTCGACCCGTCGGTCTACGTGCGCTTCCCGGTCACCTCCGGGGACTGGGCCGGCAAGGCCGCGCTGCTGGTCTGGACAACCACGCCGTGGACGCTGGTGTCCAACACGGCGGTGGCGGTGCACCCGACGGTGACCTATGTCGTGGCCAAGACGCCGACCGAGGTGCTCGTCGTCGCCGAGCCGCTGTTGCACGTCCTCGGCGACGACGTCGAGGTGCTCGAGCGCTTCCCCGGCGCGGCGTTGGAGCACACCACCTACGCGCGCCCCTTCGACTGGGTCGACATCCCGGGCGCGCACTACGTCGGTACGGCGGAGTACGTCACCACCGAGTCCGGCACCGGGCTGGTGCACCAGTCGCCGGCGTTCGGCGCCGAGGACCTGCAGGTGGCTCGCAAGTATGGCCTGCCCGTCGTCAACCCGATCCGTCCCGACGGCACCTTCGCCGACGACGTGCCGCTCGTGGGCGGGATGTTCTTCAAGACCGCCGACCCGGCGCTGGTCCAGGACCTCAAGGCGCGCGGGCTGCTCTTCCTCGAGAAGCCCTACGAGCACCCCTACCCGCACTGCTGGCGCTGCGACACCGCGCTGCTCTACTACGCCCTCCCGTCCTGGTACATCCGGACCACCGCGGTAAAGGACCGGCTGCTGGAGGAGAACGCCAAGACCGACTGGCACCCGGCAACCATCAAGACCGGCCGGTACGGCGATTGGCTGGACAACAACGTCGACTGGGCGCTCTCCCGCAACCGTTTCTGGGGCACTCCCCTGCCGATCTGGCGCTGTCCCGAGGACCACCTGACCGTGGTCGAGTCTCTGAAGGAGCTGGGATCCCTTGCAGGGGAGGATCTTTCGGCCCTCGACCCGCATCGGCCCTACGTCGACGACGTGACCCTCCCCTGCCCCACCTGCTCCGCCGAGGCGCGCCGGGTGCCGGAGGTCATCGACTGCTGGTACGACGCCGGGTCGATGCCCTTCGCCCAGGTCGGCTATCCCCACAGCGGGGTGCAACCGGCGTACCCGGCGCAGTTCATCGCCGAGGCGATCGACCAGACCCGCGGCTGGTTCTACACCCTGATGGCGATCGGGACGCTCGTCTTCGACAAGAGCTCCTATGAGACCGTGCTCTGCCTCGGCCACATCCTCGACGCCGACGGTCGCAAGATGAGCAAGCACCTGGGCAACGTGCTCGACCCCTACGAGCTGATGGAGCGGCACGGGGCGGACGCGCTGCGCTGGTACATGCTCTGCGACGGCAACCCGTGGGCAGCCCGGCGGGTGGGGCACGAGCAGATCGAGTCGGTGGTCCGCAAGGTGCTGCTGACCTACTGGAACACCGCCGCGTTCCTCACCCTCTACGCCGAGGCCAACGCCTGGACGCCGGCCCCGTCGGGAGAGCGCACCCTGCTTGACCGATGGGCGATCAGCGAGCTGCACGACACGGTGCGGGAGGTGACCGAGGCCCTCGAAGGCTTCGACTCGCTGCGCGCCGGGCGGCGGCTGTCGGCCTTCATCGACGACCTGTCCAACTGGTATGTCCGGACCTCCCGGCGCCGGTTCTGGGACGGGGACCCCGCAGCGCTGTCGACCCTGCACGAGTGCCTGGAGGTGCTCACCAGGCTGCTCGCGCCCTTCACCCCGTTCCTCGCCGAGGCGGTCCACGACGCCCTGGTCGTGAGCGTCCGCGACGACGTGCCGGACTCGGTGCACCTGCGGAGCTGGCCCAACGCCGACGCCGCCCTGATCAGCTCCGCGCTGTCCGAGGAGGTCGCGCTCACCCGGCGGCTGGTCGACCTGGGCCGCACCGCCCGGGCGGAGAGCAAGACCAAGACCCGCCAGCCGCTGGGACGCGCCCTGGTCTCCGCGCAGGGCTGGGCGGGGCTGCCCCAGGAGCTCAAGGACCTGGTGGCCGCCGAGCTCAACGTGGTGGCTTTGGAGAGCCTGTCCGGCGACCTGGTCGACGTGACGGCGAAGGCCAACTTCCGGGTGCTGGGCCAGCGGTTCGGCAAGGGTGTGCAGGCGGTGGCCAAGGCCGTCGCCGATGCCGACGCCGCGGCGCTGGCGGCCGCCCTCCGGGAGGGCACCGCGACCGTCGAGGTGGACGGGACCGCCGTACCCCTGTCTCCGGAAGAGGTCATCGTCACCGAGACCCCGCGCAGCGGCTGGGCGGTCGCCTCGGCAGCCGGCGAGACCGTGGCGCTGGACCTGGAGATCACTCCCGAGCTGCGGCGGGCCGGCCTGGTCCGGGACGTGGTGCGACTGGTGCAGGAAGCCCGCAAGAACAGCGGGCTCGACGTCAGTGACCGCATCGAGCTGTGGTGGGCCGCGACCGGCGAGACCAAGGACGCCCTCGAGGAGGGGTGGTTCAAGCTCGCCGAGGAAGTGCTGGCCGTCAGCGTCGTCGAAGGCCGCCCCACCGCCGACATCGCGCACCACGACGACCCGGACCTGGGGCTGAGGTTCTGGCTGCGACTGGCCGGTCGATGACGCTTCACCCCAATTGGATCACCTGATCAGCCCAATCAGAACGACCCCTCCGGCTGCCGATAGTCCTCCTGACACCCAGCACTGCTCCATCTGGCGCAGCCCGCACCGCCTGGAGGGCGACGTGACCATCCACTCCGTAGAGCTTGAACAGCCCAAGCCGGTGCACCGTTCGTTCCGCCTCACCCGCCCGGGCGCTGATGTCGCCCTGGAGAGCATGGTCCGTCCCGCGCTGGTCCTCCCTGAGCGGGAGGGGCGCGCGCTGCTGCTCGCTGCCCAGCGCGAGGACGTCTCACGGGGCGGCTGCTATTCCGCCGGTCCCGCCGGGGTGCAGGTCTGGAGCGGCCCGTGGGAGGGCGTCGGCGGCAGCCACGGCAACGCCTCGCGCCTGGGCTCGGTGGACTGGAGTTACGACACGCCCGTCCGGCACTACATCACCGTCTACCGCGTGCTCGTCACCGCTGAAGGGGTCCGGGCCGGCGAGACGACCGCGTCCCTGCTCAGCCGGGTCCTGGGGCTGGCTGGCCTCAACTCGGCCGGCGAGGTGCTCTCGTTGCCGGTCCCCCCGCCGCGCGACCCGTTCCGCAGCAACGCCGTCAAAGAACGCCACTAACCGGTACGACGAAAGCGGCCCGCCCCGAGGGGTGGGCCGCTTTCGTCGTACCTGGTGGGGGTTCGGGGTTGGCTGGGGTTACGGGTTGCAGACGCCGCAGGCCGCGTAGCCCTGCTTGGTGGCAGCAGCCTTGGTGAGCTCGAGGGTGTCCTCGGCGCCACGGACGTAGCGGCAGTCGGCGGTGTGGAACTTCCCACGGTCGGGGATCACGACGACCATGCCGCGCTTGACCGGCGCTGCCGCCTTGGCGGGAGCCTTCGCGGCAGGTGCCTTGGCCGCAGTCTTGGCCTCAGTCTTGACCGCAGTCTTGACCGGTGCCTTGGCCGGAGCCTTGGTTGCAGCCTTGGCCGGAGCCGTGACGGCAGCCTTGGTCGCTGTCTTGGTGGCAGCCTTGGCCGGGGCCTTGACGTCGGCCTTGGCCGGCGGCGCAACAACCGGGATCGCAGGCTTGGTCGCGGTCTTGACGTTCGAGGTGACGGCGGGCATCTCGGTGACGGTCGTTGCTGCGTCAGCCTGTGCGGTGTCGACCTTTGCGGTGTCGACCTTTGCGGTGTCAGCCGCTGAGGTGGCAGACGCGGGAAGGTCTGCGGCCGCCGCGAGGCTCTCGTCGGGCTTGCAGACACCGCAGGCCGTGAAGCCCTCTTCGCGGGCGTCGGAAACGTCGACGCGGTCGGCTTCCTTGCCGGTCAGGTAGCGGCAGCCCTCGACGTGGTAGCGCGGGCGTCCGGCGACCACGAGCACCGTGCCGGCGGCGGACCCAGCGGAGGTCGCGGCGGTGCCGGTGGCCTTCCGCATGACAGGAGCAAGGGTGGAGACACCCTCCGTCGCATCCGCCGGGATGCCCCCGGAAGGCAGCAGGCCGGTGGCCGGCTCGCCTGCGGCCGGCTGGTCTTCCTTGCGTCGCTGCAGGATGCCTACGGCAAGGAAGGCGAAGGACGCCAGGCTCACGCCGATGGAGGCCCAGACGAACCCGAGGTTCGGGTCGATGAGCCCGATGATGAGCAGGATGAGGGCGACGAGGACAAGGGCCCCGCTAATGACGATCACGTGGGAGGTCCTCCGACAAGGGGTTCGCGAACAAGCCTGGGCATCCTACTGACATCCAGGGGTGGGCTGATTTTGGGTCTGGCCCGGTCTGGTCTGATCAAGGCTGGGTCGGGGGCTCGGGGCCCTCGTCGACCTGCTCCATCTGGACCGGTGGGGGGACAACCGTGAACGGGCCGACGGGCTCGGGCACACTGGCCAACGGCGGGACCGAACGCAGCGACTGCTGCGCCTCACGTGGCGGACCAGCCGGTGCGACGTCAGGCGCGATCTGGGGCGCAACCGGAGCGGGGGTCGGCGCGAACACCGGCGCCG
>JANOTZ010000410.1:0-7812 GCA_031416735.1 Frankiales bacterium
AGCGACTGCTGCGCCTCGCGTGGCGGACCAGCCGGTGCGACGTCAGGCGCGACGTCCGGCGCGATCTGGAGCGCAACCGGAGCGGGGGCCGGCGCGAACACCGGCGCCACCGGCGCCGCCGACGGGGCGGGCCGGGAGAAGGCAGGCGCCGGCGGGGTGGCAGGCGGGACCGCGGCGGTGGGTGCGGACGTGGGTGCGGACCCGGGTGCGGACGTTGGTGCGGACGTGGGTGCCGGCGGGGGTTGGGTGGCGGCCGGGGCCGCAGGTTGTGCCGGACGGGCCGTCGCCCTGCTGGTCACACCCGGTGTGATGGGGCCGACCGCGGCCGTGCGGGCTGCGGCCGGGACGCCGCTGCCGGCACCCTCCGCCGGACCTCCACCGCGGGTGTCCAGGTCCTTGAGCTGACTTTCGAGGTAGGCCTTGAGCCGCAGGCGGTATTCCCGCTCGAAAGCCCGCAGGTCGTCGATCCGGGCCTCCAGCTCGCGGCGCTGGATGTCGAGCTGGGCCAGCGCGTTGGCGGTGCGGGCGTCGACTTCCTGATCCACCTGCGCGGATCGCGCCCGCGCCTCGCTGAGCATCGCGTCCGCTTCGGCCCGGGCCTCGGCGATGGCCTGGTCGGCGGTCCGCTGGGCCATGAGCAGCGTGCGGAGCGCCGCCTCCTGGGGCTCGTTCGGCGCGATCGGTGCGGCCTGCTCGGGGGCACCGGGTGCCTCAACAGCCGCTGCAGGTGCCGGGGCGGAAGCCCGCCGGGCGAGCCCGGCGTTCTCGGTGAGGAGCCGGGTCAGCTCGGCCTCGACGTCGTCGAGGAAGGCGTCGACCTCCTCCATGGCGTAGCCACGGAACTCCTTGCCGAAGAGCTTGTTCGCGACGTCTTGAGGGGTCAGGGGCACGGGGTCACTTCCGGTTTGCGATCACAGGGTGGAGACGACGTTCATCAAGATCAGCACGCCGGAGAACAGCACCAGGAAGCCGAGGTCGAGCGAGACACTGCCGATCCGGAGTGGCGGGAGCACTCGCCGCAAGGCTTTGAGCGGCGGGTCGGTCGCCGAGTAACACAACTCCAGCAGCATCGCGACGGGTCCCGTCGGACGGTAGGAGCGGGCGAACATGAAGACATACTCCATCACCAGGCGGAAGATCAGGAGCAGCAGGAAAACCAGAAGCGCGAAATAGAGGATCTGGCTGACGAGCGACACGTGAGAAAACTCCTGCTAGGGCCGAGGTTCAGGACTGGTTGAAGAAGCCGCCCTCGGCGATACGAGCCTTGTCCTCAGCAGTGACCTCAACGTGCTCGGGGGAGAGCAGGAACACCTTGTTGGTCACCCGCTCGATACGGCCGTGGAGACCGAAGATGAGGCCGGCCGCGAAGTCGACGAGCCGCTTGGCGTCGCTGTCGTCCATCTCGGTGAGGTTCATGATCACCGGCGTGCCGGTGCGGAAGTGCTCACCGATCGCCCGGGCGTCGTTGTAGCTGTGCGGGTGCAGCGTCGTGATCCGGTACGGCTCGTCGTAGGTCGGGACGGCCTGCGGGCGCGTGACGGAGTCGAGCGCGACAGCGCCCTGGCTGCGGGGGCCCGCCTCGAAGGAACGTCGCGTGGCCGAAGTCTCCGTCGGTTGGTACCGACGGACACCGGGCTCCTCGGGGACGTCTTCCTCGTAGTCGTCGTACTGGTCGTAGCGTTCCCGCTCGTCGTCCTCGACCAGCCCGAGGTACAGGCCCATCTTGCGCATCACGCCTGGCATCCAGAGCTCCGTTTGTGAGGTCGATCGAGTCGTCGGTCGAGTCGGGATCGAGCCTACCGGAGGGTGGCCGTTCGGTGGCCCAACAACGCCGTCCCGACACGCACCAGCGTGGCGCCCGCGCTGATCGCGGCCTCCAGGTCCGCGCTCATCCCGGCGCTGATCGCGTCCGCAGACGGGTGTACGGCGAGAAGCCGGGCTGCGAGCCGCTCAAGATCACCGAAGGCGAGCGCCGGGTCCACCCCGATCGGAGCCACCGCCATCAGGCCCCGGAGCCGGAGCCCCTCGGCCGCTGCCACCTGGTCGGCGAGCGGCAGCAGATCGGCTGGCAGCACTCCCCCGCGCGCCGGGTCGCCATCGAGGCTGACCTGCAGCAGCACCTCGAGGCAGCGGTCGGCGCGCCGGGCCCCGTCGTCGAGGGCCGACACGAGCGACGCCCGGTCCACCGAGTGCACGACCTCGGCGTAGCCCGCGACGCTGCGGGCCTTGTTGGTCTGCAGCGAACCCACGAAGTGCCAGCGGACACCTTGCACCGCCGCGGCTTTCTCGCGGGCTTCCTGGTCGCGGTTCTCGGCGAGGTCCAGCACCCCGAGGTCGCGGAGCAGAGCGGCATCCGAGGCCGGCCAGGTCTTGGTGACCGCGACCAGGGTGACCGTGTCCCGAGGCCGTCCGGCCACGGCGCAGGCCGCACCGATCCGCTGCTCGACCTCGGCCAGGTTCTGCGCCAGCTCGTCGCGTCTCACAGCCACACCACGCCGGCGTGCCTGCCGGTCAGTCCGTCGCGGCGGTAGGAGAAGAACCGATCGGGCTGCTCGAGCGTGCAGCCTCCGACGGTGGTGACGACGATCCCTTCGCGAGCCAACTGGGCGGTCGCCCCGACGGTCAGGTCCACTCCCGTCGTACCGCTTCTGGTGAGGGACCGACTGCCGGGGACGGCCTTCTCCACCTCACCCGCGAGGCTGGCCGGGACCTCGTAGCAGCTGCCGCAGATCCCCGGGCCGATGACCGCGGTGATGTCGATCGCGCCTTGGGCACGCATCAGACCCACCACCTCGGGCAGCACACCCTTGATCAGTCCGAGGCGACCCACGTGCGCTGCACCGACCACCCCGTCGGCGGCGAGCAGCACGGGCAGGCAGTCGGCGCCCATCATGGCGAGGGCGATGCCTGGCACAGTCGTCACCAGGCCGTCGGTGTCGTCCAGACCGCGCGAGGTCTTGTTGCTCAGGCCTTTGACGAGGCGCACGCCGTTGCCGTGCACCTGCTTGCCGAAGGCGAGCCCCGCGACACCCAACTGCTCGGCGAGCAGCACGCGGTTGCGCTGCACCTTGGCGAAGGCGTCTTCGACATGGACGGCGAGGTTGAGGGCGTCCCACGGAGGGAGGCTCACGCCGCCCTTTCGGGTCGTGAAGACGCCGCGTGCCGGTGCGGGCAGGCCCGCGTCCAGCAGGTCGAGCACGACCTACTTCAGGAAGTCGGGAACGTCGAGGTCGTCCTCGAAGACGACCGTGCGACGCGGCCGCTCCGGCTGGGCGGCCGGCGTCGGGGTGGTCGGGGTGTAGCGCGGCTCGGCCTGACGGACCGGCTCGGGCACGTAGGCCGGCTTGGCCTCCGGCTCCGGGACGACGGCCTGCCGGCGCGGCTCGAAGCGCTTGGTCGGCGGGGTGCCGCTGTCGAAGCCGGCAGCGATGACGGTGACCCGCACCTCGTCACCGAGGGCGTCGTCGATGACGGCGCCGAAGATGATGTTGGCGTCCGGGTGCGCCGCGTCGGCGACCAGCTGCGCTGCTTCGTTGATCTCGAACAGGCCCAGGTCGCTGCCACCGGAGATGGAGAGCAGCACGCCGTGGGCACCGTCCATGCTGGCCTCGAGCAGCGGGCTGGCGATCGCCATCTCGGCGGCCACGACGGAACGGTCCTCGCCGCGGGCGGAGCCGATGCCCATGAGGGCCGAGCCGGCACCGCTCATGATCGACTTCACGTCGGCGAAGTCGAGGTTGATCAGGCCGGGGGTGGTGATGAGGTCGGTGATGCCCTGGACACCTGAGAGCAGCACCTGGTCGGCGCTCTTGAAGGCGTCCATGACGCTGACCTGCTTGTCGCTGATGGACAGCAGCCGGTCGTTGGGGATGACGATGAGGGTGTCGACCTCGGCGCGCAGCCCGTCGATGCCCTCTTCGGCCTGGGTCGCGCGGCGGCGACCCTCGAAGGAGAACGGGCGGGTGACGACGCCGATGGTGAGGGCGCCGAGGGCGCGGGCCACCGAGGCCACGACGGGTGCGCCACCGGTGCCGGTGCCGCCGCCTTCGCCGGCCGTCACGAACACCATGTCGGCGCCCTTGAGGACCTCTTCGATCTCGTCGCGGTGATCCTCCGCGGCCTGCCGGCCGACGTCGGGGGCTGCCCCGGCGCAGAGGCCGCGGGTGAGCTCACGGCCGATGTCGAGCTTGACGTCGGCGTCGGACATGAGGAGTGCCTGCGCGTCGGTGTTGATCGCGATGAACTCGACGCCCTTGAGCCCCACCTCGATCATCCGGTTGACAGCGTTGACGCCACCACCGCCGATGCCGACCACCTTGATGACGGCGAGGTAGTTCTGCGGTGCAGCCACGTGAGTTGGCGCCCTTCATCAGTCGGAAGTCGTGCAGGGGTTCTGCAGGGGTTCTGCAGGGGTTCTGCAGGGAGGGGAACCGTGGTGCGGGGAAGGCACCACGAGCCCCCGGGGGGCGCTGCCGAGGGTGTTGTCGACCCTCAGCCTCAGGTAGACCCTTATAGTTATGTCAACCTGTGGCTGGGCCAGACGTTAGAGGGATCCCCCTCCGCGGGTCAACCCGCCGGGCCGTGACATGCGGCATGCCGTGTTCGCCGGGTCACCGGTGCGGGTGGCGCTTTTCGGCGTACATGCTGCGATCTGCCACGCTCAGCAGCGTGCTGGGGTCACTGTCACCGCGGTGTGAGAACGCGACGCCGATGCTCACCCCCACCTCGAGGTCGAGGCTTCCGATGGGCTCCCCCACCGCGATCCGCAGCCGCTCCACGAGCGGCGCGACCGTCGCGGCGGTGGCCCCCTCGACCAGGACGACGAACTCGTCACCCCCCAGCCGCGCCACCGTGTCGGACGGTCGCACCACCTTGGACAGCCGTTCGGCGATGGCCTTCAGGACCGCGTCCCCCGCCCCGTGTCCATGCTCGTCGTTCACCGCCTTGAACCCGTCGAGGTCCAGGAAGAGCACGGCGCTGCTTCCCCCCGTACGGGCGTCCCGGGACAGGGCGGCGCGGAGCCGCTCCTCCAGCAGCGTGCGGTTCGCCAGCCCGGTGAGCGGGTCCCGCAACGCACGTTCGATGAGCGACGCGGTGAGGGACCGCAGCTCATCCTCGAGCCGGCGGCGCTCGGTGATGTCCTGCGCGCTGACCGCGAACCAGGCGGGGGTGCCGTCGGCGCAGCGGACCACGGTGACGCCGTGCAGCACCCAGAGCGCGTGACCATCGGGGGCGACGTACCGCTCCTCGGCCTGCAGACCCTCCTCGGCCCCACTCAGGAGCAACGTCGTGCGCGCCTGCTCACCGGCCCGGTCGTCCGGATGCAGGACCGCGGCGAGGGGAACACCGACGAGATCCTCCGGCGCCCGGCCGAGCAGCTCGGCGTAGGTGCTGTTGACCCGCACGTACCGCCCGGCCAGATCGGCCAGGGCCAACCCGATCTGCGCCTGGTCGAAGAACGTCTCGAAGGCATCGGTGCCCGCGGTCAGCACCTGCATCGTCTGCCGGGCCTGAGCAGCTCGTTGCCTGCTCGGCGCCGCTACCGGAATGTCGTCCACCGCCTCCCCCTCCCCGTTCCACGTTCCCTCACACTTGAGTGGACGCGAGCCGACGGAGGAATGTGAACCACGCTGTCACCGAAGCCCTGTCGTCGATCTCGGCGGCACGGGTGGTGACCGTGCTCCAGGAGCTGCTCAGGGTTCCGTCCGTCACCGGCAGCGCCGAGGAGAGCGAGGCCCAGCACCTGCTGGCCAGGCAGCTGGACAGCCTCGGCATGGAGCCCGACCTGTGGCAGCTCGACCTGCCGACGCTGACGTCGGATCCGGACTTCCCCGGCATGGAGGCGCCACGCGACGAGGCCTGGGGCCTGGTCGGCTCGTACGGCGGCACCAACGGACCGACGTTGGTCCTCAACGGTCACATCGACGTGGTGCCGACCGGCGATCCGTCAGCCTGGACCGTGGACCCGTGGGGCGGCGAGGTGAGGGACGGCCGGGTCCTGGGCCGCGGGGCCTGCGACATGAAGGGCGGGCTGGCCTGTCAGCTGCTGGCCGTCACCGTGCTCCGCGAGGCCGGGGTACGGCTCCGGGGGCAGGTGCAGTTGCAGAGCGTCGTCGGCGAGGAGGACGGCGGTCTCGGCACCTTCGCGACGCTGAAGCGCGGCTACACAGGGGATCTCGCCGTGGTGTGCGAGCCGACCGCCCTGGGGATCGTGCCGGCCTGTGCCGGAGCGCTGACGTTCCGGCTGACCGTGCCCGGTCTGTCCGTGCACGCGAGCGTCCGCAACTGTGGCGTCGACGCGATCGAGAAATACTTCTTGATCCACCAGGCATTGCGCGCCCTCGAGAGCCGCCGCAACCACGACGTGCACCCCCTGATGGCGGACTACATCCTCCCCTACCCCCTGTCGGTGGGCACTGTGCGTGCCGGCGACTGGGCCAGCAGCGTCCCGGACCTGCTGGTCGCCGAAGGCCGCCTCGGTGTCGCCCTCGACGAGGACGTCGCGTCGGCGCGCCGCGAGCTCGAGGACTGCATCGCCTCGGTCTGTGCCGACGACCCCTGGCTGTCGGCCCACCCGGTCCAGATCGACTGGTACGGCGGACAGTTCGCCCCCGGACAGGTGCCCGCATCCTCGCCACTGGTGGGCCTCGTCTCGGCTGCCCACACCACGCTGCACGGGTCGACCCCCGCGGTGTTCGGGGCGCCCTACGGCTCGGACCTGCGGCTGCTCACTGCCGGCGGCATCCCCACCGTCCACTACGGGCCGGGCCACGTGCTCCACGCCCACTCAGCCGACGAGTCGGTCCCGGTGGACGAGCTGGTCGCGGTGACGCAGACCTTGGTGCTTCTGGCCGCGGAGGTCTGCGGCGTCGACTAAGACGACAGGCAGGTGCTTTGGGAGCAGCCCATCCTGCTAGGAGGGCTGGCGACTGAGGGGCTCCTCCACGTCGAAGCTGCCCAGCAGGGCACTTGCCCCTTCGGTGAAGCTGGGGGTGAAGATCGCCGCCGTGATGCGGAAGAAGGCGGCGTCGACATCGTCGCTCCAGCCGACGAAGGGTGCGTTCAGCTGGTTCTCGGTCATGACGGGCTCCTTCGGGCCATTCGTGCCGCGGGGTACGACGGGAGCCCCGTGGCTGTTGAGGACGTTTCGGGTCTCCCACTCACAAGGTGCTTCCGCGACGACAAACTCACCAGAGCCCATCAAGGCCATCTTTCTGGCGAAAGCGGACAGGATGTGACTACTCCGACTGGTCACTCTGCGTCAGCGCCGCGCCCCGTCCCCGGATGGCCCTCGTGTCTCGGCCGCGGCCTCCATCGACTCGGGGGCGGACCCTTCCGCGGAGACGTCCTGAGGCACAGATGGCAGCCGCGTCCGTCCTGACGTGCGCCCGGGCTCCTTGCGTCTGCTCGGCACCCGCGGTCGAGGTGTCCTACCGAGCGGACGCAAAGGGAAACGGCAGCGGAGGCGACGCTCACCCGGCCGCTGCGCCGCGGTCAGCGGCGGGTGGCGGCGGGTGGCGGCGGTCAGCGGCGGGTGGCCACGCCGGGTGCGCTGACGTCGAAGATCGTGCCGGGCATGCGCATCAGGGCCAGCGCGGCGGCCGCCTTGGCGGCGCCATCCCCCGTGCCGCCCCAGAGGATCTGGCGGCCGTCGCGGAACACCAGGGTGACCTGTTCCGGCGAGGGAGCGAGCAGCGATCCCAGGCGACCGCCGAGTGCCCGTGGCAACCCGTGCAGCACGGTGAGAGCCGCCTTGGTCGCAGCCGGCGAGCCGGACTCGAGCCGGTAGACACCGCGCGGCAGCGTCGCCAC
>JANOTZ010000411.1:0-5009 GCA_031416735.1 Frankiales bacterium
GGCGATTCAACCGCCACGGACGTGCCGTCCAGAAGGCCGGTTCTGGACGGCGGCCTGCGCGATTTATACGCCAGCGCGCTGATCCGCGCCGGTGAATCCGTCAAGACCGTGCAGGCCGCCATCGGGTACGCCAGCGCCGTCGAGACCCTTGAGACCTACGCAGCACTCTGGCCCCACAGCGAGGCACGGACCCGCGCCGCCGTCGACGACCTGGGCCTGCGCAGCGAGGCGAGGACCAGTCCAGAGCAGACTGGGGCGGTCCAGTCTGACGGCCCACAGACGGCCCAATAGCCGGGCGCAAGCCTGTGACCTGCAGGTTCAGGTCCAGGCGTCGTCATTCCCGACATCACGAGGAAGCACTGGTCGGTCAACATCCGGAAGTTCGTCCTCAGCGCCAACACCCTTGACGAGCTCGTGTCGCTGCAGACCCTGACCCCGCAGGCCGCCCGCTTCCTCGAGGCCGCAGTCGTTGCCGGCCTCAACCTCATCGTCGCCGGTGGCACGCAAGCGGGAAAAACAACGCTGTTGAACTGCCTCGCCGGCGCGATCCCAGGCAGGGAAAGGGTCATCACGGCGGAGGAGGTCTTCGAGCTCCAGCTGGGGCTGCCCGATGTGGTGTCGATGCAGACGCGCCAGCCCAACCTCGAGGGCACTGGCGAGATCCCGTTGCGCCGGCTGGTCAAGGAGGCGCTGCGGATGCGCCCCGACCGGATCATTGTCGGCGAGGTGCGGCAGGAAGAAAGTCTCGACCTCCTTATCGCTTTGAACAGTGGGCTTCCCGGCATGTGCAGCTTGCACGCCAACTCGGCGCGCGAGGCCATCGTGAAGCTCTGCACCCTGCCGCTGCTGGCCGGCGAGAACGTCGGACACAACTTCGTGGTGCCCACCGTGGCCAGCTGCGTCGACCTCGTCGTGCACATCGCGAAGGACGGCAGCGGCCACCGACGGGTGCGCGAGATCGTCGCCGTACCAGGCAGAGTGGAGGGCGACGTCGTCGAGGTCGCCGACCTGTTCGTGACCCGCAACGGCCGGCTCAGCCGGGCGGACGGATACCCGCCACACCAGGAGCGCTTCGAGTGGGCCGGCCTCGACCTGCCGCGACTGCTCGCCCAGGACCTGTAGTGGGCGCCCTCCTCGGTCTGCTGTTCGGCCTGGGATGCCTCATCGTCCACCGCGCCTTGACGGTCCCGCGCGCGCCACGCAAGCGATCGCTGCACGACCGCAGCCGCGAGCTGCTGCTGCAGGCCGGCATCGAGGGTGTGAGTCCGGGCCAGCTTTTCGGCGCCTCGCTCGGACTCGGGCTCACGGCGTTCGTCCTCGTGCTCGGCACCAGTCGGGTGCTGGTGATCGGCCTCGCCTTCGGCCTGTTCGCCTCGTTGCTTCCCCTCGCGCTCGTACGGCGAAGGCGCACGCAACGGTCAGCGGAGCTGCGCGAGGTCTGGCCCGAGGCCGTCGACAACCTGGTCAGCGGCGTAAGAGCTGGACTGTCGCTGCCGGAAGCCCTTACCCAGCTGGGCATCCGTGGGCCGGCGCAGTTGCGGTCGGCCTTCCGGCACTTCGGGGAGGACTACCGCGCCACGGGCCGGTTCGCCGAGTCGCTCGACCGGCTGAAGGCCAACCTTGCCGACCCGGTAGGGGACCGGGTGGTGGAGGCATTGCGGATGGCCCGCGAGGTGGGTGGCACCGACCTTGGCCGGTTGTTGCGCACCCTGTCGACGTTCTTGCGGGAGGACGCCCGTACCCGAGCCGAGCTGGAGACCCGGCAGGGCTGGACGGTCAACGCAGCCCGTCTCGCCTTGACGGCTCCGTGGGTGCTGCTCCTGCTGCTGTCGACGCAGCCGAGTGCCGTCGCTGCCTACAACCAGCCGGCCGGTGCGGTGGTGCTCCTGCTCGGCGGGGGCGTGAGTGTCTTTGCCTACCGGGTGATGTTGCGGGTGGCCAAGCTGCCCACCGAACGGCGGGTGTTGCGATGAGCCTGACCGGTATCGGTCTCGGCGCCCTCGGCGGGTCAGGGTTGTTCCTCGTCCTGACGAACACGCCCTTGAGCCGCAAGCCCCGTCTGGACGCCCGCCTTTCGCCGTACCTGCGGGACACGCCGCGGCCGTCCCGGCTGCTCACCGAACGCCCTGCCCTGACGCCGTTCCCGACCTTGGAGCGGCTGCTCGGACCGCTGCTCGCCGACCTCATCCGCGGCGTCGAGAAGTGGGTCGGGGGACTGACCGGGGTGCGGCGACGGCTGGAGCAGAACGGCGGCCGGATGACGGTGGAACAGTTCCGCGCGGAGCAGGTGCTGTGGGGTGGGTTCGGGTTGGCCGCCGCGTTCGCGCTCGCCCTGGTGTCGGTCCTGTCGGGCACCGGCACCAGCCCGGTGGCCCTACTCGTGAGCGCCGGGCTGTTCACCCTGGCAGGGGTGCTGGGGCGCGACCGCTACCTCACCAGGCAGGTGGCCCAGCGCGAGGCGCGGATGCTCGAGGAGTTCCCCACCATCGCGGAGCTGCTGGCCCTCGCGGTGACGGCGGGCGAGGGCCCGGTCGGAGCCCTGGAACGGGTCACCCGGATCTCCGCAGGGGAGCTCAGTCGCGAGCTCGGTCGGGCGTTGGCCGATGCCCGCGCGGGTGCCTCGCTGGTGCAGGCCCTCGAGGGGATCGCGCACCGGACCTCCCTCGCGCCGTTGGCCCGGTTCGTCGACGGGATCGCGATCGCCGTTGAACGCGGGACGCCGCTGGCCGAGGTGTTGCGGGCCCAGGCCGTCGATGTCCGCGAGGCCGGAAAGCGGCAGTTGCTCGAGTCGGCGGGTCGTCGCGAGATCGCCATGATGGTGCCCGTGGTTTTTCTGGTGCTTCCGGTGACCGTGCTCTTCGCGCTGTTCCCGGGCTTCTACGGCCTGCAGTTGGTAGCCGGATGACGTCACCCGGATGGCTCAGCACAAAAGGGGCACAATCGGCGCCCCTCCCCACCCACGCGGAAGCAGGGAAACCATGATGGTGTCTGAGCTCGCACGCCGGCTGACGGCCCGCTTCCAGGCCGAACCGGACCGCGGCGACATCCCCGGCTGGGTCCTCATCACCATCATGACCGCCGGTCTGGTCACCCTCGTCTGGGGCGTCGCCAGCGACCAGCTGCAAGGCATCTTGGAGAACGCCCTGAACTCCGTGCAGTCCCCCTGACATGACCCGGGTGCGCGGGGAGGGCGGCGCGGCCGTCGTCGACTTCGTGCTCGTCAGCATCCTGGTGCTCGCGCTGTTCCTGCTGGTCTTCCAGGTCGGCGTCTTCTTCCACGTGCGCAACGTCGTCACCGCCGCAGCGGCCGAAGGCGCGAGATTTGGCGCCACCGCGGACCGCAGCCCGGACGAGGGCGCCGTCCGGGCCCAGGAGGCCATCGCCGAGGCGCTCGGCGCCCGGGTGTCCCAGCGGATCCGCTGCACCTCCACCGGGACGGTCGACGTCGGTGGGGCCGCTGCGATCGAGATCGTCTGCCGCGGACCGCTGCCGATCGTGTTCCTGCCCACCCCCGCGGTCACCGTCGAGGTCAAGGGCCACGCCTTCGAGGAGTCCTGGTGAGGCGAGGAGTCGCGATGAGGCGAGGAGTCGGGTGAGGCGCGGGGTCGGGCTGAGGCGCGGCTGGCGGGCGGACGACGGCAACGCCCTCGTCGAGTTCACCTACCTGTCGGTGCTGCTGATGGTGCCGCTCGTCTACGTCCTCATCAGCGTCTTCCTCGTGCAACGGGCCGCCTTCGGCACCACCGAGGCGGCCCGGCAGGCCGGGCGCGCCTTCGCGAGGGCAGCCACCGTCGAGGAGGGCGAGCAGCGGGCGACGGCCGCGGCCCGGCTCGCCCTGAAGGACCAGGGGATCACCCTCGTCGGTGGCGTCACGATCCAGTGCCTCGACGGAGCGTGCCTCGCTCCGGGCAGTCGGGTGCGGGTGACCGTGCGCTACGACGTGCAGCTCCCGGTCCTCGGCGCGGTCTTCGGTGCCGGGGGACGTGGCGCGATCCCGGTGACGGCCACCCACATCGCGTACGTCGACCAGTTCGCGTCCCGATGAGACGCCGCGCGACGGGGAGCAACCCGAGGGGCGTCCCGGGGAGCGTCCCGGTGAGGGCGACCGCACTTGTCCGACTTCTGCCTCGGACGCGCCGGGTGTGTTCGAGGCAGATGTCGGACAAGAGCCCGACCGGCCCGGCGTGGGGGCCCAGATGAGACGCCGCGTGACGGGGAACAAGGAGGAGGGGACCGTCCTGCTGCTGACGGTCGGGCTTTCCGTCGTACTCCTCTTGCTCGTCGCTGTGGTGGTGGACGTCAGCGCGGCCATCCTGGCCAAGCGGGCGTTGGCGGGAGCCGTGGACGGGGCCGCCATCGCCGCGGCGCAGCAACCCGACCGGGCAGCCATCAACCTCTCCGGGACGGCCCTGGACGAGCGGCTGCCACTGGACCCGACGGCGGTCGGTGAGGTGGTGGCGCAGTACGAGGCGGACGCAAGCGGCGCGCAGCCCGGGCTGGACCTGCGACCGCACCTGGAGGGCGCGAGCCTGGCCGTGGTCGACGGCTACCGCACCGTCCGGCTGCCGTTCAGCGGCTGGCTCGGCGCGGTCAGCGTCCGGCTGCACGCCGTGGGCCGGGCCCGGTCGCCGACCACGCCGTAGGAATCGCCGACCACGCCTTGGCAAGAGGGCCGCGCCGCACACCGCCCACTACGCTGGGCCGTGTGGCTGCCGACCGTTCCGCTGACCTGAAGGCCCTCGACGGCACCCTCACGAGCATCGAGACCGTCCTGGACCTGCCCAAGCTGCGCGAGGAGCTCGTCGACCTCGAGGAGCAGGCCGGCATGCCCGGGCTGTGGGACGACCAGGAGAAGGCCCAGAAGATCACCGGCCGGATGTCGGTCGTGCAGGCCGACCTGAAGCGGATGGAGTCCTACCGCCAGCGGCTCGAGGACCTGGGCGTGATGTATGAGATGGCCGCCGAGGAGTCCGACGAGGGCACTGCTGCAGAGGCCGACCGCGAGCTGG
>JANOTZ010000412.1:0-2856 GCA_031416735.1 Frankiales bacterium
CGTGAGCCCCGCGACGGCGAGCCGCGGTCAGCGGGCCTGGAGCCGTTCCTCGTCGTCAAGGACAGGGGCAGTTTCCCGGACGGTGTGACCGGCACGGTCATCGACAAGATCGGCTACCACGGCTTCCTCACCTGGGACCTCACCCTCGACGGCGTGCGGGTCCCCGACAGCGATCGCCTCACCGGCCTGTACGGCGATGAGGGCGCCGCCCAGGACGAGGGCGGCTTTGCGTCGGTGCAGCGGGGGCTCAACATCGCCCGGGTCCACACCGCTGCCAGGGCGGTGGGGGTGGCCGCGGCGGCGCTCGAGGACACCGCGGCCTACCTGCAGGAACGCGAGCAGTTCGGCCACCCGATCGCCGACTTCCAGGCGTTGCGTTTCGCCCTCGCCGACATGGCCGCCGACGTCACGCAGGCCCGGGCGTTCTGGCAGCAGGTGGCGCACCTGCTCGACGAGGGCGTCCCCTGCGAGAGTGAGGCCGCGATGGTCAAGCTGCAGGCCACCGAGATGGCCGTGCGGGTGACCAACCAGGCGATGCAGCTGCACGGTGGCAACGGCTACACGACCGAACGCCGGGTCGAGAGGTACTGGCGCGACGCCCGCCTCACCACCATCTTCGAGGGCACCAGCGAGATCCAGCGCCGCATCGTCAGCGACCGGCTGCTGCCCCGCCGTGCGGACGAGGGTCGCACCCAGGGGGCTGCGGAGGCCGCGGCAACAACGGAACCCGGGGTACGACGGGTCGGCTGACGGTCATGCCGGCGGGCACCTCGACGGGCACCCCTTCGACGTACAGGACAAGGGAGCAACCGAGGGCGGTGTAGGTCGCTTCATGGTGGGTGACGGTGACCCGCAGCAGCGCGCCCTGCCAGCGCAGCCGGAAGGTGAGGCGGGTGATGCCGTCGGGTAGGGCCGGGTCGAAGCACAGCTTCCCGCCGTGCTCGCGCATCCCGCCGAAGCCCTCGACCAGGGCGGTCCACGCCCCCGCGAGGGAGGCCATGTGCAGGCCCTCGCGGCTGTTGCGGTGCAGGTCGTGCAGGTCGATGAGAGCGGCCTCGTTGGCGTAGTCGTGGGCGAGGTCGAGATGCCCGACCTCCGCGCACAGCACCGCCTGGGTGCCGGCGGACAGCGACGAGTCGCGGACCGTCCGGCGCTCGTAGTAGTCGAGGTTGTGGGCCTTCTGCTCGGCGGTGAAGGCCTCGCCGCACCAGTGCATGGCCAGCACCAGATCGGCCTGCTTGCAGACCTGGCTGCGGTACAGCTCGACGTACGGGGCATGCAGGAACAGTGGGTAGGCCGTCCTGTCGAAGTCCCACTCCCGATAGCGGGTGAAGCCCCGTGACTGCTCGTGGACGCCGAGGTACTCGTCGAAGGGGACCGCGACCGCCGAGGCCGCGCGCAGCCAGTCCGCCACCTCCTCGGCGGTCACCCCCAGGTCCTGCGCGCGGGAGGGGTGTCGTTCGCACGCCGCCGCCGCCGCGAGCAGGTTGCGGGCGGCCATCAGGTTGGTGAAGACGTTGTCGTCGGCGACCGCGGAGTACTCATCGGGACCGGTGACGCCGTCGAGGTGCCAGATGCCCTGGTGGTCGTGGTGGCCGAGGGACACCCACAACCGGGCGGTCTCGATGAGCAGCTCGCTGCCGACCTCACGGTCGAAGGCGACATCGCCTGTCGCATACCGGTAGCGCTCGACGGCATAGGCGATGTCGGCGTTGACGTGGAAGGCGGCGGTGCCGGCCGGCCAATAGGCCGAGCACTCGTCGCCGGCGATCGTCCGCCATGGGAAGGCAGCCCCGCGCAGCCCGAGGGTGGCCGCCCGGGCGCGCGCCCCGTCGAGCGTCGAATGCCGCCACCACAAGGCATCGCGGGCCGCGGTGGGGAAGGCGGCGGTGAGCACCGGGAGGACGAAGCCCTCGGTGTCCCAGAAGGCGTGCCCGTCATACCCGGGGCCGGTGAGGCCCTTGGAGCTGATCGCCCGCCGCTCGGTGCGGGCGCCGGCCTGCAGGACGTGGAAGAGCCCGAAGCGCACCGCCTGCTGCAGCACCGGGTCGCCGTCGACCTCGACGTCCGCGCCCTCCCAGAAGTCGTCGAGGACCTCCCGCTGCGCCGCCACCAGGCCGTCCCAGCCGCTGATCCGGGCGCCCGTCAAGGCCGCCGCCACCTGGTCGCGGACGGCCGGCTCGGAACGCGACCCGGACCAGCCGTAGGCGAGGTACTTCACGACCCGCAGCCGCTGGCCGGCCAGCAGCCTGGTCGCGAAGGTGCTGCGGGCCCAGTCCTCGCGCACGTCCTGCTCGACGGTGACCTCGCTGGGAGCGTCGTAGATGTGGTCGGCGCCGGCCCCGAGCAGCAGCCCGGACTGCCGGGTGCGGTGCAGCAGGACGGCCCCGCACGGCTGGAGGTCCTGGCTCACCGCCATCAGCGGGCTGGTCAGCGCGGCGTTGACCCGAGGGTCATGGGACGGCGCCGGCTGCTCCTCGTTCGCGACGAGCAGCGACTGCACGATCACCCGGGTCTCGCTGTCCACCGCCTCGACCTCGTAACAGATGGCGGCCACGGCCCGGTGCGCCAGCGACACCAGGCGGGTCGACCGGACCCGGACCCGCTTGCCGGCGGGGGAGACCCACTCCAGCTCCCGGGTCAAGGTGCCGGCCCGCAGGTCGAGCACCCGCTCGTGCGCGACCAATTCGCCGTACCGGACGTCGAGCGGCTCGTCGTCGACGAGCAGGCGCAGCAGCTTGCCGTTGGTCACGTCGACGACGCTCTGCCCCGACTCCGGATAGCCATAGCCGGCCTCGGCATAGGGCAGCGGCCGCAGCTCGTGGAAGCCCGCCAGGTAGGTGCCGGGGATGCCGT
>JANOTZ010000413.1:0-3555 GCA_031416735.1 Frankiales bacterium
CCACGAGACGGTCCCGTCGGCGAAGATCATCATGCTGACGATCTCCGACGAGGAGGCCGACCTCTACGACGCCATCAAGGCCGGCGCGATGGGCTACCTGCTCAAGGAGATCTCCATCGAGGAGGTCGCCTCGGCGATCCGGGCCGTGCACGGCGGCCAGTCGCTGATCAGCCCGTCGATGGCGTCCAAGCTCCTCACCGAGTTCGCGGCGATGGTCAAGAAGACCGACGAGCGCCAGCAGGTCCCCACCCCGCGGCTCACCGACCGCGAGATGGAGGTCCTCAAGCTCGTCGCGAAGGGCCTCAACAACCGCGACATCGCCAAGCAGCTGTTCATCTCCGAGAACACCGTGAAGAACCACATCCGCAACATCTTGGAGAAGCTGCAGCTGCACTCGCGCATGGAGGCCGTCGTCTACGCCGTCCGCGAGAAGCTCCTCGAGATCACCTGAGGTCGCGGCCTTCGGCCCATCGGGACAGCTCCCGGCGGTTCGACAACTGCAATTTGCGCAGTACGGCGGAAGCGTGCGTCTCGACGGTCTTCAGGCTGATGAACAGCTCCGCCGCGATCTCCTTGTAGGCATAGCCGCGGGCCAGTAGCCGCAACACCTCGCGCTCGCGCGCCGTCAGCCGGTCGAGCTCCTCGTCCGCGACCGGCGCGTCGGAGCGGAAGGCGTCGAGCACGAACCCGGCCAGCCGCGGGGAGAACACCGCATCGCCGTCGGCCACCCGCCGGATCGCGTCGGCGAGGTCGTCGGCCGAGATCGACTTCGTCACGTACCCGCGGGCGCCCGCGCGGATCACCGCGATCACGTCCTCCGCCGCGTCGGAGACCGAGAGCGCGAGGAAGCGTGCGCCGCCGTCACCGGTGGCGTCCAGCACCGCCAAGCCACCCCCGTCGGGCATGTGCACGTCGAGCAGGACGACCTGTGGTTGCAGCCGCGTGATCACCTCGGTCGCCTCGGCCACCGTCGACGCCTCGCCGACGATGTCCACCAGCGTCCCGATCTCGGCCCGGACCCCGGCCCGGAACAGCCGGTGGTCGTCCACCAGCACCACCCGCACCCGATCAGACACAGGGTCAGCCACGGGGTAGCTCCAGTCGTACCTCGGTGCCCTCGCCGGGCGCGGACCGCACCGTCGCCGTACCGCCGTGCCGTGCCATCCGGCCTTCGATCGAGCCGCGGATCCCGTGCCGGTCAGCCGGTACGCCGGCAAGGTCGAACCCGACACCGCGGTCGCGGACGAACACGGTGACCTGGTTCGGCTCCACCTCGGCGTAGACGTCGACGGAGGCCGCCCCCGCATGCCGGGCGGCGTTGACGACCGCCTCGCGGGCAGCCGCGACCAGTGCGGTCAGGCGCTCGTCCAGCGGCGCGTCCCCGACCATCACCACCTCCACCGGCACCCCGTGGGCCTCGTCCACCTCGGCCGCCAGGGCCTCCAACGCCACCGACAGGCTGCCGTCACCCGAGCGGCTGGCGTACAACCAGCCGCGCAGCTCGCGCTCCTGCCCGCGGGCCAGTCGTTGCACCTCGGCCGGCTGGCCGGCGGCCTTCTGGATCAGCGTCAGGGTCTGCAGCACCGAGTCGTGCAGGTGCGCAGCGACCTCTGCGCGCTCCTGCGACCGGATCCGCTCGCGGCGCTCCTCGCGCAGGTCGGTGGCCATCGCGAACCACCAAGGGGACGACAGCAGCACCAGGCCGATCACGACGACGACGGTCGACAGCAGGCCGGCCCGGGCGACGGCGAGCTGCCCGCGGCTGGCCAGGAACCCGAGCAGACCGCCGAGCAGCAGCAGCGTGCCGAGCCCCAGCCGAAGCACGGCGCCGCGGCTTCCGGTCGCGGAGGCCCGCCAGCGCTGGCGCTGCGCGAGATCGGCCTGCTGCCAGACCAACGTCACGCCCGCGACCGCCGCCAGCACCGGAACGCTGGTGGTTCCCCCGGGCACCAGCCCCAGGGGGATCAGCACCGTCAGCAGGGCCGCGGTCAGCAGCAGCGAACCCAGCAGTATGCGTCGCCCGCGGCGATCGGTCCGCAAGGTGCGCCCATCAGCCTGCGGGAGCAACACCCAGAACACCGCGTACGCCGCAATGCCCACCCCACCGGCTACCGCCAGCGCCACGAAGCCCAGCCGTACGGCCAGCACCGGCAGCCCGACGAGCTCGGCCAGACCCACCGACACCCCACCGAGCACCCGACCGTCGGTCGCGCGGACCAGCCTGCGCGGGGGAGCGGGGGTGGAGGTCACGGTGACAGCCTGCCCCCTCTGCCGCGTCGCTGCCTCAGGGAAGGACCCTGACCGCGGTGGCAGCGCGACCCTGACCCCGGTCGCAGAGCGACCCTGAGGCAGGAACCAGGGTCCGCCCCCGATGTGCGGGCACCATCTCGGGCGGAGTCTGGAGTCATGACCGACACCACCTTCGCCTCCCCCCGCCTCGAACGACCCAGAGACTCCGCCTTCAAAGGCGTCTGCGCCGCACTGGCCCGCACCACCGGCACCGACGTCGTGCTCTGGCGGGTGCTCGTCGTGGTGCTGTGCTTCTTCGCAGGACTGGGCCTGTTCCTCTACCTCGCCGGCATCGCTGTCATCCCCGCCGAAGGGGAGCCCCGCTCCTTGGCGGACCGGGTCGTCCACGGCCCCGACCGTCGCTTGACGGGCTGGCAGGTGCTGCTGCTCGCCCTGGTGCTGCTGACCTTCGGTGGCCTGGTGAGCGACAGCAACGGAGTGCTCATCGTGATCGTGCTCGCCACCCTCGGGCTGATCTGGTGGCGCGGCCGTACGGACCGGATCCCGGCGGCCACCCCCGACCTGTCCGGCGTCGCGGTGCCGGTCGTTGGTGCGGTGGGTGGTGCGGTGCCGGTCGCTGGTGCGGTGGGTGGTGCGGTTCCTATGGCTGGTGATCCCGACGCGTCCGCTCCTGCATGGAACCCATCACCGCCCAGGCCGCGTTCCCCCCTGGGTGGGGTCACGGTCGGCGCCGCCGTGCTGGTCGCCGGGATCCTGCTGCTGGTCGGGGCGACGGGTGCCGCGACTGTCTCGGCTGAAGCCGTGCTGGCCGCTGCGCTCGGTGTGGTCGGGCTGGGGCTGATCGTCGGCTCCTGGTGGGGTCGCTCCGGCGGGCTGGTGCTCCTCGCACTGCTCCTCGCCGCGGCCCTCGGCGGCACCGTCGCGGTGCGGCCGGCGCTGGAGGCCGGGGTCGGGGAGCGCACCTGGGTCCCGGTCGGAAGCGCCAGCTACCGGCTCGGGGTCGGCGACGCCACCCTCGACCTACGGAGCGTGACGGTGCGTGAGGAAGCCACCGTCGGCATCGACGCCCGCGTCGAGGTAGGGCACCTGCTGGTGCTGCTCCCTGAAGGAGTCCGGATCGCGCTCGATGCCCGCGCCGACCTCGGCGACGTCAACCTGCTCGGTCAGGAGACCAACGGCCGCCAGGTGTCGGAGCATCTCGAGCTCGGCCCAGCAGGTCGTCCCCAGCTGCGCCTGGATCTGCGCGTCCGCACCGGTCAGGTGGAGGTGCGTCGTGGCTGAGCACCGGTCCTTCGACCTGCTGTC
>JANOTZ010000414.1:0-10017 GCA_031416735.1 Frankiales bacterium
TCCGTGGTCTCGAGCTGGAGCACCTCGCAGTCCGTGCAGGTCTTCGCCCCCGCTACCTCGATGAGACCGAATTCGGCCTGGAGGGTCGTCAGTTTCAGGTGGTCGAGGAGGAAGTTCTTCACGACCTCCTTCTTGCTCTCCGCCCAGGAGTAGCTGCCGCCCGGGGTCCACGCCGTGGCCTGGGCTGCCGAGGTGAACGGCCACACCGCCGGACCGTCGTACAGGCTCGTCGTGGGGGTGGAAGGGGAGGGCGCAGACGTGGTGCTCGGCTGGTCGCCGGGCTGCTGGATGAGGGTGGTCGGGCCGGTGCCGGGGCCGAGCAGGAAGAAGGCCGCCGTGGCGCCGGCGGTGGCCAGCGCGGCGCTGGGCAGCAGGAACACCCGGAACCGACGGCGACGGGCCACCCGTTCCTGGATGCGGGCGAGTCCGTCGCCCGTCGGCACGACCTCGGTGGCCGCGCCCCCGCAGGAGGTCCCTCAGCCGGTCCTCGGCACTCATGGCCTGTCCTCCAGTAGCGGTCGCAGGGCGGTCATCGCCCGCGACGTGTGGCTCTTCACCGAACCGACGCTGCACCCCATCGCGTCCGCGGTCTGGGCCTCGGTGAGGTCGCCGAAATAGCGCAGCAACACCGCTTCGCGTTGCCGGCGCGGCAGCTGCCGCAAGGCCTCGAGCACCAGGTCGCGCTGGGCGTGCTGGAGCGCGCTCGTCTCGGCAGAAGCCATGTCAGGCAAGGGATCCGGTCGATGTTTGGCGGCGACCTGCTTGCGGCGCAGGCGCGACCGCGACAGGTTGACGACGGTGGTGCGGAGATAGGCCTCGGCCTTGTCGGGCTCCCGCAGTCCCCGCCACGAACCGAACACCTTCAAGTAGGCGTCCTGCACGACCTCCTCTGCGTTGTCGCGGTCCCCGGTGAGGAAGGCGGCGAGGCGCACGAGGCTGCGGTAGTGCGCTGTGTAGAGGGTCGTGAGGAGGTCCTGCGTCGGTGCCTGGACGGCCACCACACCACCCCCCGATGCGACCCCGACTGCGCTCATGCCGGATACGACGCGCAGGCCTGCCCCAAGGTTGTCACCTGCGATCGGGAAAGTCGCCGTATCCTGTTCCGATGCCATCGGTCCGGGTGCGTGCTCTCCTCGCGGCTGCCGCATTGGTGCTGCTCCCGTTCGCCGCCCTTTCCTTCCCGGGTACGGCGGTCGCGTCAGGTGCCCCGCAGGTGGCCGCCTCCGGCGCTCCGCTCGTTGTCGCCTCTGGCGCTCCGCTCGTTGTCGCCTCCGGCGCTCCGCTCGTTGTCGCCTCCGGCGACCCGACCGCGGGCCCTTCCTCGCCTCCGCCCACTGACCCCGACCCCGTTCCGACCTGCGGGGTCGTGAGGGCCTGTGAGTCGCCCACCTCCGAGCCGACTGAGGAACCGGTGGTCACCCCGACCACGGCCGCGCCCGCGGTCAGCCCGACCCCCTCCCGGACGCCTGCCCCGCGGCGCACCTCCAGCCCGAAGCCGCACCCGACGCATGCCGAGACGGCCACCAGCACCGCCGACCCGGTCACCGGCGGCAGCGACCTGGGCACCATGCAGTTCGACGCGGAACCGAGTCCGACGCCGACCTCGGTGTCCGCCACCTCGGCGGGCGCGAACCCTGCCGACAAGCTGGGCACCCTGATCACCCTCACCGTCGTCGCGGCGTTGATGCTGGGCGCCGGCGGAGTGGCTGGGCTCTACCTCACGAGGGACCACCGTGACCACTGACTGCCTGTTCTGCGCCATCGTCGCGGGCACCATCCCCTCGACGACGGTCTGTGAGACCGACCGGGTCCTGGCCTTCCGGGACGTGACCCCCGCCGCGCCGACCCACGTGCTCGTCGTCCCCAAGGTCCACCACGCCGACCTGGCCGCGCTGGCGGCAGCCGATCCGGCGTACCTGGGTGAGGTTTTTGCCGTCGCAGCCGCCGTGGCGGAGCAGGAGGGCCTGACAGGTGGGCACCGGATCCTCACCAACACCGGCCCCGACAGCGGACAGACGGTCCTGCACCTGCACGTGCACGTCCTCGGTGGCCGCAATCTCGGTCCCCTTACGAGGTAGGCCAGGGCGCCGAGCGGATAAAGTCAGGGTCTGATGTCCGAGACCCCAGGGCCCGATTCCGTCACCACCAAGATCGTCGTGCCCGACACCCAGTCGATGGTCGCCCTGCTCGGCAGCCGCGACGAGCTGCTCCAGGTCATCGAGATGGTCCTCGTCAGCGACGTGCACGTCCGCGGCAACGAGATCACCATCACCGGGTCCGCCGCCGACAACGCCCTCGCGACCCGGCTCTTCGACGCCCTGCTCGTGTTGCTCGACAAGGGTCAGTCGCTGTCACCGGACGCGGTCGAGCGCAGCCTCGCGATGCTCATCGGCGGAGACACGGACCGGCCCGCCGACGTGCTGACCCTCAACATCGTCAGCAACCGCGGACGCACCATCCGACCCAAGACGGTCAACCAGCGGCATTACGTCGAGGCCATCGACGACAACACCATCGTCTTCGGGATCGGCCCGGCCGGCACCGGCAAGACCTACCTCGCGATGGCCAAGGCCGTCCAGGCGCTGCAGGCCAAGCAGGTCAACCGGATCATCTTGACCCGACCGGCGGTCGAGGCGGGGGAGCGGCTCGGCTTCCTGCCCGGCACCCTCTACGACAAGATCGACCCCTACCTTTGCCCGTTGTACGACGACCTGCACGACATGATCGACCCGGAGACGATTCCTCGGCTGATGGCTGCCGGCACCATCGAGGTGGCCCCCCTTGCGTATATGAGGGGTCGGACCCTCAACGACGCGTTCATCATCTTGGACGAGGCGCAGAACACCTCCGCCGAGCAGATGAAGATGTTCCTCACCCGCCTCGGCTTCGGCTCCAAGATGGTGGTGACCGGTGACGTCACCCAGATCGACCTGCCCGGCGGCACCATCAGCGGGCTGAAGATCGTGCGCGAGATCCTCGACGGCGTCGACGATGTGCACTTCTCGTTGCTGACCAGCGACGACGTGATCCGGCACCGGCTCGTCGGCCGGATCGTCGACGCCTATGCCCTGTACGACGAGGAAAACGACCGCGGACCGGTCCGCGCGCCGGGACGCCGCGACGACCACCGGAGAGGACCCCGGTGACGGCTCCGCCGTACGCGAAGGACCTCGACCTCAAGCTGGCTGCGGCCCAACGGACCTGGAAGGCCCCCAGCGTCGTGGGCGCGGTGGTCCGCGACGGCGATGTCGTGTGGAGCAGCTCCGTCGGTGTGGCCGAGCTCGGTGCCGATGCCGGTGCCGGTGCCGGTGCCGGTGCCGGGGTCGACGGGGCTGGGCTCGCGGCCGGTCTGGACGTGAGCTACCGGATCGGGAGCATCACCAAGACCTTCACCGCGGTGCTCCTGCTGCAGCTGCGCGACGCCGGGCTGCTCGACCTCGACGACAAGCTGGCCAAGCACCTGCCCGGCACCCGGCACACCGAGATCACGCTGCGCCGGTTGCTGGCCCACGTCAGCGGTCTGCAACGCGAACCGGTCGGGGACCTGTGGGTCACCCTCGAGGTGCCGACCCGCGAGCAGCTGCTCGCCGGCTTCGAGGAGGCCGAGCAGGTGTTGGCGCCGCGGGCCGCCCACCACTACAGCAACCTGGCCTACGCCATCCTCGGCGAGGTCGTCGCGCGGGTTGCCGGCACGACCTGGGAGCAGGCCCTGCAGGAACGGCTGCTCGAGCCACTCGGCCTGACCCGCACCGGTAGTCGGCCCACCGGTCCGCGCGCTCAGGGCTACTTCACCGAGCCGTATGCCGATGCGGTCCGTCCCGAGCCGGACATGGAGACGGGCGCCGCCGGACCGGCCATGCAGCTGTGGTCGACGGCTACTGACCTGGCACGCTGGGCCGCCTTCCTGGCCGACCCGCCTCCGGCGGTGCTGGCGGTCGCGACCCTGGACGAGATGCGCCAGCCCGTCGTCGTCTGGGACCCGCACGCCTTCACCCTCGCCTGGGGTGGCGGCCTGATGCTGCGGCGCAAGGACAACCGGGTGCTGCACGGACACGGCGGGGCGATGCCCGGCTTCCTCGCCGGCTGTTACGCCTACCGCGACGAGACCGAGCGCGCCGGGGCTGTAGTCCTCACCAACACGGGCCGGACCGCCGACCCGGAGGGGCTGGCCGCGGATCTGCTGACGGCCGTCCTCGACGCCGACCCCCGGCCCGCGCCGGCCTGGTCCGCAGGGGTGATCCCCGAGGGCCTGCGCGACCTGCTCGGCCCCTGGTGGGCCGAGGGCACCGAGCACCTCTTCGAGTGGCGCGACGGCGGCTTCACTGCCATCGTCCGGGGTGGCGTCGAGAAGCGCCGCACCCAGTTCACCCAGACCGGTCCTGACACCTGGCAGGCCACCGCGGGCCGTGAGCAGGGGGAACGGCTCCGGGTCGTGCGAGCCCCCGACGGAACGGTTCTGCGGCTGCTGTTCGCCGGCTACGCCTATACCCGAGACCCACGAACCTTCGCGGAGCTGAACCCATGAGCATCGAAGTCCTCAACGAGTCGAGCTATGACGTCGACGAGAAGGTGCTGGTGCGGGTGGCCCGGCACGTGCTCGACGCGATGGGGGTCTCGCCCCTCGCCGAGCTCTCCGTGATGATCGTCGATGTCGAGCACATGACCGAGTTGCACGTGAAGTGGATGGACCTGCCCGGCCCGACCGACGTGCTGGCCTTCCCGATGGACGAGCTGGACCTGCGCGGCTCGCGCGGCGCCGGACACGCCCATGAGGACAAGCCCGCCGACACCGGACCGGCCCTGCTCGGCGACGTGGTGCTCTGCCCCGCGGTCGCGGAGCAGCAGGCCCGCGAGGCCGGGCACAGCACCGAGGACGAGCTCGAGATGCTCACCACCCACGGCATCTTGCACCTGCTGGGCTTCGACCACGAGGAACCTGAGGAGCACGCCGAGATGTTCGGCCTGCAAGGCGAGCTGCTCAGCTCCTGGAAGGCGGCCCGCGGCACGTGAGCACCCTCTCCCAAGCCATTCCGCCGGCGGTGGCTGCCCTGTTCGTCGTGGTTGCGGCTCTGCTCGCCTGTGCCGAGATGGCGCTGTCCCGGATATCGCGGGTCGCCGTCGACGAGATGGTCTCCGACGGCCGCGGCGGTGCGAAACACCTGCAGCGCCTGCTGATCGAGGGTCCCCGCTCGCTGAACCTGTTGATGCTGCTCCGGCTCCTCTGCGAGATCGCTGCGGTCGGCATCGTCACGTCGTACAGCATCGATCGGCTCAGTGGGACGGCCGGCGTGGTCGCTGCGGTCGCGGTCATGACCGTCGTCAACTACGTCTTCATCGGGGTCGCGCCGCGCACCATCGGACGGCAGCACGCGCCGCGGGTCGCGCTGATCAGTGCCGCCCCGGTCGCCTTCCTCACCAAGGTGTTCGGGCCGCTGTCGTCCTTGCTCATCCTGGTCGGCAACGCCCTGACCCCGGGCAAGGGTTTCCGCGAGGGACCGTTTGCGACGGAGGCCGAGCTGCGTGACCTCGTCGAGCGGGCGCAGCACCGCGGGGTGGTGGAGCAGGCCGAGCGGGACATGATCGAGGGCGTCTTCGAGCTCGGCGACACCATCGTCCGTGAGGTCATGGTGCCGCGCACCGACATCGTTGTCATCGAGCGGGGCAAGACCGTCAAGCAGGCCCTGAACCTCTTGCTGCGCAGCGGTTTCAGCCGCGTGCCCGTCGTGGGCGACAACAACGACGACGTCCTCGGTGTGGTCTACCTCCGCGACCTGGTGAAGAAGGAACGCTCCGAGCGCGGGGGCATGGTGAAGGTCGAGGAGCTGCTGCGCCCCGCGGTCTTCGTCCCCGAGAGCAAGCCCATCGACGAGTTGCTGCGCGAGATGCAGTCCGAGCTCGGGCACATCGCGATCGTCGTCGATGAATACGGCGGTACGGCCGGACTGGTGACCCTCGAGGACATCGTCGAGGAGGTCGTCGGTGAGATCACCGACGAATACGACCGGGAGGCTCCGCCGGTCGAGACCCTCAACGACGGCAGTGTCCGGGTCACCGTGCGACTCCCCGTCGAGGACCTCGAGCAGCTCTATGACGTCGAGCTGCCGCACGACGACGTCGACACCGTCGGCGGCCTGATGGCCAGCCTGCTCGGCAGGGTGCCCATCCCGGGTGCCACCGTCGAGGTCCAAGGGCTCATCCTGGTGGCCGAGAGTGCCAAGGGCCGCCGCAACCGCATCGGGACCGTCCTGGTCCGCCGAGCTGACAAGGAAGACAGAGCGTGACCGCCCCCGAAGACGTGAAGATCCTGACCCTGGCACGGGGGGCCCGACTCCGGGCCCACGCGCCGCACACCGGTGTCGCCGAGGGGGCCGCCGTACGCGACACGGACGGGCGCACCTATGCGGCTGCGACGGTGGAGAACCGCGACCCCGGTCTGACCACGTCGGCGTTGCGCGCCGCGGTCGCCGCCGCCGCCTCCAGCGGGGCCCGCTCGTTCGAAGCTGCCGCCGTCGTCACCGAGTCACCCATCGACGACGCCGACCTCGCGGTGCTCCGCGAGTTCGGTGCGGGCACCCCCCTTCTCGTCGCCACCCCCGACGGCGTCCTGCTCGAGACGAGGCACAGCTGATGTACCGCTCCGGATTCGCCTGCTTCGTCGGTCGCCCCAACGCCGGCAAGTCGACCCTCACCAACGCCCTGATCGGGCAGAAGGTCGCGATCACCTCCTCGCGCCCGCAGACCACCCGGCACGCGATCCGCGGCATCGTGCACCGCCCGGATGCCCAGCTGGTGCTGGTGGACACCCCCGGCCTGCACAAGCCTCGGACGCTGCTCGGCCAGCGGCTCAACGACCTGGTGCGCGAGACCTATGCCAGCGTCGACCTGATCTGTTTCTGCGTGACCGCCGACGACAAGATCGGGCCCGGTGACCGCTTCATCGCGGCCGAGCTCGCGCAGGTCACGACACCCGTCATCGCGGTGGTGACCAAGACCGACCTCGTGTCGCGTGACCGGGTAGGCGAGCAGCTCCTCGCCGTCAGTGCCCTGGCCGACTGGGCCGACGTCATCCCGACCAGTGCCGTCGACGGGTTCCAGGTGCAGCTGCTCGCCGACCTGCTCGTCGGGCGCCTGCCGGAGGGGCCCGCGCTCTATCCCGATGGGGAGCTCACCGACGAGCCCGAGCAGGTGCTGGCCGCCGAGTTCATCCGCGAGGCCACCCTGGAGGGCGTACGGGACGAGTTGCCGCACTCGATCGCGGTGACCATCGAGGAGATGCTGCCGCGGCTGGACCGGCCGGCCGACAAGCCGCTGCTGGACGTCTACGCCACGATCCACGTCGAGCGCGACTCCCAGAAGGCCATCATCCTCGGCAAGGGCGGCACCCGTCTCCGGGACGTCGGCATCACCGCCCGCAAGCAGATCGAGGTCATGCTCGGCACCCCGATCTACCTCGACCTTCGGGTCACGGTGGCCAAGGACTGGCAGCGCGACCCCAAGCAGCTCAAGCGCCTCGGCTTCTGACCGCTGGGCAATGGTCCAGGCGACGTAGCCGCCTCTCTCTGGGCACCCTGCTCCATGATCCGCGTGGTGTTTGAGGTGGTCCCAGTCGCGAGATCCACCTCACACTCTCCGTCGATCATGACCGAGACCCCCGATTATTCGCGGCGTCCACTTCGCGATGAACGGACGCGGCAGGGCTTTGCCGAGCCCGTCGAGGACCCCTTCGGGTTCCCTTCACGCCCTGGAACGGGACAGGAAGCGGCTGCTCGCGTCGGTGCTGGACGCCGCGGGTTGGGGAGGGCGCGTTTCAGCGGAAGCGTCCACGAGCGGCACCTCCGACGTCCGCGACAGGGGTTGCGGCCACCGGCCCGCCGTACCCCCTCGTCAACGCCGGCCGCGCTTCCTCATCCCGGATGATCTACCTGTCGTTGCGGGCTGGTGAGCGTGGACGCAGGGCAACGGGAGGTAGATCAACCGGAACGCAGGAGCGGGTGGGGCGCCGACGGGTGAGCTGGGGCCAGGGGAGGGCCCGGGGCCAGGGGCCAGGGGAGGGTGACGGGGTCAGGGGAGGGTGACGGGGACGCCGAGGTGCCAGCCCTGCCCGAGGGTGACGCCGGCCTCCAGGAGCGCGGGCACCTGCTCGGCCACCTCGATGCCCTCGGCGAGGACGGTGGCGCCTACCTCGTCGGCGAACGTCACGAGGGCCCGCACGATGGCGTGTTGCCGGCTGCTCTGGTGCACGTCGCGGGTGAGGCTGGTGTCGAGCTTGACGATGTCGGGCTGGAGCAGCAGCACGTGCCGCAGCGAGGCGAAGCCGGCACCGACGTCGTCCACGGCGATCCGGGCCCCGCCGGCGCGCAACCGGCGGAACGTCTCCCGCGTGTCGTCGTAGTCGTTGACCGCGTCGTGCTCGGTGATCTCCACGACCAGCCGGGACAGGTCGCTGGCGGCCAGCATCGTGAGGATCCCCGAGTCCTGCAACGCCGCGGGGCTGGTGTTGATCGCCAGGAAATGGCCGTGGGGAAGGGTATCGAGGGTGGCCAGCGCGCGGGCGAGTGTGAGGTGCTCGAGCTCGATACCGAGGCCGTGCAGCACCGACGCGCGGAACCACCGGTCGGTCGGCACCCGGCCACCGAACCGGGCCAGTGCCTCCTGCCCCACCACCGTCCCGGTAGTCAGGTCGATCACGGGCTGCAGCGCGACCTGCATGTCCGCCCGCGCGATGAGGTCCACCACGTCGGATCGCTCGGGTAGGCCGGCCTCGTCCTCCGGGGTGGTCGACAGTCCCGGGAGGAGCGCGGACGAGACCCGCACCTGCCGGATCTCGGTCTCCAACTGACGCCACCGGCGGGCCTGCCGCAGATAGCCGCGGGCACTCTCCGCATAGAGGCCCATCAGGGGGACGAACAGGGCGATGTCCTCGACGACCAGACTGGCCCAGGCGGTCGGGTCGTGCCGCCCCAGGCTGATGGCGCGCAGCAGACCCACGACGGGGGTCAGCATCAGGGCGGCGCCGACCCATCCCCACACCCCGCGGTTGCCTCGGGGGACGCGCCGCCGCCACCAGAGAGCAGCGCCGGCCCCGACTGCCGCGGCACCCAGGGCGAGACCGCGACCAAGGCCGGTGATTCGGACGTCAGCAACGTGCACGAGCGGCAGGGTGTAGGCCGCCAGCCCCAGCCCCACAACCAGCAGGACGGGTACGGCGAGCAGAGCCACGCCGTAGCGGCGCAGGGTGGCGGTCACCGCCGTCAGGGGGAGTGCGAGCAGCCAGCACAGCGAGAGGGCCGCGGCGAACCGGAGGTTGGTCTCGGGGGCGTTCGCTTCGGGGACTGCGGTATTGACGGAGCGCAGGAGGTAGACGACCCACAGGATCGCGAAACCGCCGGCTGCCCAGGCCAGGCGCCGGTCCTGGGTGACCGAGGCCTGCACCACCAGCAGGTAGGCGGACGCGGCGGACAAGCACGCGCCCAACGCATAGAGCAGCGCGAGCAGCGCGGTGTCCGGTTCCCCCAACGGGATGAGCACCAGCGACGGGACGGTCACCCCGGCCACCACCGCGATCAGCAGACTCAGGGTGGCGACACTGCCGACCCAGGTCTCCGGCGGCTGCGGCGGGAGAGCCCAACGGCCGGGTCGCTCGACCAGGCTCGTCGTCACGTGCACGTCCTTCCTCGGTGGATTGCGCTGCGGGAACACCTTGCCACGCGCGGCGGTCCGCGCGCGGGAGGTCTAGCGTGGGGGCGTGAGCCTGTACCGCGACGAGGGCGTCGTCCTTCGTGTGCAGAAGCTCGGCGAGGCCGATCGGATCATCACCTTGCTCACCCGTCGGCACGGCCGCGTGAGGGCGGTGGCCAAGGGGGTTCGCCGTACCCGCTCGAAGTTCGGCGCGACGGTCGAGCCGTTCAGCCACGTCGATGTGCAGCTCTATGCCGGACGCAACCTCGACATCGTGACGCAGGCCGACAGCCTGCACGCCTATGGCGATCAGCTGGTAGGCGACTACGGCCGCTACAC
>JANOTZ010000415.1:0-1868 GCA_031416735.1 Frankiales bacterium
CTGGACGCCGGCTGCGCCGTCGTCGGCGTCCCGAGCGTGCCGGGGGTCGTGCTGCCACGAGGGCCGCGACTGCTGAGCGCGACGTCGTTGACGGAGGTCTGGGTGGACGACCTGCGGCGGCTCGTCGGCGCCGCCTGAGCGGACGCGCTAGTCGAAGATGTCGGGGTTGTCCTTGCTGATCCGCTCCCAGAACGGCTGGAACTGGAACCAGCCGGCCAGCTCGAACCCGACCTGCCCCTTGGTGGCCGCGGCCTCCTCGGGGTCGATCAGGAGCGGCTTGCTGCCGTGGCCGGCCGCGGCGGAGTACGCCATCAGCTGGGCCTGGGCGGTGCGCTCGAGGGTGAGGAACCACCAGGCGGCGCTCTCGACCGTCTCGCCGACGGTGAGCATGCCGTGGTTGCGCAGGATCACGGCCTTGTGGCTGCCCAGGGCCTCGCCGATCTTCTTGCCCTCCTCGGCGTCGAGGACGACGCCGGAGTAGTCCTTGAAGATGCCGAAGTCGTCATAGAACGCGCAGGCGTCCTGGGTCAGCGGCTCGATGCCCATGTCGAGGCTCGACAAGGTCTTGCCGTAGGGGCCGTGGGCGTGGGCCGCGGCGATCACGTCCGGCCGGGCGGCGTGCACGGCGCAGTGGATGGCCACCGCGGCGGCGTTGACGGCGCGGTCACCTTCGACCACCTCACCGGAGTGGTCCACTCGGACCAGGTCGCTCTGCTTGATGAGGCTGAAGTGCATGCCGAACGGGTTGACCCAGTAGGAGTCCGGGAACTCGGGGTCCCGGGCCGTCACATGCCCGGCCACGCCCTCATCGAGCCCCGCCCTGCTGAACATCCGGAAGGTCGCGGCGAGCTGCACCTTGCGGTGCATGCGCTCCTCCTCCACGGTGGCGAAGGTTTCCGGCAGGGGCATGTGCAGCACCTTGCCGACCGCGGCGGCGGCCATCGCGGCGGCCTGCGCATCCGGTTCCGCGGCGGGGTCGGAGGCGGGGTCGGAGGCGGGCAGGTGATCGGTGTCCAGCGTGGTCACAGCAGGCTCCTCGAGGTACGGGTCTGTTTGGCAGTGTGGCACCAGGCTCTCCCGAGCGGCCACCCGGAGGTCAGCGAGGCGGCGGCTCTGCCTCGCCAGGCTCGGGCGGCGACGGGTGAGGTGCCGGCGTCGCCCTGCCCTCCAGCCTAACGACCCGCCGCCTATCAGGCGCAAGATGCCCGGCCGCCCGACCAGCGGACAGGGTGGTCGCACCAGTCGCTGAGCTCAGGTTGGCGCCGACGTGGAGCGATGAGCTGGCCCCCTGGATGCACCACATGCGCGTGTCCCCACACAGAGCGGGATTCGGTAGGGGTTCGGCGCGCCGCGTTGAGCGTGCCGGGCGTGAGAGGGCCGACGAAGTGTGTGGGACACGCCGGTAGCCAACACGCCTCTGAGGGTCGCGTGGCGTCACGACCGGCAGGTCAAGGAACGGCTGCTGGCGTCAACCGTTGAGCGTGCGGGCCCGGGCGTCCAGGTGGCGCTGTTCGGACTCGGCCGGGTCAGGGATCACCTCGGGCCACGGCAGGAGCGTGCCGCCCTTCGCCGGGCACAGCGCCTGGTGGTCGCACCAGTCTGTAAGATGATGCCTATGACGAAAACGGTGGGCCTCTACGCCCGAATCAGCGACGACAAGGACCTGTCGGCAGCCGGGGTCGGGAGGCAAACCGATGACTGTCAGGCGCTCGCTCAGAGCCGAGGGCAAACCGTGGGGCAGACGTACCTCGACAACGACCTGAGCGCCTACAAGCGCAGCGTGAAACGTCCGGCCTTTGAGCGGATGCTCAGTGACCTTGAGAGCGGCTCTATCTCGGGGGTGGTGGTCTATGACCTCGACCGGCTGG
>JANOTZ010000416.1:0-2338 GCA_031416735.1 Frankiales bacterium
CGGTCGCCTACGGCGGCGCTCAGTCCGACATCTCCTCGGTGGGGAGTCTGCGCATCGACCATACGGGCCGTGAGGTGCACCTGGGAGGCACCTCGGTCGATCTCACTCGCACGGAGTTCGACGTGCTGGCCGCGTTGGCCCGGCAGCCGCAGCTCGCCTTCTCGCGACGGCAGCTCGTTGAAGCCGTATGGGGCTCCGACTGGGTCGGTGACGAGCACCTGGTCGACGTCCACGTCGCCCACGTGCGGCGCAAGCTTGGGGACGACCCCGCCGACGGTTGCTTCATCCGCACCGTCCGTGGTGTCGGCTACCGGCTCGGGAGCGGGCGGTGATGCGCCCGCATAGCCTCACGGCCCGGCTGTTCGCCGGCCAGGCCCTGGTGGGCCTGACGGGGGCGGCGACGCTGTGGGTCGTGGCGACCGTGATCGGGCCCGAGCAGTTCCGACGGCACTTGCGGGAGGCGGGAACCGACCTGTCGCCGGTCGTCACCCACCATGCCGAGCGGGCCTTCCGCGCTGCCACGACGATCTCCTTCTCGGCCGCGCTGGCCGCAGGTGTTGCCGCGTCGCTGCTGCTGAGCCTGTACCTCACCAGGCGGCTCGGGCGTTCGGTCGGCACGGTTGCTGCTGCGGCGGCCGAGCTTGCGGCCGGTCATCTGGATGCCCGTATCAGCGACCCGCGGCTGGGCGCGGAGTTCGACCAGCTCGCCGCAGCGTTCAACGACATGGCCAGCCGCTTGCAGGACACCGAGCGAACCCGGCGCCGGATGCTCGGTGACCTCGCGCACGAGCTACGAACGCCGCTCGCCGTGCTCGACGGCTACCTCGAGGGCATCCAAGACGGCGTCGAGCGCGCGGACGTGCGCACTCTCGAGCTGCTGCGCGCACAGACTGGACGGCTCGCCCGGCTGGCCGAGGACATCGCCGACGTGTCCCGAGCCGAGGAGGGCCAGGTGCCGCTGGATCGTCGGCCGGTGGAGATCGAGCTTCTGGTGGACGCGGCGAACACTGCCGCGCAGGTGCGCTTCGAGACCAAGGGCGTCAGCCTTGCGGCGGAGCTGACCCACGGGCTGATGGTGGACGTGGACGGGCAGCAGATCGGGCAGGTGCTCGGCAACCTGCTCGACAACGCACTGCGGCACACCCCCAGCGGCGGTGTGGTGACCGTGCGGACGCGGCAGAGCGGCGACAGAGTGCTCCTCGAGGTCACCGACACCGGAGAAGGCATCAAGGCCGACAGCCTGGGGCACGTCTTCGAGCGGTTCTACCGTGCCGACATGGCCCGGGACCGCGCCCGCGGCGGAGCGGGGATCGGGCTGGCGATCAGCAAGGCCCTCGTCGAGGCGCACGGTGGGCAGATCAGCGCCTACAGCCCCGGCAAGGGGCAGGGCGCGACCTTCACCGTCCAGCTCCCGCTGGTCGGCTGACGCGCACGGCACGTCTGTTCACGCCGCACCCAGACAGTCGATCCCGTGGGTGCCTGCGTACCTGGAGCCGCCGTCAGGAGGTGGATCGGACGCGGAAGGCGGCTGCGAGGTCGGTGACGGTGGGCGAACCCTCGACGCCGCCCGTGTTGCGGTGCAGATGGCAGGCGAGCCCCACGGGCCCGGCTGGGTCCGCGAACGGGTCCACACCGTTGACCAGCAAGGTCGGAGAACCCCGAAACGACAGCCGCTCCGCCTCGTCCGGGGTCTCCACGCGTTGCAGCGTCAGCACCTCCTCAGGGAGCCAACCTCATGCAAGGCAAGACGCACCCGCACCTCGGCCTAGAGCCAGTTCGGACAGCCGTCGAAGGACAGCAGCGCGACGCCCACGCCCTGACGGCGCGGAGCCTGGGCTCGGCCGGCCACGGCAGACATCACAGGCGCAGGGTCTGGCGGATCGTCGCCTCCAGCTCGTTGAACCGCTGCTCGGCGATCTCGCCGCCCTGCTCGGCGGCATCCAGTACACAGTGCCGGATGTGCTCATCGAGCAAGTGCAGGCCGACCTGCTGCAGCGCCTTGGTCACGGCCCCGATCTGGGTCAGGACGTCGATGCAGTAGCGGTTCTGCTCGATCATGCGGCTGATGCCGCGGACCTGGCCCTCGATCTTGGCGAGCCGGTCGAGGTGATCGGGTCCTTTCGCGTGGTAGCCCGGGGTTGCGACGTGCGACCCGAGGTTGCGGGCAGCGACCGTGTTCATCGCTTGCCGCCGAGTGCCTCGAGCCGACGCTGGAAGTCCTCGGGGTCGATGTCGCCGCGGGCGAGCCGCTCGGCCAGGATGTCTCGCGCTTCAGAGCGGTCCGTCGCCCCAGGTTGCTGCGGGCGCTGTACCAGGGCCCGCACGCCGACCCCGAGCA
>JANOTZ010000417.1:0-5086 GCA_031416735.1 Frankiales bacterium
CCACCGTCGGAGAGCCGCAGGTCGTTGACCACCGTGATGTCGGTGGAGCGCACGTCGAAGGTGCCGACCGCCCGCACGTCACCGAACCGGCTTCGCTCCCAGAGCACGTAGACGCTGCTGGACCGGTCGTTGGCCGGGGCCCCCTCCATGACGAGCGACACCGTGCCGGCGTTGAGGACCGCGACGGCGCGCAGCCCGCCCTCGCCGGCGAGGTCGACCTGACGTGAGCCGTCGCGCAGCAGCGACTGCACGGCACTGCTCAGCTTCTGGTCCGCGGCCTGGAGGTCGTCGTTCGTGGACTGCAATCCGCGGTTGACGAGGAACAGGGCGGCCACCATCACCAGCGCCGCGGCCGCGCCGACGAGCGCCGTCGTGGCCCGCACCGTGCGATGCCGACCCGTGCCCCGCTCCCGGAGAGACCTCCCACGGGCCGACTTCTCACGGGCCGCATCCAGCGACACCGGTGCCGGAAAGGCACCGGCGCGGCCGGACGCCTCCACTCCCGCCCGGATACCGGCGAGGAGCGCCGGCGGGGGCTCGGCTGCGTCGGCGCCGTAGGCAAGGTGCGCCAGCGTCTCGGTGTGCTCGGCGATAGCCCGGGCACAGCCGGCGCAGCCAGGCAGGTGGGCGAGGAAGGCCTGCTCGTCGGCCGGCTCGAGGGCGGAGAGCGCATGGCCCGCTGCCAGCTCGGCGTAGACCTCGTGGGTGTCGTCTCGGGCGGTCACGGTGCGGTCCTCGGGTCGGTGTCGAAGAGGGAGTCGTCGTCGGGGGCAGTGGTCTGCAGGCCCTCGAGCCCGGCTTTGAGACGTTTCATCCCGACGAGCATCCTGGTTTTCACGGTCCCGAGCGGGGTGCCTGTGAGACCGGCGATCTCGCGCTGCGTATAGCCCCCGAAGTAGGCGAGCACGAGGGCCTCGCGCTGCGGCTCGGGCAGGGTCTGCATCGCCTCGCGCACCCGCTCCCGGCGCAAGGTGGACCAGACCTCGTCGTGGACCTGCGGTCCGTCGACGGGCCGCTCCTCGAGCAGCTCAGCGGTGGTCCGGCGCTTGCGGAGGTTCTCCTCCCTGCGCACCGCGTCCACCGCCTTGTGGTGCGTCATCGACAGCAGCCAGCTCGAGAAGCCGCCCCGCGAGGCGTCGAAGCGGTGCGCGTCCCGCCAGACGGTGAGGAACACCTCCTGTACGACGTCCTGGGCGAACTGCTCATCGGCGAGGATCCGGCGGGCCAGACCGAAGCAGGCCCGTCCATAGCGGGCGTACAACGCTTCCAGCGCCCCGCCGTCGCCCTCGGTGACCCTCGCCACGAGGGCCCGGTCGTCGAGCCCGTCGTACGCGGTAGGGCGGCCGACCGAGTCCAGGGAGCGCCGTGGGTCTTCCGCACGGCTGCGGGGGGTTGTCACCGATGTCCTCACCGACGTTGTTCGCAGCAGGCCGCCAGATGGATGTACCGGGGCCGCGTCAGGAACGTACTCCTGCTGCCGGGTTCGGCCGTCCGGGTGAGTCTTGGGAGTTCGACGGTTGGGCCGGCCCGTTTCGGGGGATCCTCCTCAGCACCCCCCCGCATCAGCACCCCGCACCAGGAGGATCGGCAATGGCTCCGCGCCCGGTCACCATCAGCACGGACCTGCAACTGAGCCTCGTCGTCCCGGGAGCCCTCTCGCTCCCGGTGCGCTGCGGGCTGTCCTACGACGCCGCCGACCCCTACGCGGTGAACGTCGCCTTCCACACCGGCGCCGGCCTGGGCGCGGAAGTTGTCGCCTGGACCTTCGCCCGCCAGCTGCTCGCCGAAGGCCTCGACGGTCCCGCCGGCGAAGGCGACGTCCGGGTCTGGCCCTCCACATCCGAGGGCGAACGGGTGGTCTGCCTCACCCTCTCTTCCCCGTCGGGGAGCGCGCAGTTCGAGCTCCCGGTGCCCGAGCTCGTGGAGTTCCTCACCATGACCTACGCCGCCGTGCCGACCGGGTCGGAGAGCGACCACCTCGACGTACAGGCGGAGTTGGCACTGCTGCGCTGGGCCGAGCCGGAGACCTGAGCCGAGGCGGCTTTCTGCTAGTCTCCCTCTCGTTGTCAGGGCCTGTCTTGTCCTCCAGAACAAGCAGATCCCGACGCGTGCGGACGTGGCTCAGTTGGTAGAGCACAACCTTGCCAAGGTTGGGGTCGCGGGTTCGAATCCCGTCGTCCGCTCGGTAGTGTTCTCAGTCAGGTTCTTCTCAGACAAGTGCGCCTCCCGGCCGGGTGGCCGAGTGGCTTAGGCAAGGGACTGCAAATCCCTGTACGCGGGTTCGATTCCCGCCCCGGCCTCTCCACAACGTCATAGCAGGCACAACTTCACAGCACGGACGATTGGCGCAGCTGGTAGCGCGCTTCCCTGACACGGAAGAGGTCACAGGTTCAAGTCCTGTATCGTCCACCACCTAAAACCGCAGGTCAGAGCCTAGATGGAGCAAGATCAACTAGGGTCCGTGGGACAGTTCGTGCCACGCACATCCTGACGGCGCCTGTTGCCGCTCAGCCGTGCGGATGAGGGTGACGAGGCCAGGTACCGCCCCGCCCCCACCCTTCTCGCGGCGCCCCCTTCTCGCGGCGCCCCCTTCTCGCGGCGCCCCCTTCTCGCGGCGCCCCCTTCACGATGAACGGACTCGGAAGGGGCATTTTCTCGCTTGGCGGACCCCTTCCGGTTACGTTCACTCGCCGGGGACCGGACAGAAACGGCTCTCCCCGGCGAACGGAACCGGCCAACCCGGACGGATCCATGTGATGCATCTGCATCAGGTCGTCTCATGCATGTGCTTCAGATAGCTCTGATGCAGACACCTCAGGTGGAGGCGGGGCACATATCTCTTGTGCTTGCTCCATTCGGCTCAGTCCACATGGCCCCTGTGTGGTGCAACGAACCCCCCACGATGCCCATGGTGGTCGCGTAGCCGAGCGGTCACTGTGCGTGTAGTCGAAACCGCCCCAGCTCGGAGGACCTGTGTACTGCTGCGGAAGCCCGTACCAGACGATCACCGTGCGGACCGGCGCCCACTCCCTCGCTCTCCTGCGGTGCACGCACTGCGATGACCAGCGCTGGGCCCGCGACGGCATCCTCCTGGACCGCAACACCGCCTTCGCCGAGCTCGCTTCTGCCTACCGCGACGTCCCGCTCCGCGCCCGCACCGCCCGTGAGCGCGCCGCGGCCAAGAGCGCCGTCCGCCGTGAACAGCGGGCCGCCCAGCGCGCCGCCACGGCCACCACCCCGAGCACCCGGAGCACCGTTGAGGTGGACCCGGTCAAGCTCATCAACCTGCTGGAAGGCTGGCAGGTTCTGGGCGCCTCCGCCTGACCCCTCGGAGAGCCTCCAGCCCCGGACCTCCCAGCGGTCCGGGGCTGGATGTTTTCCGGGCCCGATCTCCCTCGGTTTCGCCCCACAACCGACCGCTTCGTGACGTGCGTCACAATGTCTGCTGCGACGTCGTGCAGGAAAACCCCGCGTGGCGGCGAACCCGATAGCAATTCCCAGACTCCACCTTTTGCTCCGACGTTCGTCGGTGCCACCCCCGCAACTGCCGGCGACCCCGGCGAGGAGGTTCGTCCGTGGCCACCCCCCAGAGTGACTCCGCCCAGCCGCAGGAGTCCGAGGGCCTCGTCGATCGACTGAAGGCACACCGCACCGCCCGCAAGCGGGTCCGCGCGGCCACCGGCAAGACGGGTCCGGGCAAGCTCATGGTGAGCCTCACCGCCAGCCTGCTCGTGCTGCTCGCGGTGTTCCTCACCTCGTTGACCGTGATCTTCAGCAAGCCGTCGGGTGAGGTCGTGTCGCTCGACTCCATCGACCGGCTCAGCGCCGGCCAGCGCATCGAGACCGCCAAGATCCTCGACGAGGACAACCAGGTCGTCCTGAAGCTGCGCTCCCTCGAGGACGCCGTCGCGCTCCAGAACGGCAGCAAGGAAGCCCCGCCGGCCAACGTGCTGGGCGTCACCGCGCACGCGGCGACGGTCCGCGCTGAGCTGCCGGGCAACGGCACCGCCACCGCGCGCCTGATCGAGGTGCTCAAGAACGGCGGCGTCGACGTCTCCGTCGACGGCCAGAGCGGCAAGGCGCGGCTCCGCATCTTCGCCGAGTTCCTGCTGCCCGTCCTGATCCTGGCCAACATCTTCGCGCTGCTGTTCCTGGGCAAGGGCTCCGGCGGCGGCGCGATCGGTGAGGTCACCAACTTCGGCCGTGTCGACGACGGTGCCCGCACCGGCGGCTCGCACGTGACCTTCGCCGACGTCGGTGGCGCCGAAGAGGCCGTCATCGAGCTCGCCGAGGTCCGCGACTACCTCAAGGACCCGGCGAAGTACAAGGCCCTGGGCGCCGCCCCGCCGAAGGGCGTGCTGCTGTTCGGCCCTCCCGGGACCGGCAAGACGCTGCTCGCCAAGGCCGTCGCCGGCGAGGCCGGCGTCCCGTTCTTTTCCGTCGCGGGCGCCGAGTTCGTCGAGTCCCTCGTGGGCGTCGGCGCGGCCCGCATCCGTGACCTGTTCCGGCGCGTCAACGCGGTGGCCCCGGCCATCGTGTTCATCGACGAGCTCGACGCGGCCGGCCGCAAGCGCGGCTCCGGCGGCGGTGGCGGTGGCTCCGACGAGCGCGAGCAGACCCTCAACCAGCTGCTCGTCGAGATGGACGGCTTCGAGGTCTCGACCGGTGTCGTGGTCATCGCCGCAACCAACCGCCCCGACATCCTCGACCCGGCCCTGATGCGTCCGGGCCGCTTCGACCGGCACATCACGGTGGAGCGCCCCGACGCCGAGGGCCGCGAGCGGATCCTCAACATCCACGCCGGCAAGAAGCCGCTCGCGGCCGACGTCGACCTGGCCCGCCTGGCCTCGCGCTGCCCCGGCTTCACCGGCGCCGACCTGGCGAGCGTCGTCAACGAGGCCGCCCTGCTCACCATCCGCAGGCACGGCTCGGAGATCGGCATGAAGGACCTGGAGTAGGCGGTCGTCCGAGTCCTCGAGGGTACGCAGCGCCGTGGCCGGGTCCTCACCGCGGAGGAGCGCCTCCGCGCCTCCTACCACGAGATCGGGCACATCTTCGTCGAGGCGACCCTCGGTCGGCACGAGGA
>JANOTZ010000418.1:0-4071 GCA_031416735.1 Frankiales bacterium
GATGGAGCGGAAGTACTAGTGACTGTCGACCTGGAAGCCACCGAGCGCCCCGTCCTGGGTGAGCACCAACGGCTCGTCACCCTCAAGATCCGGCGCTATGACCCGGAGGTCGACCCGGAGGCCAACTGGCAGGAGTTCGAGGTCCCCGTCGAGAAGGGGGATCGGCTGCTCGACGCCCTGCACCACGTCAAGTGGTACCTCGACGGCTCGCTGACCTTCCGCCGCTCCTGCGCCCACGGCGTATGCGGCTCGGACGCGATGCGCATCAACGGCGTCAACCGGCTGGCCTGCAAGGTCCTCGTGAAGGACCTCGGCGACACCATCACCGTCGAGCCCATCAAGGGACTGGCCGTCCTGAAGGACCTGGTCGTGGACATGGAGCCGTTCTTCGAGGCCTTCAAGTCCATCAAGCCGTTCCTCATCACCACCGGCAACGAGCCGACCCGGGAGCGTCTGCAGTCTGCCGAGGACCGCGCCCGTTTCGACGACTCCACCAAGTGCATCATGTGCGCCGCCTGCACGACCTCGTGCCCGGTGTTCTGGAACGACGATGCCTACTTCGGTCCGCAGGCCATCGTGATGGCCCACCGGTTCATCTTCGACTCGCGGGACGAGGGCGCCGCTGAGCGTCTGGAGATCCTGAATGAGAAGGAGGGCGTCTGGCGCTGCCGGACGACCTTCAACTGCACCGATGCCTGCCCCCGCGGCATCCAGGTGACCAAGGCCATCCAAGAGGTCAAGCGCGCGCTCATCTTCCGCAAGGTTTGACCCGCGGTACGGCGGAAGGGCTGCTCAGGGAGCGGCGCGCCAGCCCCTGAAGCCGACGAGGAGCAGGCCCGCGCCGAGCAGCAGCGACGCCCCGGTGAGCACCGCGTGCACCACCAGGAAGCTCGTGGGCGAGCCGTCTGCGAAGGCCCGTTCGTCCTGCCAGATGTTGCGCAGGAAGTTGGGCCAGATGACCCACTGGAACGCGCCGGCCAGCAACAGGAAGGCCGCAGTGCGGCGGGAGAGGACCACGCCCACCATTGTGGCCGAACCGGAGCCAGCACGACGTTCCGGTAAACTCGGGGATCATGCGGACCCCCCCAGGCCTTCGGGTCAGCGTCGGCGTGCTCTTCGCGACCTTGCTTCTCACCCCCCCTGCCAACGCCGAGACTCCGGTCACGGTGGGCGGCGAGCGACTGTCGGCGCAGGGCGTGGTCGTTGCCTCCGGCGCCCCCAAGCTGCCCGCCACGGTGGCCGCCAGCTGGCTCGTCGCCGACCTCGACAGCGGAGAGGTCCTGGGCGCCAAGGACCCGCACGGCCGTTATGCCCCGGCCAGCACCCTGAAGGTGCTCACCGCCGCCACCCTGATCCCCAAGCTCGACCCGCGCCGCCAGGTGGAGCCCAGCTTCGACGACGTCAACGTCGACGGTTCCAAGGTCGGCCTGGTGCAGCACATCCGCTACCCCATCGGCCAGCTGTTCACCGCGATGCTGGTGGCCTCGGGTAACGACGCCGCCAACACCCTCGCCAGCGCCAACGGCGGGGTGGCCAAGACGGTGGCCGAGATGAACGCCGAGGCCGAGCGACTGCAGGCCTTCGACACGCACGCGGTCAACGCCAGCGGGCTCGACGGCGCGGGCCAGCTCTCCTCGGCCTACGACCTCGCACTCCTCGGTCGGGCGGGCATGGCGCTCCCCGCCTTCCGCGACTACGTCAAGACCAAGCGCGCCCAGATCCGCGGCCCCGGCGGTCGCGCCATCGCGATCAGCAGCCACGACCGGCTCCTCTGGAACTACGACGGCGCGATCGGCATCAAGAACGGCTACACCAGCAAGGCCAAGGCCACCTTCGTCGGTGCCGCCACCCGCGGCGGGCACACCCTCATGGTGACGCTGATGCGCACCGCCCCGCGTTACTGGCCCGAGGCTGCGGCCCTGCTCGACTGGGGCTTCGCCGCCAAGGCCGCCGGGGTCGACCCGATCGGCGCGCTCGTCGACCCGCTCCCCACCGCGGAGGAGAAGGCGGCACTTGAGGCCAGGCCCGCCCCCGCCGCGCTGGACGCCAAGGCCGCCCGTCTGAACCCGGTGGACACCGACGGCCTGCCGGTGCTGCCCACCGGCATCGTGGCCGCCGGCCTCGCCCTCATCGCGGTCAGCCTGCTCCGCGGTCGTCGGCGCAACCGCGGAAAGCTCAAGCTCCCGCCGATCTAGAGCCGCTCTAGGACGCGGCCAGGTAGGCGTCCAGTCCCGCCCGGGCCTTGGCCTGCACGGCTTTCTTGATGATCGGGGTGCCGCCGAGCAGCTTGCCCGGCAGGCCCAGGGCCTGCCCCGCCCAGCGGTGGAAGGCGAAGTCGTCGCGCTGGTTGGCGATCAGCCCATCGACGAAGGTGAACGTCGAGCGCACCTCGTTGACGACCGGCCGCCCGGTCTGCGCGAAGGTGTAGCGCGCGATCCAGTGCGCACTGCCCGCCCTCTCATCGGCGGTGCACGCGACGCACTCCACCTCGAGGTCGGTTGAGCGGCTCGTCAGCATCTGCCACATCGCGCCCGGCTCACCGCCCCTCAGCCCCACGAAGACCGGGTCGGAGAAGGTCGCCGACGGTGAGTACGCCGCCGCCATCGCCGCACCGTCGCGACGCGCGAACGCCGCGTAGAACTCCTCGAGCAGTGCCTGGTTCGTCATGCGTCGCAGGTTAGTGCCGGAGCAGCCTTCTGACCGTCTTCAGCACGTAGACGACCAGCGCGCCGAGCACCAACCCACCGGCGGCCAGGGTCACCCGACCCGCGAGCTGCACCTGCGCCGCCCCCTTCAGCGGTACGGCGGAAGCCGGCCGTTCCGGCGGGAGCTCACCCTGCTCCAGCGGGAGCTCACTGTGATCCAGCCGGACCGCGAGCTGTTCGGGCGCGCGGCCGACCAGTTCAGGCAGCGCCTTCAGCCGTTCCCTTGCCGACCAGGACTTCTCCACGGCGAGCTCCTTCGACGAGTCCCCGGCGATACTGCCCCCTCCCGCGGCGCGGTGGGGAAAGCGGCGCCCTACCCGGCGATGGGCACGGCCCGCCGTACCCGAGGGAAGGGTGTCGCTGTCGTAGGGCGCGGTGACCACAAAGGCTGCGGAGAGGAGCACCAGGCGCGAGACCAGGTTGAGGAACAGCAGCAGCCCCACCACCACCGCGAAGGTGCCGTAGGTGGCCTCCCCCCTGGTCGTGGTGCGCTGCACGTAATAGCCGCCGACCAGTTTGAGGACCCCGAAGCCGACCGCCCCGAACACAGCGCCCTGGAGCACCTCGCGGACTCGGGCGGGGACGCGGGCCAGCCGGACGAACAAGTAGATGAACAGGGCAGTATCGGCGAGGCCGGCGAGCAGCAATCCGATGACCTGCAGGAAGAGCTGGGCCGACCCGCTGGCCTGGTCGACGCCGAGCTGTTCCAGCAGGAACCGCGGCCCGCTGCCGGCCAGGCCGGTGACGAACACCGAAAGGCCGACCGTGGCAAAGAGCCCGACGAGCACGAACACATCGACCACCCGGCGGAGCACCAGGTTCCCGCCCAGCACCTGGTGGTGCCACATCGAGCGGATCGCCTCGCGGAGCGCGTCGATCCAGCCCAGGCCGGAGAGCAGCAGCCCCAGCAGACCGATGATCCCGGCCTTGCCGGCGTTCTCACCGATCGTCGTACCGATGGTCTGCACCAGTTGCGTGGGCAGGTAGCCCGACAGGCCGCGCTGGACGTCAGCGGTCGCGCTGTCGCCGTTGAGGAGCCGGAACACATAGATCGCGACGAGCAGCACCGGAAACAGCGACAGGAACCAGTAGAACGTGACGGCTGCGGCGAGCCGGTCGCCGGCGTCGGCCTGGTAGCGACCGACGGCGCGCACCAGGTGGTCGACGAGCGGGGCCTTGGCGCGCAGCCCGGCGACGGCGGCCTTCGGGGACGGCATCTGCCTACACCTGGTCGTCGGGGGCGAGCACCGGCCCTGGAAGCGGTACACCGAACGGGAAGTCGCGCTGCGGACGCCAGACCGCGTCAGCGCCCTTCTCGAACATGGTGAAGCCCCAGACGAGGAACCGCGCGTCGTAGCTCGCGAGC
>JANOTZ010000419.1:0-19129 GCA_031416735.1 Frankiales bacterium
ACGCCATAGCTGCCGTCGCTGTCCATGTCCGCGACGAACACGGCCACCTCGGTCTGCGCGGCGACGGCGGAGGCGGTTGCTACGGGAAGCAGGGGGGTGAGGACGGTGGCGAAGAGGGCAGCCGTGAGGACCGCCCCGGTACGGGATCGGGGGTGCATCGTGCTCCTGTCGGGGGGGATACGTGCTCCGTGCACGCAACGCGGAAAGGATGCCAGACCTGCGCCGGGTCCGTGGCCGAATCCGACAATTCACACAGGGGGACGCACGTGCAGGTCGGGCGTCCGGGCACTGGTGGCCGGCCGTCTGGCAAACTCGGGACTACCGCCGTACCGCTGTGAAGGAGCATGAACCATGCCGATCGCCACTCCCGAGATCTATGCCGAGATGCTCGACCGGGCAAAGGCAGGCCGGTTCGCCTACCCCGCGATCAATGTGACGAGCTCGCAAACCCTCAACGCGGCGCTGCAGGGCTTCGTCGACGCGGGCAGCGACGGCATCGTGCAGGTCAGCACCGGTGGCGCCGAATATCTGTCCGGTCCGAAGGTGAAGGACATGGTCACCGGCGCCGTGGCGCTGGCGGAGTACGCCCACGTGGTGGCCAGGAACTACGGCGTGCAGATCGCGCTGCACACCGACCACTGCCCGAAGGACAAGCTCGACGGCTACATGCGGCCGCTCATCGCGATCAGCCAGGAGCGCGTCGACCGCGGCCAGGACCCGTTGTTCCAGTCGCACATGTGGGACGGATCGGCGGTGGAGCTCGAGGACAACCTGAGCATCGCGCAGGAGCTGCTCGAGAAGTGCTCCAAGGCGCGCATCGTGATGGAGCTCGAGATCGGCGTCGTCGGCGGCGAAGAGGACGGCGTCGAGAACGCCATCAACGAGAAGCTCTACACGACCGCCGAGGACGCGTTGCGCACCGCGGAGCTCATCGGGGTCGGGGAGCGGGGCCGCTATCTGCTGGCCGCCACCTTCGGCAACGTGCACGGCGTCTACAAGCCGGGCAACGTCAAGCTCAAGCCGAGCATCCTGAAGGAGATCCAGGACGCGGTCCAGGCCAAGACGGGCAAGACCTTCGACCTGGTCTTCCACGGCGGGTCCGGCTCGCTGCTCGAGGAGATCCGCGAGGCGCTCGACTACGGCGTCGTGAAGATGAACGTCGACACCGACACGCAGTACGCCTTCACCCGACCGGTCGCCGACCACATGTTCACGCACTACAGCGAGGTGCTGAAGGTCGACGGCGAGGTCGGAAACAAGAAGCAGTACGACCCGCGGGCCTGGGGCAAGAGTGCGGAGGCGGCGATGGCGGCCCGGGTGGCCCGGGCCTGTGAGGACCTGCGCTCGTCCGGGACGTCACTCAAGGGCTGACCCCCGTCGGTCGAGAAAGCACGTGTTTGCGATACCGTGTCAACTCGCCACGCCGTAGGGGGTGGCACGACCACCTGTACGCCGAGTCCTGTCCCGGGGTGGCCGTCGATCTTTTTCGTGGGGCAGGAGCGGGGGAACCACACACATCGGGCCGCGAGGCCCTTGGGGTGAAGCGCACGCCTTGATCGTCAGGGGCAGCGCCGGGCAGCCCAGCCCGAACCCGACAGCTCACCCCGAAGGCGTCCGGGAAGGACTGCTCGATGCCTTTGCTGCGCGCTCAGAAGCCACGTCACGCCAAGCCCAGCAAGGCCGCACCGGTCCTTGCCGTCGGCGGGATGACCGCCACCCTCGGCGCGGCCACTGCCACCGCCGCCGAAGCGGCCACCCAGGGGGACTTCGCCCGCCTCCGCGCGTGCGAGAGCGGCGGCAACTACAGCATCAACACCGGCAACGGCTACTACGGGGCCTACCAGTTCGACGTGCGCACCTGGCGGGGCCTCGGCTATGCCGGCCTGCCGTCGAGCGCCGCACCCGGCACCCAGGATGAGGCCGCCGCCCGGCTGCAGGCGCAGCGCGGGTGGCAGCCCTGGCCGGCGTGCTCCCGCAAGCTCGGCCTCGGCCGCAGCTCGGCCGAGGCGGTCAGCAACGACACCCGCACCCCCCGGGCCTCGCGGAGCGTGGCCCGGCGCGTCCTGATCGCCAAGGCCACCCGTCCCGCCGTGCGCCCGACCTCCGCGCCGGTGTTCGAAGGTGACGTCCTCACCACGGACCTGGTGAAGCAGAACCGGGCCGATGTGCGCCGCTGGCAGCACCGGATGGCCGCGCGGGGCTGGGATCTGAAGGTGGACGGCCGGTTCGGGCCCAAGAGCGCGCACGTCGCCGCCCGGTTCGCGGCCGAGAAGGGGCTGCGCAACGCTCCGGGCACCGTGGACCAGGCCGTCTGGAACGCCGCTTGGGAGCTTTCGGTCGCCTGACCCTGGCGGAGATGAGAGAGTTCTCACTACTCCGGAGGCAGGTGTCGGGGGCATGGACGCGAAGTCAGGAAGCAGCCGGGCCGGTTCCCCTGTACGCCGGTCAGCCCCCACACCCCGGAGTTCCGTCATGTCGCGCCCCCGCTCGCTCGTCTCCCTCGTGGCTGCTGCCGCGGTCCTGATCCCCGGCGGTCTGCTCGTCGCGGTCTCGGCCGGTGCCGCCCTGCCCAAGGCGCCTGGCGCGTCGGTCCCGGCTGCGCGGCCCAGCACCGCCACCGTCGGTGGGCTGGTCGTGGAGAACTCCTTCGTGTCCAGCGTCGGTTGGGTGAAGCCGGGCCAGAGCTACCCGTCGCGGATCGTGGTGTCCAACCCCACCAGCGGCACCGTCAGCGGCTTGACCGTGCGGCTCCCCGAGACCCGGGGCATGCAGTGGACGGACGCCCGGACCGGCACGGGCACGGCCACCTTGTCCGGTGGGGTCGTGACCTGGACCGTCCCGAGCATCGTCGGCAACTCCAGCGCCTCGCTCGTGCTCGAAGCCGAGGCGGACACGTTCGCCGAGGAGCCCACCGTCGTCTGGCGCAACATCTCCAGCAACGCCACGGTGACCGTCGGTGCGGCCAGCGCGACCCTGATGAGCCGCGGTCCGAAGGTCATCCCGCCGAGCGGCGGCTATGAGACCGCCCGCTTCGGGGACCGGCCGTTCCCTGTCGTCCCCGTCGACTTCGCCGACTTCACGCACGTGCAGTCAGCCGCCGAGCTCGACCGGACCATCAACGACCCGAAGAACCCGTCCTCCACCCTGAACCTGTTCCAGGAGATGAGCTTCGGCCAGCTGTTCCCCAAGGGCACGCTGCCGTCGGTGGCCCTGAAGGACCGTGACTACTCCACCGACCCGGCCCCGCTGCGCTTCTCGCGCCCCGACCCGGCCAGCACCAGCACCTGCACGGGCACCACCACGGTCAACCCGACCAACGGCGAGCCGCTGCCCAGCTACAGCAAGCGCATCACCGACGGCTGGTACCAACTGCCCGGCCAGCGCAACTACTACGGCCAGGACGGCAACGGCTCGGCCATCGTCGGATCCGTTGCGGGTGTCGGTGCGCTGCAGAACATCGACTCCGGTTGTGGCCCCGCGGCCAAGGCGGCCTACGACGCTGCCGTCGTCGCCGACCCCGACATCGACTACAGCGACTACGACACCGACAAGGACGGCGTCGTCGACTTCTTCGAGGTCATCTTCCAGGGCTGCGGCGGCAACGGCGTGAGCCAGCTGTCCGTGGCGGCGGACTGCACCGAGGTGTCCAACGACAACATCTGGCCGCACTCCTCCTCGCTGGAGAACAGCTACACCGACCCGACCACCGGCCTGACCGGTTACATCTCCAAGGACCAGCTCCGGGACCTTGAGGGCAACCTCATGTGGTTCACCGACACGTCGTACACCACCAAGACGCGCACGGACATGGGCGCTGCGCTGAAGGTCTTCGTCCGCGTCGGTCCCTACAACGTCAACCCCGAGACGGCGATCCAGTTCGCCTCGGTCATCTCGCACGAGTACGGCCACTCGCTCGGCCTGCCGGACTACTACTCGACCGGCAGCCGCGAGACCTACGGCGACTTCACCCTGATGGCGACCGACAAGAGCCAGCACATGGACGTCATCGGCAAGAAGGAGATGGGCTGGGTCGTGCCCAAGGTCCTGCCGCGCGGCACGACCAAGGTCGAGGGCTGGCGCGACAGCAAGCTCGACATCGGCGAGATCGAGTGGGTCACGCCGTCCGGGACGCCCTACACGTTGTCCGGCAGCAAGGGCGACCAGGGCATCCACAACGGCGAGGCCTACGCGGTCGCGCTGCCCGGTCGGCAGCTCGTCGACCCGGCCGTCATCGCGTCCGGCGCGTCGGGCAAGCGGGTCTGGTATTCCCGGCAGGGCAACGACTTCGGCTGCGTGCCGACCGGTGGGCACAACCTCGACATCGTCATCCCCGGGCTCGCTGATCTGCCGGCCGGCACCGTCGTCAAGGCGAGTTTCAAGAGCCTCTGGGACATCGAGTGGGACTACGACTACGGCTTCGTGATGACCGGTATCCCGGACGAGGCCGGCAAGGTGACCTACGCCTCGGCCGCGTCGGAGAAGGGTTACACCACCCCGGCGACGCAGAACCCCAACACCAACTCCTGCCTTTCGAAGTTCGGCAACGGCCTCACCGGCACGAGCACGTCCTACGAGGCCGGCACCGAGCCGATCGACCGGGTCCTGGGTGAGTACGCCAAGCCCACCTTCGTGCAGGACAGCTACGACGTCAGCGCGCTCGCCGGCAAGGCGGGCAGCGTCCTGCGCTTCAGCTACGCCACCGACCCCGGCCTGGCCCGGCTCGGCTGGCTCATCGACGACGTCTTGGTGACGGCGACCGTGGGCGGCGTCGAGAAGGTGCTGTTCCAGAGCGACTTCGAGAACGGCAAGGGCGGCCCCAACGACCCGGCCGTCTACCCCGGTGGCTGCAAGGAGGACCTGTCGGTCTCCGGTGGCACCTGCACCGAGGGTTGGGCCTACCTGGAGGCGGGCACCCCGTCGTCGCAGGAGCACGCCTACCTGCTCGAGCTCCGCGACCGCTCCGGCTTCGACGTCGACGGGCGGGGTGAGGCCGACCGCGGCCCGACCGCCTTTGTGCCCGGTGTGCTGCTGACCTACACGGACGAGGCGCACGGCTATGGCAACGTCGGCACCGACAACCCGCCGGCCCAGACCCCGCTGGACAGCAAGCCGCAGCCGGAGGAGGACGCGCCGAACCTCAACGACGCGACCTTCGGCGCCGACACGTCCTACACCGACGCCAAGGCGACGCCGCACATCGACAACTACAGCGAGCCGACGCGCGACGCCTCCAAGGACGCTGACGCCGACGGCGCCCAGCCGTGGGTCTTCGACTACGACTGCCTGAAGTTCGACGTCACCAGCCTCGACGGCGCCAGCGGCAACACCGTCGACAGCTACGACCTCGTGTCGGACGTGACGTTCACGACGGCCGGCGGTTGCGCCCGCTTCAACTACGGCTTCGCGTCGGAGAGCGTGGTCGCGCCGGCTATCGGCGGCCCCGGCCTGCCGACCAACCCGCGGCCCCGCAAGCCCGCGGCTCCTGCCCCCGCACCCGGTGGCGGTCTCGCCGCCACCGGTGGCCTGGGTGCGCCTGCGCTCGCGGTGGTCGTGCTGCTCGGCGCGGCGGTGCTCGCGCGTCGTCGCTCGTCGCTCGGCTGACGCCGGAGCGCCATCATGGTGGCGTGCTGACCCTCGCGGACGTCTCGGTGGTGCGCAGTGGTGCCACCGTGCTCGACGGCATCTCCGTGTCTTTGGCGCAGGGTCGTTGCACCGCGGTCGCCGGCCCCTCGGGGTCGGGCAAGACCACGCTGCTCCGGCTCCTCGACCGGCTCCTCGAGCCCAGCTCGGGACAGGTGCTGTTCCACGGACGCCCCCTCCCCACCTACGACGTTCTCGAGGTACGGCGAAAGGTCGGCCTGGTCCAGCAGGCGCCCGTCCTCCTCGGTGCCACCGTGCTGGTGGATCTGCGGGTCGGGCGGCCGTCGCTGGACCCTGCGGAGGCTGAGGCGCTGCTGGCGCGGGTGGGGCTGGACGGACTTCCGTTGGACCGGGCCACCGAGAGCCTGTCCGGCGGTGAGGCGCAGCGGCTATGTCTCGCCCGGGCACTCGCGGTCGGCCCGGAGGTGCTGCTGCTCGATGAGCCCACCTCCGCCCTGGATGCCGTAGCCGCCCAGGCGGTGGAGCGGGTGGTGCGCTCCCTGGTCGCCGACGGTCTCACCGCGGTCCTCGTCAGCCACGACCTTCGGCAGGCCCGCCGGTTGGCCGACGACGTCGTCGTGCTGCAGGCCGGCCGCCTCGTCGAGGCGGGGCCGGCTGCCGAGTCCCCTTACCTGGCAGGCGTTTCGTGAGTTGCCGGCTGGTGTCGCGCACCGATCTGGCGGGCGTCCCGTGAGCCCGAATGTGCCCACCTGGTGGGGCGTCGGGATCTCAGCGCTGCTCGTCGTCGCCTGCGTGGTCGTGGTGGTGCGGGAGCAGCTCGGCCTCGGTCGGGAGGTGGTGGTCTCGGCGATCCGGGCCGCCGTCCAGCTCGTCGCCGTCGGCGCCCTTCTCGGTCTGCTCTTCGACCATGCCGGCCTGCCGGGCTCGTTGCTGTGGGTGCTCGGGATGGTCGTGGTGGGGGCGTTCGTGGCGGGCGGTCGTGGGCGGGGTGTGCCGGGGGCGCGGGTAGTGGCCGGCGCGGCCATCGCGGTCGGTGTCACGGCCACCCTCGGGCTGCTCGTCGGCGCGCAGGTCGTCGCCGCCGACCCGAGGGTGGTCGTGCCCGTCGGGGGGATGGTGGTGTCCGCCGCGACGCGCGGCACCTCGATGGTGCTGCTCCGGTTGTCGGAGGAGGCGGTCAGTGCCCGCCGGGTGATCGAGGCTCGGCTAGCGCTCGGATTGCCTGCAGTGGAGGCATTCGCGCCGCATCGCCGTACCGCCTTGCGCACGGCACTGGTGACCGACATCGACCAGGTGAAGACGGTCGGCCTCATCTCCCTGCCGGGCGCCATGACCGGGCTGTTGCTCGCCGGGGTCGAGCCGCTCACCGCGATCCGCTATCAGGTGGTCGTGATGTACATGCTGCTCGGCGCGGTGGCAGTGGCGGGTGTGGTCGCAGCTCGACTCGGCAGCCGGCAGTTGTTCGACGACGCCCAACGGCTCAAGGAGTGCCCTGTTCCTCCCGCCTCACCGGCTGTCACCTGATCCTGGCCAGGTCGGCTCGAGGTGGGCCGGCGCGCGTCGCGGCGCCGGCGTCTCGCGGGCGGCCAACCAGGAGGTGAGCCCGTCGACCGGCAGGCCTTTGCTCCACAGAAAGCCCTGGCCGCCGGTGCACCCGAGTCGCCGCAGGCAGGCGGCCTGGCTGTCGAGCTCGATGCCCTCGGCGATGACACTTGCCCCGAGGGCCGTGCCCAGGTGGGCCATCGCTGCAACCAGCGATTGGCTGCGGGCGCTGGTGTGCACGTCGGTGATGAAGCTCCGGTCGATCTTGATGACGTCGATCTCGAGACCGGCCAGGCGTGAGAGGGACGAGAACCCGGTGCCGAAGTCGTCGATGGCGACCCTCACGCCGAGGTTCTTGACCATCGTCAGGAGGCTGGCGAAGTGGTCGATGGACAGGTCGGCCGACTCGGTCACCTCGACCGTCAGCTGGTGAGGGAGCAGTTGTCCCTCGGACAGTCCTGTCTGCAGGGTGTCGCGCAGTCTGGCGAGGGACAGGTGTTGCAACGAGACGTTGACGTTCAGGTTGAGGGGCGCGTTCCGTGGCCGCGAGGCCATCAGCTGTCCGAACTCTCGACAGGCGATGACGATGGCGGCATGGTCGAGGGCACCCACCTGGCCGGTCTCCTCGGCCAGGGCGAGGAAGTCGGCCGGAAGGAGCAGCCCGCGGTCCGGGTGCTGCCACCGCACGAGCGACTCCACGGCGAGGGTCGTGCCCCCGTCCAGCGACATGACCGGCTGGTAGTGCACCCGGAGCTGGTCTTGCTCGAGGGCCGCCCGCAAGGCGCCGGCCGTCGCGAGCCGGGAGCTCATCTCGACGTGGATCTCCGGGGCGAAGAAGGAGGTGCGGTCCCGTCCCTGCTCCTTGGCGCGGTACATGGCGGCGTCGGCGTCACGCAGCAACGCCGACGGGTCCGCCTTCGGGTCGTCGGTCGTCGTGAGCCCGATGCTGAGGGTCGGCACCACCGCATGTCCTTCCTGCAAGGCCACAGGCAACGACACGGCGGCCCGCAACCGGTCGGCGAGCACCAGCGCCTCCGAAGGGTCGGACAGGCCGTGGCTGAGCACGACGAACTCGTCGCCGCCGAACCGCGCCACCGTGTCCTCGGGGCGCACCGCCTGCACCAGCCGGTCGGCGACCACGCGGAGCAGGGTGTCTCCGGCGTCGTGCCCAAGGCTGTCGTTGACCCACTTGAAGCGGTCGACGTCCACGAAGACGACAGCCAGGTGCTGCCCCGATGCGCGGCCAAGGCTGGCGACGGCCAGCGACAGTCGGTCCGCCAGCAGCAGTCTGTTGGGCAGATCCGTGAGTGCGTCGTGCAGCCCACGGTAGGTCAGCTCGTCCTGCTGCACCGTGCGTTGGGTGACATCCCGGATCGACGCGGACACGAGCGTGCCCTCGGCAGTGTCGAACGGGGACAGGGAAATCTCCACGGGGAACTCGCTGCCGTCGCGGCGTCGGGCCAGCAGCTCGAGGCCGACTCCCATCGGGCGCCTGCCCGGCCTGGTCATGAACTGCTGGCGGTGGTGCGGGTGGATGCCTCGGAAGCGCTCGGGGATGAGCACCTCCAAGGGCAGCCCGACCAGCTCCGTCCTGGGGTAGCCGAACAGCTCCTCGGTCTGCAGGTTCACCTGCGTGATCACGCCTTGGTCGTTGACGAAGACCATCGCGTCGGGCGCCATCTCCACGAACTGCTCGAAGCGTTGCTCCGCCCCCTTGCGATCCTCGATGTCGGTGGCCGTGCCCCGGGTGCCGATGATGGTTCCCGTGGAGTCGCGGACGGCCTGGCCTTGACAGTGCAGCCAGCGATAGCTGCCGTCAGCCCGACGCAGCCTGTGGTCCATCGTGAAGGGCTCGCCGGTGCTCACGAGGTTCCCGAGGGTGGTCCGGACGTCGTCGAGCTCGTCGGGGTGACAGAGCCCGAAGTAGATTTCCATGGACATCGGCGACCCCACGGGCATCTGCATGAGGCGGTACAACTCGTCCGACCAGTGCGCCTGGCCCGTCGCCAGGTCGAAGTCGTAGGAGCCCATCCGGGCGATCTCCTGTGCCTGGGCCAGCTGACCCAAGGCTGTGCTCAGCGCCAGGGTCCGGTCGTCGACCAGCCGCTCCAGCTCATCGCCCTGGCAGGCCAGCGCGGCGACCGCCCGCTCGCGGTCGGCGGTCAGCGCGGCCAGCAGGTAGGACGTGAAGGTCATGCTGACGTTGAAGAGCGTCAGCCCGATCATGGCCTTCGTCGATCCCGTTCCCGCGAAGGGCCCGGTGCCGTCGGCGCCGGCCCTGGCGGCGATCAGCGCCGCGATCAGGGTCGTGGGGGCGGCGCCGCGCAGCTGGAAACGGACGGCGGCGACGGCGAGCACCGGGAAGACGAGGCTGCGCAGCCCGTTGTTGGTGTGGAAGCCGACGGCGGTGATCACGGCGGTGAGCAGGAGCAGGGCGGTGGCCTCCACTGCCCTTGCGCGGGTGGGTGGCGGCGAATGCCGCTGCTGGTGCAGGGCCAGCAGGAAGGGCGCGACGATGAGCGCGCCCACCGTGTCGCCCGTCCACCAGATGGCCCACACCGACCCTGCCTGGCTCGTGGGCAATCCGCTGAGGATCAGCGCGCCCACGCCCGCGGTGGCGCTGGCCGTCATCGAGAGCGCCCCGATGCCGACCAGTGCGGTGGCGTCCCGCAGCCGCTCCATCCCGGTGCTGAACGAGAGCCGACGCAGCAGGGTGGCGGCGAGAAGCGGTGCGAGCACGTTGCCCATCGAGATGAGGACGGGGGTCGCGAGGTCGTCGCTCAACGGCAGGTTCACCGCGAACCCTGCGACGGCGACGGCCGGCCACATCGACCGTCCCCACAGGAGCAGAGCTGCGAGAGCAATCCCGGTGGGGGGCCAGAACGGCGTGACCTGGCTGTTGTAGAGGGCCAGGGACAGCCCGAGCTGGGCGCCGGCGTAGTAGGTCACGGCAACCAGGGCCAGCCGCCTTCCCCAGCGCGGTCCCCCCGATGCACGGTGCATGGGGCCTTATCGGCCCTTCTGCCCTGCCCGTGAGCGCGTCGGGCAGGATGAGTGCATGAGTCTCTCCGGCAAGGACCTGCTCGGCGGACCGCCGCCCACCCTTCTCCCCGATGAGGCTGCGCCCCGTCAGCTGCTCGAAGGCGGCACCGACCCGGCGGTCGTTGCGGCGTCCTTCCCGACGCACAGCGCGGCCTGGGCGCAGCTGGCCTTCGAGGCCTACGACCGCGGGGCGGTCATCGAGTCCTACGCCTACGCCCGCGTCGGCTACCACCGCGGCCTCGACGCGCTGCGCCGCAACGGCTGGAAGGGCTACGGCCCGGTGCCGTGGGCGCACGGCCCCAACCAGGGCTTCCTGCGGGCGCTCTATGCGCTCGGGCGGGCCGCGGGAGCGATCGAGGAGACCGAGGAAGCCCAGCGCATCCAGACGTTCCTCGACGACAGCGATCCGGCCGCCCGCCCCGCCCTCGAAGCCTGACGCCTGGCTAGGACTAGACGGGTTTGCCGGGGGCCGGCCGGCGCCGACCGAGCAGGGCCGCGCCCGGCAGTCCCGCGATGGTGCGGCCCGTGTCGTCGACAAAGGCCATCAACCGCTCGGTCGAGCCGGCGATGAGCGCCACCCGCTCGTTGGTGTCGGCCAGCGTCCGCAACACCGGGAGGATGTCGCGCTGCACCTGCGCGAGGGTTTCCGGAACGCTCGACACGATCGGGTCGTCGATGACCGTCGCCAGCCGGCGCATCCCCGGGGCCAACGCCATGAGCGGCTCCTCGAGCTCGATCACGATGCCCTCGATGCGGGTGGCGAGCCGGTTCAGCGTCTGCACCGTCTCCTTCGCGCCCGCGGTCGCGTCCGCGAGGTTGCGCACCGCCGCGCTCAGCGACTGCACCGCGCCGGGCAAGGCTGCGAGCGCCTCCGTCTGGGCCTGGAGGACGTTGAGGACGCCACCGATCACGCTGTCGACACCTGGGATCTTCGCCACACCCTGACCATACGGCTAGACTTCTTCCGCAAGAGGCCCTACGCACTTGCGGGGGCCTTTCGGCTTTTCCAAGGGAGCATCGCTATGCCCGCACTCGTCCTCATCGGCGCCCAATGGGGCGACGAGGGCAAGGGCAAGGCCACCGACCAGCTCGGTGGCTCGGTCGACTACGTCGTGAAGTTCAACGGTGGCAACAACGCCGGGCACACGGTGGTCATCGGCGACGAGACCTATGCCCTGCACCTCCTCCCCAGCGGCATCCTCAGCCCGGGCTGCGTGCCCGTCATCGCCAACGGGGTCGTCATCGACCTCGGGGTGCTGTTCCAGGAGATCGAAGGCCTCGAGGCGCGCGGCATCGACACCTCGAAGCTGGTCGTGAGCGCCGACGCGCACGTCATCGCGTCGTACAACCGGGTGCTGGACAAGGTCACCGAGCGCTTCCTGGGCAGTCGCAAGATCGGTACGACGGGTCGTGGCATCGGGCCGACCTACGCGGACAAGATGAACCGGGTCGGCATCCGGGTGCAGGACCTGTTCGACGAGAAGATCCTGCGCGCCAAGGTCGAAGGTGCTCTGGACCTGAAGAACCACATCCTGGTCAAGGTCTACAACCGCAAGGCCATCACGGTGGACTCGGTCGTGGAGGACCTGCTGTCCTACGTCGACCGGCTCCGGCCGATGGTCACCGACACCGGGCTGCTGCTGGGCAAGGCGCTCGATGCCGGCCAGACCGTGCTCCTGGAAGGCGGCCAGGCGACGCTGCTGGACGTCGACCACGGCACCTACCCCTTCGTCACCTCGAGCAGCGCCACCGCCGGCGGCGCGTGCACCGGTTCCGGCATCCCGCCGATGCGCATCGACAAGGTCATCGCGGTCATCAAGGCCTACACGACCCGGGTCGGTGAGGGTCCGTTCCCGACCGAGCTCGACGACGCGGACGGCGAGCGGCTCCGCGCCAACGGGCACGAATACGGCACCACCACGGGCCGACCGCGGCGGTGTGGCTGGTATGACGCCGTCATCGCCCGCTATGCCGCCCGCGTCAACGGGGTCACCGACTTCGTCCTCACCAAGCTCGATGTGCTCACCGGCTGGGAGAAGATCCCGGTCTGCGTGGCCTACCTGGTCGACGGCGTCCGCTACGACGACATGCCGATGACGCAGACCGCGTTCCACCACGCGACCCCGGTCTATGAGCTCTTCGACGGCTGGACCGAGGACCTGTCCGCGGCCCGCACTTTCGAGGATCTGCCCAAGAACGCCCAGCTCTACATCCGCGCGCTCGAGGAGATGAGCGGCGCGCCGTTCAGCTCGATCGGCGTCGGCCCCGACCGCGAGCAGACCCTGGAGCTGCGCCCGCTGGTCTAGCAGCTGCGGCGCCCCATCCTCTCGTTGCGTCCGCCGAAGTGGCCACCTCAGCCTCGCGGTGGGGCAGACGTAAGGGTGGGGGTCGCCCACGCCACCCGCTTGCGTCTGCTCGGCTACGCGATCGACGTGGCCAACGGAGCAGACGTAAGGGTGGGGGTCGGCGGGAGTCCAGCTGGGGGCGCGGCGGGAGCCCAGCTGGAGGGCCGGCGGGGGTCAGTCGAGCTCGTGGGGGGCGAGCGGGAACGTCGCGTGCAGCACCCAGCCGTCCTCGCGGTGCATCCACAACGACGCCTCGTGGGCGGCCGCGTGCAGAGGCAGGCCGGTGGCGATGTGCGCGGCGGCCCGGTCGCGAAGCTGCGCGTCGGGGGTGTCGACGACCGTGAGGTGCGGCACCACGTCCTCAAGCGCAAAGGCTCCGCCGTACGGCGGGTAGCCGGGCCAGCGCCGGACCAGCGACTCGATCAGTCCGTGCACCTCCGGCGCCTCCTGTACGGCGAGGTAGACGACCTCGGGCCAGTGGCCGATGCCGGTGAAGGTGAGCGGGAATGCATCCACGCCGGCGAAGAAGAACCGCAGCTCCTCCACGATCCCCTCGTCGGGGTCCTCGACGAACGGATAGAGCAGCGTCACGTGCGCGGGCACCCCGTGGGCCGCGGAGGCGTCACCCTCCTTGCGCAGGGCGCCGACCAGCGGCTCGGCTTCGGGGACGGCCAGGATGATCGCGCTCTCCATGGAAGTGATCTTGCCGCAGCGGTGCGAAAGCAAACGCACCGGCTCAGTAGCCTGCCCTCATGTTGGTCCTCGTCGTCGGCAACGGTGCCCGTGAGCACGCGCTCTGCCTTGCCCTTTCCCGTGATCCCGCCGTCACGTCCGTGTCCTGCGCACCAGGCAACGCCGGCACCGCGCAGGTCGCGGAGAACCTCCCCGTCGACATGCTCGACCCGGCCGCGGTAGCCGCGCTGGCAGTCGGCTTCGGCCTGGTCGTGGTCGGCCCCGAGGCACCCCTCGTCGCCGGAGTCGCCGACGCCGTCCGTGCGCTCGGCATCCCGGTCTTCGGGCCCTCCGCCGTCGCCGCTCAGATCGAGGGCTCCAAGACCTTCGCCAAGGAGGTGATGGCCGCGGCCGGGGTGCCGACGGCCGCATCGGACACGTGCGTCAGCGCGGACCAGGCCGTCGCCGCCCTGGAGGCCCGCCGGCCGCCGTACGTCGTGAAGGCCGACGGGCTGGCTGCGGGCAAGGGGGTGCTGGTGACCGATGACCTGCTCGGTGCCGAGATGTTCGCCCGCGACGTGCTGTCGACGGCCGGGGCGCGGGTCGTCATCGAGGACTTCCTCGACGGGCCGGAGGTGTCGCTGTTCGCGCTGACCGACGGGACGACCGTCGTGCCGCTGCTGCCGGCGCAGGACCACAAGCGGGTCGGCGACGACGACACCGGACCCAACACCGGCGGCATGGGCGCCTACGCCCCACTGCCCTGGCTCCCGTCGGGCACGGTCGAGGAGATCCACCGGACCGTCCTGCAGCCGGTGGTCGACCAGATGGCCCGACAGGGGACGCCGTTCAGTGGGCTGCTCTACTGCGGTCTCGCCATGACGTCGCACGGCCCGTCGGTCATCGAGTTCAACTGCCGCTTCGGCGATCCGGAGACGCAGTCGGTCCTGGCGCTGCTGGACACGCCGCTCGGCGGACTGCTGATGGCCTGTGCCACAAGCGATCTCGCCGCACACCCGCCGCTGCAGTGGCGCTCGGGTGCGTCGGTCACCGTGGTCGTCGCCGCCGAGGACTACCCGGGCACGCCGGTCACCGGTGACGAGGTGGTCGTCGGCGAGCTGCCCGAGGGGGTGGACGTGCTGCACGCCGGCACCCGCCTGGACGGTGACCGCGTCGTGAGCAGCGGTGGCCGGCTGCTGTCCGTCACGTCGGTCGGGATTTCGCTGGCCGAGGCGAGGGCCAAGGCTTACGAGGGCCTGGACGCCGTACAGGTCCGGGGTGGATTCTGGCGTTCCGACATCGCAGCCCGGGCTGTCCGTGGTGAGATCTCGGTACCCGAGGTCAACGTGGAGGGACCATGACGCAGGTGCTGGACGGCGACGAGCGGACCGCTCGCGTGGCGATCATCTACAGCAGCCCCGCGGAGCACGACGCGATGGCCCAGGCGGGCGCGCTCCTCGCCCGCTTCGGGGTCGTGTACGACGAGCAGTGCATGTCACCGCACCGGTCCCCGCGGGCGCTCGCGGACTGGATGGCTGAGCTCGAGCCGCGCGGCGTCGAGGTGGTCATCGCCGGGTCGTCCGGTGCCGCGGCGCTGGCCGGGATCGTGGCGGCGCACGTCGCGGTGCCCGTCATCGGGGTGCCGCTGTCGGCCGGCGCCTCCGACGGCCACGACGCGTTGTTCGGGCTGACCCAGCTGCCGCCCGGCGTCCCGGTCGCCGCGGTCGGCATCGACAACGCCCTGAACGCTGCGGTGCTGGCCGTCCAGGTGCTCGCCGTCGGGGACCCGGTGCTCCGCAAGCGGGTGTGGCGCTTCAAGGACGACTTCGAGAAGGCTGCCATCCGCTGACCGCCGAGCGGGGGTTCTGGGAGAATGGGCGGGCACGCTGTCGCCGTACCCCTTGAGGAGCCCCCGTGATCGAGCGCTACACCCTGCCGGAGATCGGGCGGGTCTGGAGCGAGGCCCACAAGTACGAGCTGTGGTGCCAGGTGGAGACCCTCGTCCTGGAGGTGCATGCCGCCGCCGGCACGGTGCCGGCCGACTCCGTGGAGCCGGTGCGCCGGGCGAAGCCGCCGACGCCTGAGGCGGTCGCCGAGATCGAAGCGGTCACCCAGCACGACGTCATCGCGTTCCTGTCGGCGTGGGCCGACAACACCGAGCCGCGCGAGGCCGCGGCCTACGTCCACTTCGGCATGACGTCGTCGGACCTGCTCGACACCGCGCTCGCCCTGCAGCTCGTCGAGGCCACCGACATCCTGCTGGCCAAGGCCGACGGCCTCGTCGCCGCGATGCGCGACCTCGGCCTGAAGCACAAGGACACCGTGCGGGTCGGCCGCACGCACGGCATCCACGCCGAGCCGACCACCTGGGGCCACCGGGTCGCCGACCTCGCCTTCGCGATGGCCCGCTCCCGGGACCGGCTCCGGGCCGCCCGCGACGCCGTCGCGGTGGCGAAGATCAGCGGGGCCGTCGGGACCTACTCCAACATCTCCGGGGACGTCGAGACCGCGGTCGCCTTGCGACTTGGGCTGAAGCCCGCCGACGCGGCGACCCAGGTCGTGATCCGCGACGGCATCAGCGAATGGGTCTCCGCCCTGGCCATCATCGCGACGGTCTGCGAGGCATTCGCCCTCGAGGTGCGGCACGGCCAGCGCACCGAAGTACGCGAGCTGTGGGAGCCGTTCGGCAAGGGCCAGAAGGGCTCCTCCGCCATGCCCCACAAGAAAAACCCGATCGCCAGCGAGCGGATCGCGGGCATGGCCCGGATCGTGCGCGCTGCCGTCGTACCCGTCATGGAGGGCATTCCGCTCTGGCACGAGCGCGACATCTCGCACTCCTCCACCGAGCGGGTCTGCCTGCCCGACGCGTCGATCGCGACTGACTACCTGCTGCACCTCACCACCCGGCTGGTGACCGGTCTGGTCGTCGACACCGACCGGATGCGCGTCAACCTCGAGTCCTCCGGTGGCCTGATCTACACCAGCACCGTGCTGCTCGAGCTGGTCGAGGGTGGGCTGTCCCGCGAGGACGCCTACGCCTTCGTGCAGCGCGCCGCCATGAAGACGTGGGAGACCGGGGAGCCGTTCCGCTCGACGTTGACCGCCGAGGCCGCGGCTGCGGGTCAGTCGTTGGATGAGGCCCGGCTGGACGAGGTGTGCCGACCGGAGCGCTACCTCGCCCGGCTGGCCCCGGTCTTCGAGCGACTGGCTGTCCTGACGTGACGATTGCCCTGCCCCTCCTGCACTCCGGCAAGGTCCGCGACGTCTACGCGGTCGGCGACGACCAGGTGCTCCTCGTCGCCTCGGACCGGCTTTCGGCGTACGACGTGATTTTGCCGACCGTCATTCCCGACAAGGGGGCGGTGCTGACCGGGCTGTCGCTGTGGTGGTTCGAGCAGCTCGCGGACGTCGTGCCCAACCACGTCGTGTCCGCGGACATGCACGCCCTCGGCTTCCCTGAGGTGCAGGGCCGCGCGGTGCTCGTGCACAGGCTCGAGATGGTGGCCGTGGAGTGCGTCGCCCGCGGCTACCTCACGGGAGGCGGGCTGGTCGACTACAACGCCCGCGGCGCGGTCAGCGGGGTGGCGCTGCCCCCTGGCCTGGTCGACGGTTCGCGGCTGCCGACGCCGATCTTCACGCCGACCTCCAAGGCGGCGGTGGGCGAGCACGACCTGCCGATGACCTACGACGAGGTGGTGGCCCAGGTCGGTGCGTCGCTGGCCGCGGAGCTGCGCGACGTGACGCTCCGGGTCTATGACCGCGGCGTGGCGGTGGCCGCGGCGGCCGGGATCATCCTGGCCGACACCAAGGTCGAGCTGGGGCACCGTGGTGGGGACCTGGTCCTCGGCGACGAGGTGCTCACCCCGGACTCCTCGCGCTTCTGGCCGGCTGCCTCGTGGGAGCCGGGCCGGGCCCAGCCGTCCTTCGACAAGCAGTACGTCCGTGACTGGCTGACCGCCGCCGGGTGGGACCGGACCGAGCCGGGGCCTTCGTTGCCCGCCGATGTGGTGGAGCGCACCCGCGCGAAGTACATCGAGGCGTACGAGCTGCTCACCGGCTCGTCCTTCGACAGCTACCTCCGCCAGGCCTGACCCTGCCCCTGCCCCCGACCCGCCGCTCCCCTCCCCGGACCCGCCGCTCCCCTCCCCGATGATCTACCTCTTGTTGCGGCGCAAGGCCGGTGTGTCGTGACAACAAGCGGTCGGTCGGCCCCACGGCCCCGATGATCTACCGCGCGTTGCTGTCACCGGACGGCGTGGCGCGACAACAAGCGGGTGCTCGAGCTCGGCGGCCGGCAACAAGCGGTTGCTCGAGCTCGGCGGCCGGCAACACTCAGCGGGTGCTCGAGCTCGGCGGCCGGCAGCCCCGAGGGGCTGTGGACGACGGGCCCGCGGACTCGGCGATTCGGGTCACCCTGTCGGCATGGAGATCCTCGTCTACACCTGGCAGGAACTGGTCGCCGCTGCGGGCTCGGTCGCCAAAGCCAGGACTCGGCTCCGCGACGGTATCTACCGCAGGGTCCTCCGCAACGCCTACGTCTTCGCGGATGTCGCGGACAGCCCGGAGGTTCGTGCGGCGGCACTTCGTCACGCGCTCCCCCGGCACGCCGTCCCCAGTCATTGGACGGCGCTATGGGTGCTCGGCCTGGACGTCCTCGCTCGCGACCCGCAGGGCCAGGACCTGCTCGACCTGACGGTGCCCCGCGAGCACCACGTGGCGCCGCGCCCCGGCATGCGCTGGAGCAGCGCCGAGATCCCGGACGAGGAGCTGTGCGAGGTGAACGGGCTCCTGGTCGCCTCTGCCGCTCGCGCCGTCGTCGACGTCGCCCGCCGGGACGGGGTGACCGAGGGCGTCGCCTGCGGGGATGCCGCGCTGCGGGCAGGCGTCGTGACCCGCGCGCAGATCGAGCTGGCCATCGACCGCGCGGGAGGGCTCCGCGGCGTCATCACCGCCCGCGCCATCGCCCCGCACCTCGAGCCGCGCAGCGAGTCCCTCATGGAGAGCCGGCTGCGGGTCGACTTCGTCCTTGCCGGCGGCCCGCGAATGCCCGCCCAAGTCGACTTGTACGACGAAAGGCTGGCGCACCGCGGCCGGGCGGACCTGTTTCTGGATGGGGTCAGTGTGGAATACGACGGGCGCGAGTCACGGCTCGAGAAGCCGAAGTTCACCGGTGACAGGGCACGAGGTAACGACGTCTCGGACCTTGAGGTGGAGACCCGTCGTTTCACGGGCGCGATGTACTACCGCATGACCCCGGCGGCCCGCCTCGAGGTGCTGATCAGGGCCCTGGACCTGGCTTCCCGCCGTACGCGATCGAGGTTGCGGTTCGGACCGGACACGCTGCGCCCGCCGAAGGGGCAACCGCTGCCGACCCTCGCCGACCGACGTGCGGAAGCGGCTTAGGCGAGCCGGACGGTGTAGTCCTCGATCACCGGGTTCGCGAGGAGCGTCTCGGCGATCTTGGTCGCGGCCTCGAGGGCGCCGTCGCTGTCGGCCGCCTCGACGGACAGGGCCACGTGACGTCCGATACGCAGGCTCACCGGCGCCGGGAAGCCCAGGTTCGGCAGCGCGTTCGCGACGGCCTGGCCCGCAGGGTCCAGGATCTCCGGTTTGAGCATGACGTCGACGACGAGCTGGTACACGGTCACGTCCGCCAGCCTACCGACTGCTCCCGCACGCGGCCGGATGGGTGCCGCGGGCCACCCCCACGGACGATCTTCCCTTCCTGGTCGCGACACGCCGCCCACGGCCAGCAACAGGAGGTAGATCATCGGGGGCTCGGCGACGAGCGACCCCTCGTTGTCACCCTTCGTCGGTGTGTCGCGACCACGAGGGGTTGATCACCGGGACGAACGGGCGCGGCACGGGCCGTCGGGCTCCGTCGGGCTCCGTCGGGCTCCGTCGGGCTCCGTCGGGCTCCGTCGGGC
>JANOTZ010000420.1:0-3438 GCA_031416735.1 Frankiales bacterium
CACATACTCTCCTTGTAATAGTCCCAAGGGGAGTATGTGTCAACAGCTGCGAATCTCACTCCGACCTCCTACGCCGTTCTCGGGCTGCTCGCCGTCAAGGACTGGTCGACCTACGAGCTCGCCCAGCAGATGGACCGAACGATGAACCGGTTCTGGCCCCGGGCGCGCAGCAAGCTCTACGAGGAGCCCAAGAAACTGGTGGCTCATGGCCTCGCTCGAGCCTCATCCCAGACGGTGGGCAGGCGGCCCCGCACGGTCTACGGCATCACCGCCAAAGGCCGACGTTCCCTGGCGGCGTGGGTGGCGGCACCCGGGGAGGGCCCGGCACTCGAGTTCGAGCAGCTGCTGAAGGTTTTCTTCGCAGACAGCGGCACAACGACCGACCTGCGCAGGACACTGCACGACACCCGAGCCTGGGCGCACGAAAGAACGCTGGTCAACATCGAGGTGGGACAGGCACACCTCGACGGCACGAGCGAGTTCCCGCAGCGGGCCGCGGTCAACCACGTGGTCGGTCGCTTCCTCGACGACTTCCTCGAAACCGTCGACCGCTGGGCCACGTGGGCGGACGAGGTCGCGCAGGGATGGCCGGAGCGACCCGCCGATGCGGAGCCCGACCGGGCGGCCATCGAGGCGGCCCTCAAGCAGAGCCGGACCCGCGCCGCGCGCTGGCTCAGGTCACCGGGTCCGTAGTTCAGCAACGGCATGCGTCGGCGTGCACCCAGTCCGGCGGGCCGGACGCGTCCGGCTCGTCCTGGCGAGGGCTGTCCTCGATACGAGGCAACCTATCTTGGCGACGGCTGAGATGTGTCCTCGCGAGCGAGTGCGACGCCGAGCCCGATCCACCCGAGGCCCAGTAGCACGAGGGGGACCTCGAGAAGGCGTTCATGAACGGCTTCCAAGGCCCCGCCGACGATCATGAGCGGGAACACCGAAACCCCCAGTGCCAAGGGAAGGACCGACCAGCGCGGACCCAGCGCCTGCGCTCGACGGACGGAGATGCCGAGCAGCAACAGGCCCACAATGGTCCCGAGCCCGGCGAGCGCGAAGAGCGGGGTCAGGATCGTGGCCGCCGCCTCTGTGGGTTCCCAACTCTCAGGTCCGAACAGAAGCGCGAGGCCGAGAAGTGCGGCGGACAGTCCAGCCACAACCGCCAACCCGACCCCCACTCTGGCCGTCCGACCACCTCGACCTCCCAGCCGGGCGTAGAGCCCGCCGAGGGCAAGGGGGAACAGCAGGAAGGAAGCCTCGAAGACGCCCGGCGGCTGATCACCCGTGACCAAAATGGCCCCGCCCTTCAGCACCCAGCAGGCGCCCGCCACGACAGCCGCGACGGCGCCGGCTCTGGCCGCCATCAATCGGCTACTCCGCTCAGATAGCTGCGCAGCAGGTCGGCCGCCCGGGTGATCTGCCGGACGTCCACGTGCTCCTCGCGGGTGTGCGCCAGGTTGGGATCCCCCGGTCATAGTTCAGCGCCGGGATGCCGAGGGCCGAGAAGCGGGCGACGTCGGTCCAGCCGTACTTCGCGGCCGGCACCTCCCCCACGGCCTCGACGAAGTGCCGGGTGGCCGGGGCGGTGAGACCAGGCAGGGCGCCACCCGAGCTGTCGGTGACGGTCACCGGATAGCCGCCGAAGACCTCCCGCACGTGCTCGGCGGCCTGCTGCTCGGAGCGGTCGGGCGCGAACCGGAAGTTGACGCTCACCGTGCACGAGTCGGGGACCACGTTCCCGGCGTGACCGCCGTCGATCCGCACCGCCTGCAGCCCTTCGCGATACACGCAGCCGTCGATGTCGACGTCGCGCGCCCGGTAGTCCTGCAGGATCGCGAGGACCGGCGCGGCCCGGTGGATCGCGTTGTCGCCGAGCCAGCTGCGCGCGCTGTGGGCCCGCTTCCCCTGCAGCTTGATGTCGACCCGCAGGGTGCCCTGGCAGCCGGCCTCGACCTTGCCGTTGGTCGGCTCCATGAGGATCGCGAGGTCGGCCTGCAGCAGGTCCGCGAAGCCGTGCACGAGCTGCCCCAGACCGTTCTTCTCAGCCTCGACCTCCTCGTTGTCATACAGCACAAACGTCAGGTCGTACGACGGGCTGGCGAGCGTCGCGGCCAGGTGCAGCAGCACCGCGTCGCCGCTTTTCATGTCGCTCGTCCCGCAGCCGTGCAGCACGTGCTCCTCGCGGCGGCTCGGGAGGTTGTCGGCGATCGGCACCGTGTCCAGGTGGCCGGCTAGCAGCACCCGCCGGTCGCGGCCCAACTCGGTGCGGGCGATGAGGTTGTTGCCCTCCCGCGTCACGGTCAGGTGGGCCAGCTTCTGCAGCTCCGCGTGCACCAGGTCGGCGAGGTGCTGCTCGTTGCCGCTGACGCTCTCGATGTCGACGAGCTGCTGGGTCAGGGCGATCGGATCGCCTGTCAGGTCGAGCATCAGGGCGCAACACCGTGCTCGCGGAGGATCTCGTTGAGGGCCAACTTGTCGTGCTCCTGGCCCTCCTCGAGATAACGCAGGACCAGCATGCACGGCAGGCCGAAATCCCCACCAGCAAAGGATTTCACCCGCGAAGAGCCGACGCAGACGGCCCGTGCGGGGGCTTCGCCGCGCGCGAGCTCCTTGCCGGTCTCGGCCTCGAAGACACGCGTGCTGCTGGTGAGGATCACCCCGGCGCCGAGCTTCGCGCCCCTGCGGACCCGGGCGCCCTCGACGACCATGGAACGACTGCCGACGAAGGCGTCGTCCTCGATGACGACCGGGGCGGCCTGGGGCGGCTCGAGGACGCCGCCGATGCCGACTCCCCCTGACAGGTGGACGTTCTTGCCGATCTGCGCGCACGACCCGACGGTGGCCCAGGTGTCGACCATCGAGCCGGCACCGACGTAGCCGCCGATGTTGGTGTAGCTCGGCATCAGCACCACGCCGGGCTCGAAGTAGGACCCCCAGCGGGCGATGGCGCCGGCCACGACCCGGACCCCGGCGAAGGTGGTCTTCAGCGGGACGCGGTCGTGCGTGTAGTAGGGCGCGATGGTCTCGACCATCGGCAGCACCTTGAAGCTCAGCAGGATCGCCCGCTTCGCGCGCTCGTCGACCACCACCTCGTCCCCCACCACCTGCGCCACCCGGGCGATGCCGGTGTCGAGCAGGTCGACGGCGGCGACGACCTGCTTGCGGGCGTCGAGATCCTCCGGGGTGAGGTCGCCGCGGCGCTCCCAGAGTTCGTCGATAACAGGACTGATCGGGCTGTCGCTCATGCCCCCGACCCTAGCGACCTCCCCGCGCGGCCTCCGCCCCGCGCCCCCTGGCTCCCGCGCGCATGAACGGACGCGGAAGGGGTGTCTCGGTCCCCCGGAACGCCCCTTCCGGTTCCCTTCACCGCCAGGTTCGGGTGGTTCGGGTGGGGGGTCGGGAGGGTGGGGGGCGGCCGGGAGGGAGGGGGCCGGGAGGGAGGGAGAG
>JANOTZ010000421.1:0-3838 GCA_031416735.1 Frankiales bacterium
GCAGCCGTCACGGATGGCGGCGCCCTGACTGCCGACGCTGCGCGCTCCGCACCGACGGCGCGACGTCGGAGTCGGGATGCAGGTGCGCCGACCGCGTTGCCCAGGCCCGCGCGACGCACGGCGGCACGGGCTCCTCCCTGCAGCGCTACAACGACGTGTCGGGCCAGTCCAGCACCTTCGCGCCGCGCAGGGCCGCCTCGAGCACGAAACGGTCTTCCGGGTCGCGCGGGTCGCGGCCGGTGAGGGCGGCGACCCGGTCCAGCCGGTACGTGACCGCCCGGACGGACAGGTACAGCTCTTTGGCCGCGGCCACCGCCACCCCGCCGCATGCGAAGTAGGCGCGCAGGGTCTCCAGCAGCGGCGCGGCACCTCCCCGCGCGGCAACGAGCGGGGCGAGGACGGAGGCGATGAGCTCGACCATCACCTCCCGGTCCCGCGTGAGGACCTCGTAGACGAGCAGGTCCTCAGCGCGCACCAGTCGCTCCGGCAGGTGCAGCCGCGTGGCCAGCGCGATCGCAGACCGTGCCTCGTCGAAGCCGATCCGCACGCCTGACGCGCCCGATCGAGCCCGACTCACCGCCATCCGCCACGACAGCGTCGGCTCCTGGTCCAGCTGCTGGGCCGCGACCTGCGCCGCCCCTGGGAACTCGGCCGGCATGACAACTACCAGGAGCCCGGAGCGCGTGGCAACGAGCAGGTTCGCCTCACTGGCCGGCAGCCCCGTCCTCGAGAGCAGCGCAGCTTCGACGTCCCGGACCATCACCCGGTGGTCGAGAAACTCGCGGCTGCCGGACACCACGAGCACCACGTGCGAGGACTCCAGTCGCAGCCCGTAAGCCGCCGCGCGGGCGATGTGCCGAGCATCAAGTGACGTGCCCGTGAGCAGGTCGTCGACGAACTCGCGGCGCAGTGACTCCTCGACGAGCGAGGCAGTCCGGCGTGCGTCCTCGTAGCCCTCGCACACCGCGGCGACGACGTCGTCCACCGCCGCGAGCACCGCACCGCCTACCCGGTTCAGGGCGACGACGTCGCGCCCACCGGCCACTGCGGTCAGTCGTGGCCACGCGCGCCGGGACGCCGTGAGGTAGAGGTCCACGACAGCGCGCAGGGTGACACCGCGCTGCGCCGCCACGCGTCCCAAGGTGCGGTAGCCGTCGATGTGGGGGAGGTCGAGCGGACGTCCCGAGGCTGCCTCGTCGAGGTCCGGCAGGAACTCACCGAGCAGGTCTGCAGGTGCCCCGACGGCGGCAGAGGTAGCGGCCACGACGGCCGTCCAGCCGTCGTGTTCGTCCATCGAACCATCCTCGAGCCTCGAGCCCGGTACGCCGGGCGCCTGGCCGAATGGTGCCAGCACCCCTCGCGCCGGAGCCAGTCAAGCGGCCGCGGTCTCAGTCAGCGGCTGCCGGCTTGGGTTGCGGAACGTCTCGGCTCCGACCGCATTCGGGAGCCTCCGCGCCACGGCCTCCGGCCCCTCCCCGCCGTTGATCAGGCGCAGGCAGTCCTGCTCCTGGCGCTCCACGCCAAGAGCGAGCTCCAGCGGGTCCGAGGAGATGCGGCCCTTGACGACCGCGCGGCGTGGTCACGACCTGAGCATCGGCCGGCGTGAGGGCCGCGTCTAGTACGCCTCGCTGCCACGCTGGTCATGTTCAAGGCGCTCGCGGAACGTCCGCTTCTGCCGCTGGCTGTGCGGTCGTGTTCTTGTCGGGACTTCCGCCGTGGAGTCGCGCGGCTGGCGGTGGTGACGGATCAGATTGCTCAGCGGCCCTCCGGTAGCGTCGCGGCATGCGCAGCTTCTCGCCCGGCTGGGCAACAGACCTCGCCATCCTCGAGCACTCCGGCTCGGTCGTTGAGGACCACGGGAACCACCTGGTTGTCCGCACCCCTCACAACCCCGACTTCCACTGGGGCAACTGCCTGTTCGTCACCGACGAGGACACGGTGAACGAGGCAGCAAGGTGGGCCAGCGCCTTCAGGTCGGCCTTCCCCGAAGCGACCTGGGTCGCGATCGGTCTGACCCGGATGCCCAAGGACCAGGATGTCTGGGTCGCCTAGGGGCTCGACCTCGAGCTCGATGACGTCCTCACGACGCGCACCTTGCCCCATCAGACGTCGCTTCCCGACGGTTACACCGTGCGCCGCCTCACGGGGCAGGACTGGGTGCAACACGTGGCCCTGTCCCTCCAGGAGAACGACCGAACGGGCGAGTTCGACCCGGAGTTGCATGAGCGATTCACCCAGACTCAGGCTCAGACGCGTCGCACACTCTCCGAGCAGGACCTCGGAGCAACGTTCGGCGCCTTCTCGGACGGCATCCTCGTAGCCGACCTGGGAATCGTCCGGTGTGGCACCAGGGCGCGATACCAGAGCGTCGGCACCAACGAGCAGCACCGTCGCCGCGGGCTAGCCTCACACCTTCTCGGCGTGGCCGCCCGGTGGGCCGCCGATCATGGCTGCGACCAGTGGGTCATCGTCACTGAGGCCACGAACCCGGCCGGGCGCGTCTACCGGAGCCTCAGGTTCGAACCGGACACCGGCAACGCCCAGGCGTACCGCAAGCCGACGCGCTACTAGGGCCCCGAACCGGCTCCGGGCCGTCGGCGTCCGGTGGCCATCTGAAGACGACGCACAGGCCAGCCAGAGCTTCGAGTCGAAGACTGCGTCCGTGGAACGTCGATGTCGAGGTCCAGGTCTAGGTCCTGGCTGTCAGATGGAGCGTCTGAGGCCGTCGCATGCCGCGGCGAACTCGAGGGTGTCCAGGCGGCCGAGGACCGTTGGGCCCATGTGCGTCAGGATCAGCTCCGCGGCGGGAAGCAGGTTGTGGTTCTCCAGGATGGTGGAGTACGCGAGGTGGAACGGGACGGGGCTGTCGTAGGTGTAGGCCTCGCAGGCGAACAGGTCGGTCTCCGCGGAGGCAGGGGTCAGGGCTGCTGTCCACGCGGTATCACCGGAGTAGCCGAAGGTGCGGTCGCCGATCGTTGCGTTGAGGGCAAGGGCCGGGGCGCCGCTGGCATGATCGACTTCCCAGGCCCGGAGGGTGAGAGGTCCGGCCTGTTCTGATCGGCCATCTCCCGTCAGTTCGATGACCTCGACATCGAACCGTCGCCTCACTGAGGTCGACAGGGGGTAGCACGCCTCCATGAGAGCGAGCAGTCGTGCTTCGGTGCCGTGGGGTCCGAGGATGGTCAACGGCTTGGTGCGTCTCGTGAACTGGCCGTCGAGGATGAGGAAGGGCAGTCCTCCGAAGTGATCGGCATGCAGATGGCTTATCGCCACCGCGTCGACCTGCTGGGGGTCCATGCCTTGCGCCTTGAAGGCGGTGAGTGTTGTCGCCCCGCAGTCGACGAGGACGGTGTGGCCTTCGGCTTCAACACGGATGCAGGTCTGGAAGCGACCGCCACTCCCGAACGCGTCGCCGGTCCCCACGAACGTGATCTCCATGCCGCAGCCTTGCATGCCCAGGACTGAGGGCGACGACGGGAGTGGACCGGCTGGACGCTCTCGAAGAAGAAGGAGCCGGGGTTCAAAGAGAAGCGATCCGCACAGGCAGCACGTACTCATCTGCCGCTGCCCGGACGTGGGATGTGGGATGTGGGATGTGGGATGTGGGATGTGAAGAGCTTTATCAAGTCGTCGTCCGTTGTTGCCCATTCGTACCCGCACTCCAGGTGCACCCAGCGGTCGCGGTAGGCGTCGCGAGCCCGCACCGCGATCGTCCGCTGCGAGCCCGCGTGGCCACCCAACCGTTTGCCCGGCGCCGGTTCCTTCGAGAGTCTCGTCCGAAGCCGCCCGGGCCGCCGGTAGCCGCGTGCTGTGCGGCGTCTGCAGCACGCTCACACGA
>JANOTZ010000422.1:0-10256 GCA_031416735.1 Frankiales bacterium
GTTCGGCATCTGCTTCGGCAACCAGATCCTCGGCCGGGCCCTGGGGCTGGGCACCTACAAGCTCCGCTACGGGCACCGCGGCGTGAACCAGCCGGTGCAGGAGCTCGCCACCGGGCGGGTGCACATCACCAGCCACAACCACGGCTTCGCGGTCGACGCCCCCACGGACGGCACGCCCATCGACTCGCCGTACGGGCGGGTCGCGGTGAGCCACGTCGACCTCAACGACAACGTGGTCGAAGGCCTGAAATGCCTTGAGGCGCGGGCTTTCTCCGTGCAATACCACCCCGAGGCGGCTCCCGGGCCGCACGACGCGACCGGGCTGTTCCAAGCGTTCGCCAAGCTCATGCGAGGCGACCGTGTCGTCTAGTGCCGATCTGATGGAAGGCTGACCCGTGCCCAAGCGCGAAGACCTCAAGCACGTCCTGGTCATCGGGTCGGGCCCGATCCTCATCGGGCAGGCCGCGGAGTTCGACTACTCCGGCACCCAGGCCTGTCGGGTGCTCAAGGCCGAGGGCCTGCGGGTCACCCTGATCAACTCCAACCCGGCCACGATCATGACCGACCCGGAGTTCGCCGACGCGACCTACATCGAGCCGATCACCCCGGAGTACGTCACCAAGGTCATCGCGAAGGAACGCCCCGACGCGCTGCTACCGACCCTGGGTGGGCAGACCGCGCTCAACGCCGCGATGGCCCTGCACGAGGCCGGTGTCCTGCAGCAGTACGGCGTCGAGCTGATCGGCGCGGACGTCGAGGCGATCCGCAAGGGCGAGGACCGGCAGGCCTTCAAGGAGGTCGTCGCGTCGATCGGCGCCGAGAGCGCCCGCTCGGTGGTGTGCCACACGATGGACGAGCTGCTCGCCGGGGTCGTGGACCTCGGCTACCCCGTGGTGGTCCGGCCCAGCTTCACGATGGGCGGCGCCGGGGGCGGGATCGCTTGGCACGAAGCCGATCTGCGCCGCATTGGTGGTGGCGGGCTGCAGGCCAGCGTCACCACCGAGGTCCTGCTGGAGGAGTCGATCCTGGGCTGGAAGGAGTACGAGCTGGAGCTGATGCGCGACAAGAACGACAACGTCGTGGTCATCTGCTCCATCGAGAACTTCGACCCGATGGGCGTGCACACCGGCGACTCGATCACCGTGGCGCCGACCATGACGCTGACCGACCGTGAGTACCAGCACCTGCGGGACATCTCGATCGACGTGATCCGCGCGGTCGGCGTCGACACCGGCGGCTGCAACATCCAGTTCGCCGTCGATCCGGCCGACGGACGCATCGTCGTCATCGAGATGAACCCCCGGGTGTCTCGCTCCAGCGCGCTGGCGTCCAAGGCGACCGGTTTCCCGATCGCCAAGATCGCGGCGAAGCTCGCCATCGGCTACACCCTGGACGAGATCCCCAACGACATCACCCGCGAGACCCCATCGGCCTTCGAGCCGGCGCTGGACTACGTCGTGGTGAAGATCCCGCGGTTCGCCTTCGAGAAGTTCCCCGGGGCCGACCAGGAGCTGACCACCACGATGAAGAGCGTCGGTGAGGCGATGAGCATCGGCCGGTCGTTCGTGGAGGCGCTGCAGAAGGCGATGCGCTCCCTGGAGCAGGCACCCAGCGGCTTCTGGACCGAGCCCGACCCTGAGCTGACCGTCGAGCAGGTGCTCGCCAAGGCCCGGGTGCCGCACGACGGCCGGCTGCACACCGTCGAGCTCGCGCTGCGTCTCGGCGCGACTGTCGAGGAGGTCTTCGAGGCCACCAAGATCGACCGCTGGTTCCTGGACCAGCTGCTCCAGCTCGTCGAGCTGCGCACCGAGCTCGAGGGCGCGGAGCTGTCAGAACCCCTGCTGCGCAAGGCGAAGCGGATGGGCTGCAGCGACAAGCAGCTCGCCGCCGTCAAGGGCCTCACCGAGCAGGAGGTCCGCCAGCTGCGCTATGACCTCGGGATCCGCCCGGTGTTCAAGTCGGGCGACACCTGCGCGGCGGAGTTCGCCGCCGAGACGCCCTACCACTACTCCACCTACGACGAGGAGACCGAGGTGGCGCCGTCGAGCAAGAGGAAGGTGATCATCCTCGGCAGCGGTCCCAACCGGATCGGGCAGGGCATCGAGTTCGACTACGCCTGCGTGCACGCGTCCTTCGCGCTGCACGACGCCGGCTTCGAGACGGTGATGGTCAACTGCAACCCCGAGACGGTCTCGACCGACTACGACACCTCAGACCGGCTCTACTTCGAGCCGCTCACCGTCGAGGACGTCCTGGAGGTCGTGCACGCCGAGCTCGCCAGTGCGGCAGCCGGCGGGGGTGAGCTGGTCGGCGTCATCGTCCAGCTCGGCGGCCAGACCCCGCTGCGCCTCGCGCTGGAGCTCAAGGACTGCGGCGTCCCGATCGTCGGCACCAGCCCCGAGGCCATCCACCTCGCCGAGGACCGCGAGGCCTTTGGCAAGGTACTCGCCGAGGGCGGCCTGCCCGCTCCCAAGCACGGCACCGCGAGGTCCTACGACGAGGCGAAGACCATCGCGGAGGACGTCGGCTACCCGGTGCTGGTCCGTCCGTCGTACGTCCTCGGTGGGCGCGGCATGGAGATCGTCTACAACGACGAGATGCTCGTCAGCTATGTCGAGCGCTCGACGCTGATCGGGCCGGACCATCCGGTGCTCGTCGACCGCTTCCTCGAGGACGCCATCGAGATCGACGTCGACGGGCTCTACGACGGCACCGAGCTCTACCTCGGTGGCGTGATGGAGCACATCGAGGAGGCCGGCATCCACTCCGGCGACTCCGCCTGCGCGCTGCCCCCGATCACCTTGGGGGACAAGGACATCGAGCGGATCCGGCACAGCACCGAGGTCATCGCCAGAGGCGTCGGGGTGCGGGGCCTGCTCAACGTGCAGTACGCCCTGAAGGACGACGTGCTCTATGTCCTCGAGGCGAACCCGCGCGCCTCGCGCACTGTCCCGTTTGTCAGCAAGGCGACGGCCGTCCAGCTGGCCAAGGCCTGCGCGCGCGTGATGCTCGGCGCGACCATCGCGGAGCTGCGCGCCGAGGGGATGCTGCCCGCCACCGGCGACGGCGGGAACCTGCCGCTCGACTGCCCGATCTCGGTCAAGGAGGCGGTGCTGCCCTTCGGCCGCTTCCTCGGCCAGGACACCCTGCTCGGGCCGGAGATGAAGTCCACCGGCGAGGTGATGGGCATCGACGCCGTCTTCGGCACGGCCTTCGCCAAGAGCCAGAGCGCGGCGTACGGCGACCTGCCCACCAAGGGCCGGGTCTTCGTCTCCGTGGCCGACCGTGACAAGCGCGCCATGATCTTCCCGGTGAAGCGGCTCTCGGACCTCGGGTTCGAGATCGTCGCGACTGAGGGCACCGCCTCGGTGCTCCGCCGCAACGGCGTCCGGGCTAACGTCGTCGGAAAGCACTCGCACGGCCAGGGCGACGACGTCGTGCCCATGGTTTTGGCCGGCGAGATCGACCTGATCTTCAACACCCCGTTCGGAGTCGGGGCCCGCGTCGACGGCTATGAGATCCGCACCGCTGCCGTCACCCGGGGCGTGCCATGCATCACCACTATCCAGGGCGCCGCGGCCTGTGTGCAGGGCATCGAGGCCCTGGTCCGGGGCGACATCGGGGTCACGTCCCTGCAGGAGCACCACCAGGCACTGAAGACAGCGAGGGAGGTCTGATGCCCGTACAGGTACAGGGCGAGGTCCTGTCCATGCGCAAGGTCGGCGCCTACCACGCAATCACGATCGTGGCGCCCGGGATGGCGGAGCTGACCCGACCCGGGCATTTCGTCGCGGTGCAGGTCGGGGGCCCCGAGTCGAGCATGCTGCTCCGCCGGGCCTTCGCGATCTACGACGTGAAGGAACGCGGCGTCTACGGCGGCACCGTGGAGTTCATCTTCGCCGTGCACGGCAAGGGCACCGCGTGGCTGGCATCGCGCCGGCCGCAGGACAAGCTCGACCTGGTGGGCCCGCTCGGCAAGCCCTTCCGGCTGCCCGCCCAGCCGGTCACGGCCACGCTGGTCGGTGGTGGCTACGGCAGCGCCCCGCTGCTGCCGCTGGCCACCGCCCTGCGCGACCGGGGGTGCCGGGTCGACTTCGTGCTCGGCGCCGGCAGCGCCGACCGGTTGTTCGGACAGCTCGACGCGAAGCGGATCGCGACGAGCATCGAGGTCACGACCGATGACGGCTCGATGGGCCGTCGGGGTCGGGTCAGTGACGTGCTGCCACAGCTGCTGGACAAGACCGCCTCCGATGTCGTCTACGCCTGCGGGCCGATGGCCATGCTGCGGGCCGTCTCGGAGATCGCCGCGGAGCGCGACATCCCGACCCAGGTCGCCGTCGAGGAGTCGATGGCCTGCGGCGTCGGGGTCTGCATGACCTGCGTGCTCCCGGTCATCGGCGACGACGGCCTGACCCGGATGTTGCGGTCCTGCGTCGAAGGACCGGTGTTCCTGGGCGACCGGGTCCGCTGGGCGGACGTCGGCACCGTGCCACCCGACACGGTCGGAGCCCCCCAGATCACGGAAGGTGGAGTCAAGTGAGCGAGCTGACGCTGCGCCCCGCGGGCGAGGTGTTCTCCGCCCCGGTGATCGACATGAGCACCCGGCTCGGGTCGGTCACCTTCCCCAACCCGGTCTTCACCGCCAGTGGCTGCGCCGCCGCCGGTCAGGAGCTCGACCAGTTCTTCGACGTCTCCGCCCTCGGCGGCGTCGTCACCAAGTCGATCATGCTCAACCCGCGCTCCGGCCGGGCGACGCCCCGGATGGCCGAGACCCCCAGCGGGATGCTCAACAGCATCGGCCTGCAGGGCCCCGGCATCGACGCGTTCCTCGACAAGGACCTGTCCTGGCTCGCCGACCGCGGCGCCCGGGCCGTGGTCTCCATCGCCGGGGGCTGTGTCGAGGACTACGCCAAGCTCGCCGCGAAGCTCCGCGGCCGGCCGGGGCTGGCGATGATCGAGGTCAACATCTCCTGCCCCAACGTCGAGGACCGCGGCCAGGTGTTCGCCTGCGACCCACGGGCGGCCGCTTCCGTCGTACAGGCAGTGAAGCGGGCCGCTCCCAGTGGCGTGCCGATCTTCGCGAAGCTCAGCCCCGACGTCACCGACATCACCGCGATCGCCCGCGCCTGCGTCGATGCGGGCGCCGACGGGCTGTCGGTCATCAACACCCTGCTCGGTCTGGTGATCGACACCGACACGATGCAGCCAGCCCTCGGAGGCATCACCGGCGGGCTGTCCGGCCCGGCCATCCGGCCCGTCGCGGTGCGCTGCGTCTGGCAGATCCGGCAGGCCCTGCCCGACGTGCACATCCTGGGCATGGGCGGCATCCGCACCGGCCTGGACGCGCTGGAGTTCGTCCTGGCCGGCGCCAACGCGGTCAGCGTCGGCACCACGATCTTCAACGACCCCAGCGCCCCGATCCGCATCCTCGACGAGCTGGCGCGGGCACTGGCCGACCGCGGCTTCGAGCGGTTCGAGGACGCCATCAGCTTCGCCCACAAGCCCCCCGTGGTCGTCGTCCCGGAGGAAATTCCCGTCGAGGAGCCTCCCGCGCCGACGCCCGTCACCTTCGAGACCGAGGACTGATGCAGAAGACCCGCGCACCCATCGCCGTCGCCCTCGACGCGCCCGACGTCGAGACCGCGGCCCGCTGGGCGCAGGCCGTCACGCCGCACGTCGCGGTGGTGAAGGTCGGCCTCGAGTTGTTCTGCCGCACCGGCCCGTCGATCGTCGAGACGGTCCGCGGCGGCAGCGGCGTCGAGCTGTTCCTCGACCTCAAGCTGCACGACATCCCCAACACGGTGGCGGGTGCCGCCCGCGCGGTCGCCAAGCTCAAGCCGCGCTACCTCACCGTGCACGCCAGTGGTGGCGCGGACATGGTGCGGGCCGCGGTCGAGGCAGCCCCCGACGTCACCATCGCGGCCGTGACCGTCCTCACCAGCCTGAGCAGCGAGGTCCTGGAGGCGATTGGTCTCGCCGGTCCACCACTGGACGCTGTACGGCGATTGGCCGTCCTGGCGGTCGGGGCAGGTGCCGGTGCGCTGGTGTGCTCACCCCACGAGGTGGCCGCGGTCCGCGCCGAGGTCGGCCCCGGGATCGTGCTCATCACCCCGGGGGTGCGCCCGCTGGGCGCCGACGCGCAGGACCAGGCGCGGGTGGCGACACCTAGGCAGGCCCTCGCCGACGGCGCCGACCTGCTCGTCATCGGCCGTCCCATCACCGGTGCCGCCGACCCCGGCGCCGCCGCGGCCCAGATCGCCGCCACCCTGCTCTGAGCGACCGACATTGCCTCCGCCGCCGTGGAGTCGCTACGGTCGCGCCGCCCTTCCCCGCAACATCCCAGAGGTGAACTCCGCGTGGCCCTGCCGCAACTGACCCCCGAGCAGCGGACTGCTGCGCTCGAGAAGGCGGCTGCCGCGCGCAGGACGCGGGCGGCCTTGAAGGTCCGCCTGAAGACCAGCGGCACCAGCCTCGCCGACGTGCTCGACAGCGGGGACACCGACGACATCGTCGGCAAGATGAAGGTCGTCGCGGTGCTCGAGGCGATGCCTGGCGTCGGGAAGGTCCGGGCCCAGAAGCTGATGGAGACCCTCGAGATCTCACCGGCCCGGCGTTTGCGGGGCCTCGGCGCGAAGCAGCGCGAGGCGCTGCTCAAGACCTTCGCCGACCCGTGACGGGCCGGTTGACCGTCCTGTCCGGTCCGTCCGGGGTGGGCAAGGGCAGCGTCATCGGCGTCGTCCGGCGCCGCTACCCGCACGTGTGGCTGAGTGTGAGCGTCACCACCCGGGCGCCTCGCCCGGGGGAGACCGACGGCGTGGAGTACCACTTCGTCGACCAGGCCGAGTACGACCGGATGGTCGCGGCCGGGGAGCTGCTCGAGCACGCCCGCTACGCCGGCAACTACTACGGCACCCCGAGGCAGCCGGTCCTCGACATGCTCGCCGCGGGCGTACCGGCGCTGCTCGAGATCGAGCTGCAGGGGGCCCGCCAGGTCAAGCAGGCGATGCCGGAGGCGCACCTGGTGTTCCTCGCGCCCCCGAGCGTCGAGGAGCTCACCCGGCGGCTCGCCGGCCGGGGCACCGAGGACCCCGAGCGGGTACGGCGGCGCCTGGAGCTGGCGCAGATCGAGATGGCGGCCGAAGCGGAGTTCGAGGCGGTGATCGTCAATGACGATCTCGAACGCGCGGCCGATGCGCTGGTAGCCTTGCTCCTCGTACAGGCTGAGCCTGGCGAGCAGGCAAGTCCCTAGGTCTGGAGTAGAACGTGTCCGGCACTGTTGCGAACCCGATCGGCATCACCAACCCGCCCATCGACGAGCTGCTGGCGGCTACCGACTCCAAGTACAGCCTGGTGATCTACGCCGCCAAGCGCGCGCGTCAGATCAACGCCTACTACTCCCAGCTCGGTGAGGGCCTGCTCGAGTACGTCGGTCCGCTGGTCGAGACCGGTGTGCAGGAGAAGCCGCTGTCGATCGCGCTGCGCGAGATCAACGCCGGGCTGCTCTCCCACGAGCACGTCCTCGACCCGAACGACGCCGTCTAAGCGATGGCCAAGGTCGTCCTCGGCGTCGCCGGGGGCATCGCGGCCTACAAGGCCGTCGAGCTGCTGCGCCGGCTCACCGAGTCCGGACATGACGTCCGGGTCGTCCCCACGGCCAGCGCGCTGGAGTTCGTCGGCGCACCCACCTGGGCCGCCCTGTCCGGCAAGCCGGTCACGGCGAGCACCTGGGACGACGTCGACGACGTGCCGCACGTGCGGATCGGCCAGGAGGCCGACCTCGTCGTGGTCGCGCCCGCGACCGCCAACCTGCTCGCCAAGGCGGCGCACGGGCTGGCGGACGACCTGCTCACCAACACCCTGCTGACCGCCCGCTGCCCGGTCGTGATGGCCCCCGCCATGCACACCGAGATGTGGGAGCACGCCGCGACCCAGGCCAACGTCGCGACCCTGCGCAGCCGTGGGGTCCTCGTCGTGGAGCCCGCGGTGGGCCGTCTCACCGGCGCCGACAGCGGCAAGGGCCGGCTGCCCGAGCCGGAGGAGCTCGCCCTGCTGTGCCAGCGGGTGCTGGCCGGTCGGGGCCTGCTCGACCTGGTCGGCACCCGGGTCGTCGTCAGCAGCGGCGGCACCCGGGAGCACCTCGACCCGGTGCGTTTCCTGGGCAACCGCTCCAGCGGCAGGCAGGGCCACGCCCTGGCCCGCTGCGCCGTCGCCCGCGGGGCCGAGGTCGTGCTGGTCTCCAGCAGCACCCTGCCCGACCCGGCCGGCGTCAAGGTGGTGCAGGTCACCAGTGCCCAGGAGATGTACGACGCAGTGCTGGCCGAAGCGGGTGGCGCGCAGGCCGTCGTGATGGCCGCCGCCGTCGCCGACTACCGGCCGGCCGAGCGGCTGGCGACCAAGCGCAAGAAGACCGACACGCTGACCGTCGACTTCGTGAAGAACCCCGACATCCTCCAGGCCCTGGTGGAGGGCAGGCGCCCCGGTCAGGTGCTCGTGGGATTCGCCGCCGAGACCGGCGACGACCACGCGGACGTGCTCACCCACGGGCGCATGAAGCTGGCCCGCAAGGGGTGTGACCTGCTCGTCGTCAATGAGGTCGGTGAGTCCGGCCACCCCACCGGTTTCGAGGGTTCCGACAACGCGGCCACCGTCCTGGGCGCGGACGGCTCGTTCACCGAGATCCCCTTGGGCAGCAAGGAATCGCTCGCCGACGTGGTCTGGGACCTGGTTGTGACCCGCCTCCCGTCCTGACATGACAGCCTGCTCGGCATGCGTCCCCCCGTTCTTGTCCTTGTTCTGCCCCTGACCCTGCTCCTGACCGCCTGCTCGGGCGGTGACCAGAAGGTGGCCTCCACCGAAAGCCCGTCGCCCAGCGTGGCGCCCACGACCGCCGCTCCGACCCCGACCGCAGTGGTCAGCACGCCGAGCCCGACGGCCAGTCCCACCCCGGCACCCAAGAAGGCCGCGATCGACGGCGATGTCGACGGGGACGGCAAGCCGGACGCCGTGAAGACCACCGCGGAACGGATCACCGTGACGCTCTCCACGACCGGCAAGCAGGTCACGGCGCCGGTGCACGCCGACTCCCCGGCCGCCCCGAAGGTGCTGGGCAGCAAGGACGTCGACCGGGACGGTTTCGCGGAGGTCTTCGTCCAGACCGTCCAGGGCGCCTCGACCAGCTTCGCCACGCCGTACCGCTTCGACGGCAAGGTCCTGCGCGAGCTGCAGCTCGACGGCCAGCCGGCGCTGCTGGGCTTCGGGGGCAGCGTCCAACACGGTGACGGCTTCCGCTGCACCGACCAGGGCCTGGTCGAGGTCCGTAAGGCCGAGTCGAGCACGGGCACGAGCTACACGGTGTCGCTGGCGGTCTACCGGATGACGGCCACCAGCCTGGTGCTGGTCCGGTCGAGCAGCGGCACGGCCCCGCAGGGCAGCCCCGAGGTCGAAGCGGCGTACACAATCGACTGCGGCTCGGTCGGCGAGGGGGAGTAGCACCGCAACCCGGGCGCCGTAGACTCATCGGGACAACCCCCAACTACAAAGCCCTGGAGCACGTGTGTCGCGTCGACTGTTCACGTCCGAGTCGGTCACCGAGGGACACCCCGACAAGATCGCCGACGCGATCAGTGACGCGATCCTCGACGCGCTCCTGGCCCAGGACCCGAAGAGCCGCGTCGCCGTCGAGACGATGATCACCACCGGCCAGGTGCACATCGCCGGTGAGGTGACCACCGAGGGCTACGCCAACATCGCCGACATCGTGCGCGCGACCATCCTGGAGATCGGCTACGACAGCTCCAAGAAGGGCTTCGACGGCGAGAGCTGCGGCGTCAGCGTGTCCATCGGCGCGCAGAGCCCCGACATCGCGCAGGGCGTCGACGTGGCGTACGAGAGCCGCGTCGAAGGCGATGAGGACGAGCTCGACAAGCAGGGCGCCGGCGACCAGGGCCTGATGTTCGGCTTTGCGTGCGACGAGACCCCCGAGCTGATGCCGCTCCCGATCGCGCTCGCGCACCGGCTCGCGAAGCGGCTCACGCAGGTCCGCAAGGACGGCGTCATCCCCTACCTGCGCCCGGACGGCAAGACCCAGGTCACCATCGAGTACGTCGATGGCCGGCCCGCCCGCCTCGACACCGTCGTCATCTCCTCGCAGCACGCCGAGGACATCGACATCGTGTCGCTGCTCACCCCCGACATCGCCGAGCACGTCGTGGCCCCCGAGCTCGACGGCCTCGGCATCGAGACCGAGGGCTACCGGC
>JANOTZ010000423.1:0-6825 GCA_031416735.1 Frankiales bacterium
GTGCAGCGCGTCGACTGGACCACCCAGGACGGCTACCAGGAGGACGTCGGCGCCCTCGACGCCGCCCTGACCCGGGCCAAGGCCGAGACCGACCGGCCGTCCTTCATCGCCCTGCGCACGATCATCGGCTGGCCCGCGCCCAACCTGCAGAACACCGGCAAGGCGCACGGCGCCGCGCTCGGCGCGAAGGAGGTGGCCGCGACCAAGGAGATCCTCGGTCTCGACCCGGACCTGAGCTTCCAGCTCCCCGAGGATGTGCTGGCCCACGCCCGCGAGGTCGTTACCCGCGGCCGCACCCTGCGCGCCACCTGGGAGCAGTCCTTCACGACCTGGGCCGCCGGGAACCCCGACGGCAAGGCCCTGCTCGCCCGCCTCCAGCAGGGCACCCTCCCGGACGGCTGGGCCGACGCCCTTCCGTCGTACGAGGCAGACCCGAAGGGGGTGGCCACCCGCAAGGCCTCCGGTGAGGTGCTCACCGCGCTGGCGCCGCTGCTCCCCGAGCTGTGGGGCGGCTCCGCCGACCTGGCGGAGAGCAACAACACCTCCCCCAAGGGCCAGCCGTCCTTCCTCCCGCCGTCGCGCCAGACCAAGGAGTGGCAGGGTGGGCTGTACGGCCGGACCCTGCACTTCGGCATCCGCGAGCACGCCATGGGCGCCATCATGAACGGCATCGCCCTGCACGGCGGCACTCGCGTGTACGGCGGCACGTTCCTCGTTTTCAGCGACTACATGCGTCCGGCGGTGCGGCTGGCCGCGCTCATGAAGCTGCCCGTCACGTATGTCTGGACGCACGACTCGATCGGCCTCGGCGAGGACGGCCCGACGCACCAGCCGATCGAGCACCTGTCGGCGTTGCGGGCGATCCCGGGCCTCGACGTGGTCCGGCCCGCCGACGCCAACGAGACCGCGGTCGCGTGGCGCACGATCCTCGGGCACACCGACCGACCGGCAGCGCTCGCCCTCACCCGGCAGAACGTGCCGGTCCTGGACCGCACGGTTCTGGCCAGCGCAGAGGGCGTGGCGAAGGGTGCCTACGTGCTGGCCGAGGCCTCCACCGGCACCCCCCAGGTGCTGTTGTTGGCCACCGGTTCCGAGGTCCAGATCGCCCTCGCTGCACGGGAACTGCTCGAAGCCGAGGGCACCCCCACCCGGGTCGTCTCGGTCCCCTGCCTCGAGTGGTTCCGGGAGCAGGACACCGCCTACCGCAACACCGTCGTGCCGCCGGACGTCAGGGCTCGCGTCTCCATCGAGGCCGGCATCGCCCAGTGCTGGTGGGAGCTGCTCGGCGACACTGGCGTGCCACTGTCGCTCGAGCACTACGGCGCCTCAGCGCCGTTCGCGGTGCTGTACGAGCAGTTCGGCCTCACCGCCGAACGGGCCGTCGCCGCTGCCCACGCCTCGCTGTCCAAGCTCGGCCTGACCAAGGGCTCAACCACCGGAAACTAGGAGCCACACATGACCGACCCTCTCGCTGACCTCTCCGCCGCGGGGGTGGCGGTCTGGCTCGACGACCTGTCCCGCAACCGCTTGCAGACAGGCAACCTGGCCGACCTGGTGAAGACCCGGGACGTGGTCGGTGTCACCACCAACCCGACCATCTTCCAGAAGGCGCTGGCCGAGGGTGCGGCCTACGACGAGCAGGTGCGCGATCTCGCCCTCCGCGGGGTAGACGTCGACGAGGCGGTCCGGGCCCTCACCACCTTCGACGTGCGGTGGGCCTGCGATGTCCTGGCACCGGTCTACGCCGAGTCCGGCACCGTCGACGGCCGGGTGTCGATCGAGGTCGACCCGCGGCTGAGCGCCGACACGGCCCGCACCGTCGCCGAGGCCAAGGCGCTGTGGTGGCTCGTCGACCGGCCCAACCTTTACATCAAGATCCCGGCGACGATCGAGGGGCTGCCGGCGATCACCGCGGTCCTCGCCGCGGGCATCAGCGTCAACGTCACCCTGATCTTCTCCCTCGAGCGGTACGTCGCCGTGATGGACGCCTTCCTGTCAGGACTCGAGGCCGCCCGAGCCAACGGTCACGACCTGCGGGCCATCGGCTCGGTGGCGAGCTTCTTCGTCAGCCGCGTCGACAGCGAGATCGACAAGCGCCTCGGCGACACACATCCCTTGCGGGGCAAGGCCGCGATCGCCAATGCCCGGCTCGCCTACCAGCACTACGAGCGCATCTTCGCCGGCGACCGCTGGACGTCCCTGGCCGCGGACGGTGCGCTTCCGCAGCGCCCGCTCTGGGCCTCCACCGGCGTCAAGGACCCGACCTACGACGACACCCGGTATGTCGTGGAGCTGGTCGCCCCCGGCACGGTCAACACCATGCCGGAAGCGACGCTCGACGCGGTCGCCGACCATGGCGTGGTCCGGGGCGACACCGTCACCGACGGCTACGACGAGGCCGCGCAGCTGCTGAGCGACCTGGCCGAGGCCGGGGTCGACCTCGACGACGTAGTGGCTCTGCTCGAGACCGAGGGCGTCCAGAAGTTCGAGGACAGCTGGAACGACCTGCTGACCTCCGTCGCCGCGCGACTCAAAGGCACTGCGTGATCGCCCAGGTCACCGTTCACGGGGACGGCCTCGTTGAGGCGCAGCGGAAGGCGCTGACGGCGCTCCGGGCCGACGAGGTGCCGACCCGGCTGCTCGACCACGACCCGTCACTGTGGGGGCCCGACGCCGAGGCCGACGCGGAGGTGCGCCTGGGCTGGCTCGACGCCGTCGAGGCCTCCTGGACGTTCGTCCCGGAGCTGCTCCGGCTCCGAGACACCCTGCGCAGCGAAGGCGTCGACCTCGTCGTCCTGTGCGGAATGGGCGGGTCTTCCCTTGCACCTGAGGTGATCTGCCGTTCCGCCGACGTGCCCCTCACCGTCCTGGACTCCACCCACCCCGACCAGGTCCGGACCGTCATCGAGGGCGACCTCGCCCGGACCGTCGTGGTCGTGTCGAGCAAGAGTGGCGGCACCCTGGAGACCGACAGTCAGCGACGGGCGCTGGTCGCGGCGTTCCAGTCCGCCGGGATCGACCCGCGCAGCCGGATCGTGGTCGTCACCGATCCCGGCTCCCCCTTCGAGCAGCTGGCCCGGGATGAGGGCTACCGAGCCGTCTTCCTGTCCGACCCGACCGTGGGCGGCCGCTACAGCGCGCTGACTGCCTTCGGACTGGTGCCGTCGGCGCTGGCCGGCGCCGACGTCGAGCTGCTTCTCGACCAGGCCGCGTCGATGCACCAGCACCTGTCCGAGGAGGACAACCCCGCCCTGCAGCTCGGTGCGGTGCTCGGCGCCGACCACCGCGACAAGATCGTCATCGACGCGTCCGCATCACCGCTGGTGGGGTTCGGTGACTGGGCCGAGCAGCTCGTCGCCGAGTCGTCCGGCAAGCACGGCCGGGGGCTGCTGCCCGTCGTCGTGGAGGCCGGTGCCCCCGAGCTGGACTGGCCGGCGGACGACCTGCACGTGATCCGCGTCGGTGAGCCGACCCCGACGGTCGGGACCAGCATCACCGGGAACCTGGGGCAGCAGTTCCTGGCCTGGGAGTACGCCGTCGCGGTCTCCGGCCGGCTGCTCGGCATCAACCCGTTCGACCAGCCCGATGTCGAGAGCGCCAAGGTGGCGGCCCGTGGCCTGCTCGACGCCCAGCCCGCGCCGGAGCCTCCGACCTTCGTCGACGGCGCCGTTCAGGGCTACGCCACCGACGGGCTGCTCCACGGCGAGAGCACCGTCGGCGGGGCGCTCGAGGCCCTGCTCAGGTCCGTCCCGGAACGCGGCTACCTGTCGGTGATGGCCTACCTGGACCGGGTCCGTGACGCCGACCTGGCCGCCGTACGCGGTCCGTTGGCGAGCCGTCTCGGGCGGCCAGTGACGTTCGGCTGGGGGCCGCGCTTCCTGCACTCGACGGGGCAGTTCCACAAGGGCGGACCGCCGATCGGATCGTTCCTGCAGCTGACCGGTCTGATCCGCCGCGACCTCGCCATCCCCGATCGACCCTTCACCTTCGGGACCCTGCTCGCCGCGCAGGCCGCCGGCGACGCGAAGGTCCTCGCCGGACACGGCCGGCCCGTGCTTCGCCTGCACGTCAGCGATCCCGTGGGTCTGGAGCAGGTCCGCCGGGCACTCGCATAGTGCTGGCATAGTGCTGGCATGAGTGCTGGCCTGGGCAACCCGCTGCGCGATCCGCGGGACCGACGACTCCCCCGCGTCCCCGATCCGTGTGCCCTCGTGGTGTTCGGCGTGACCGGCGACCTGGCACGCAAGAAGTTGATCCCGGCCGTGTACGACCTGGCCAACCGCGGGCTGTTGCCTCCGGGTTTCGTGCTGCTCGGCATCGCCCGTCGCGACTGGGGCGACGGCGACTTCGAGCAGGTCGCGAAGGAGGCCGCGAAGGCCGGTGCCCGCACCGAGTTCCGCGAGGACGTGTGGCAGCGGCTCGCCCAGTCGACGAAGTTCCTGTCCGGCTCGTTCGATGACGACGCCGCTTTCGACACGCTCGCGCAGATGCTCAAGGACCTCGACGCCTCGCACGGCACCGGCGGCAACGCGGCGTTCTATCTGTCCATCCCACCGAACGCCTTCCCCACGGTGCTGCACCAGATGCAGCGCACCGGCATGGCCGACAACCACGGGACGCAGAGCTGGCGGCGCGTCGTGGTGGAGAAGCCCTTCGGCCACGACCTGCCGAGTGGCGTGGCACTGAACCAGCTGGTGGATGAGGTCTTCACCGCGAAGGACGTCTTCCGGATCGACCACTACCTCGGCAAGGAAACCGTCCAGAACCTGCTGGCGTTGCGTTTCGCCAACGAGTTGTTCGAGCCGATCTGGAACGCCCACCACATCGACAGCGTGCAGATCACGATGGCCGAGGACGTCGGCATCGGGACCCGGGCCGGCTTCTACGAAGGCACCGGCGCGGCCCGGGACGTGCTGCAGAACCACCTGCTGCAGCTGCTCGCGCTGACCGCGATGGACGAGCCGGTCAACTTCGACGCCGAGTCGCTGCGCACCGAGAAGCGCAAGGTCCTCGGCGCGATCCGGCTCCCCCGCGACCTCCACAACTACGCCGTCCGCGGCCAGTACGAGCAGGGCTGGCTCGCCGGGGAACGGGTCGCCGGCTACCTCGACGAGGAGGGCGTGCAGCCCGGCTCGACGACCGAGACCTACGCCGCGGTACGCCTCGACGTCGACACCCGACGCTGGGCCGGGGTCCCGTTCTACCTGCGCACCGGCAAGCGCCTCCCCCGCCGGGTGACCGAGATCGGCATCGTCTTCCGCAAGGCTCCGCACCTGCCCTTCGCGCACACCGACACCGAGGACCTCGGCTCCAACCAGCTCGTCGTCCGGGTGCAACCTGTTGAGGGCGTGACGCTGCGCTTCGGCTCCAAGGTCCCCGGCACGACCATGGAGGTCCGGGATGTCGCCATGGACTTCCTGTACGGCGAAGCCTTCACCGAAAACTCCCCTGAGGCTTATGAGCGGTTGCTGCTCGACGTGCTCCTCGGGGACGCGTCCCTGTTTCCGCGCAACGAGGAGGTGGAGGAGTCCTGGCGGGTCATCGACCCGATCGAGGAGCTCTGGGCCGCCGGCGGAAAACCTGAGTCCTACCGGGCCGGTGAGTGGGGGCCGAAGGGCGCCGACGAGATGCTCGCCCGCGACGGCCGAGCCTGGAGGCGACCATGACTGCGTTCGTCCGGAGGACGACATGACTGCACTGTGGGACACGACGGGGACCGCGGTGGTCAAGGCGCTGGCGGCTGAGCGGCGGCACGCCGGTTCGGTCTCGAGCGGGCTGGCGCTGACCCTGGTGGCGGTGGTGGACGAGAAGCTCGTCGCGGAGGCGGAGCAGGCGGCCACCCACGCCGCGGCTCAGCATCCGTGTCGGCTGCTTCTCGTCGTACGCCGTCGTCCTGATGCTCCCGAGCCGCGCCTCGACGCGGAAGTGTCGGTGGGTGGCCGGCTCGGGCCGGGTGAGGCGATCGTGATGCGGATGTATGGACGGCTGGCGTTGCATGCCGAGTCGGTGGTGCTGCCGCTGCTGGCACCGGACGCCCCGGTGGTCACCTGGTGGTTCGGTGAACCACCGGCGCTGATCGCACACGACCCGCTCGGGGTGATCGCGGACCGCCGGATCACCGACTGCCGGGCCGCCGCTGATCCCCTTGCCGCGTTGCGGGTCCGGGCGGCGGACTATGCGCCTGGGGACACCGACCTGGCGTGGACCCGTACCACCTTGTGGCGCAGCCTGTGCGCTTCGGCGTACGACTCGTTGTCGGGCGAGGTCCGTTCTGTGTCGGTCAGTGGTGAGGCGAGCAACCCGAGCCGGCCGCTGATCGCCGGTTGGCTGCAGAGCCGGCTGGGGGTGGAGGTGCAACAGCACGACACCGCTGGGCCTGGCGTGACCGGGGTCGAGATGCAGGTCGGTGAGGACACCGTCCGCATCGACCGTACCGATGGCCGCACCGCGATCCTGCGCCGCACCGGCCAGCCCGACCGGTCGATGCCCTTGCCTCGGCGCGAGCTCGGGGAGCTGCTCGCCGAGGAGCTGCGGCGGCTGGACGCCGACGACACCTTCGGCGAGGCCCTGGAGGCGTGCACCGGGGTGCCCGGGCTCGCGGGGCGCCCGCCGACCCGCACCCACATCTGGCAGGACCCGGCCCAGGTCACCGACCTCGATCCCGCGATGACGACCTCATGACCGCCGCTCCCACCCTGGTCGTGCACCGTGACGCGACGGTGCTCGCGAACGCGGTGGCGGCTCGTCTCCTCACCCGGCTCGTCGATGCCCAAACCTATGGCGGTACGGCGTCGCTGGTGCTCACGGGAGGGCGGATCGGGGTCG
>JANOTZ010000424.1:0-4712 GCA_031416735.1 Frankiales bacterium
TGTCGTTCATGCCGGCATGTACTCCCCGCCGTTGACGTCGAGGATCGCGCCGGTCACCTCGGAGGTGTAGTTCGACAGCAGCATGAGGATCGCGCCGGCGCAGGCCTCGTCGGTGGGGATCCGGCCGAGCGGGTTGCGGGAGGCGATGTCGTCGTAGACCTGCTGCTCGGAGATGCCCTTCTGCTCCGACGTCATGGTCAGGTAGAACCGGACTCCCGGTCCGTCCAGCCACCCCATGATGGCCTGGTTGACGCGGATGCCCGACCCGCCGAGCTCCAGGGCGAGGAACTGGGTGGCGCAGGTCATCGCGGCCTTGGCCACGGCATAGCCGCCCTCACCGCGCATCGGCTTGCGGGTCGTCATCGTGCCGACGTTGACGATCGAGCCGTGGCCCGCTGCTTTCATGTGTGGCGCGGCGAGCCGGGACATCTGCAGTGAGCCGTAGAGGATCACGTCCATCGACCGGCGCAGGCCCTTGTCCGGCGTCTCGAGCAGGTCGTGGAAGCCGGGGTGGGCGTAGGCGCTGTTGACCAGGCCGGTGACCTTGCCGAACCGCTCGAGGGCGGTGTCGATGACGCGGGCGCAGTCCTCCTCCTTGCGGACGTCGCAGGCGACCGCCACGGCCGCGCCACCGGTGTCCTTCTCGATCTGCTCGGTGACCCCGGTGGACCGGGCGGCCATGACGACCTTGGCGCCCTCGGCGACCGCCCGCTGGGCGAGCTTGGCGCCCAGCCCGGCGCCGACGCCGGTGATGACGACGACCTCGTCTTTGAGGATCACAGGTAGGCCTCCGTGTAGAAGTGGAAATCGGTCTCGAGCTGCGCAGCGGAGAGCCCGAACTGCTCAGGGGTGTAGGTGTGCGAGCCGTGCCGTTCCTGCCGGTTGACCTCCAGGTAGTCCTCGAAGGCGGCGAGGTCGGCGGGCCCGACCGGCAGGCCCAGGGCGTCGAGCACCCGCTGGGCGGTGTCGAGCGGCTCGGCGACGGTGGCCTTGAAGGGCACGTCCACGAACCGGTCGGGGCGGCGGGCCCGCACGTCGGCGAAGCCCGCCAGGCACTCGCGGAACCGGTCGCTCCAGTAGGGCCCGATCTGCAGCGGGTCGACCTGGTCGCTGTATTGCGACGTCATCGCCTGCACCATGGAGGCGTACGACGGGACGGCGGACGTCGGCGACCGGTGGGTCATCACGATCTTGCAGTCGGGGAACTCGTCGAGCACGGTGTCCGCAGCCGTCAGGTGGTGCGGTGACTTCAGGACCCATTTCTTGCCCTCGCGGGTCGAGCCCTGGTCCGACAGCGTCTGCCATTGCAGGACCTGCAGCCACTCGCGCAGCTCGCCGTAAGCCTTGCTCTGGTTGAAGGAGCGCAGCCAGATGCCGTAGGTGGGGACCCAGTAGAAGGAGTCCCAGCTCATCGCGGTGAAGCTGCGGTCGAGCAGCAGCACGTCCTCCTCGGGCCCGTCCCAGACCACGGTGTGCAGGTCACCGAAGTCGGGGGAGAGCTCCAGGAAGAGCTGCATCATCTTCTGGGCCTTCTCCTTGCGGATCTCGGCCCCGGGTCCCTCACCCGGGAAAGGCAGCGGGTAGGAGCACTCCCACGACAAGGTCGAGGTGAGTTGCGGGCTGGCTGCGAGCAGCCGGTGCAGCAGTGTCGAGCCGGTGCGGGGCAGCCCGCAGATCTCCGCCGCGACGTGCACCTCGACGTCGGCGATCTCGGGGTGCTCGGCCTGCAGCCTGCGCAGCCGGAGCCGGTCGACCAGCAGGGCGGTGAGCCGGCGCTCGGTCATCTGGTGGCCGAGCTCCGACAGCCGGGCCTCCTCGTTGAGGGCCTTGACGAGAACCCCGAGCGGCTCGAGGAACCAGTCGTCGCCGAAGGCGTCGGACTTCGCCTTGTCCTTGGCGGCAGCGAGCAGGGCATCGACCTTCAGGGTCATCTAGAGCTCCACGACGCGACAGGTGGGCAGGGGGTGGTGGTCGGTGCCGACCCAGCGCAGCAGCGCGGTGCCGGAGGTGTGGCCGGTGGTGTCGATCCAGTTGCCCCAGCCGGGGTCTTCGTCCGCCACGACGAGGGTGAGGCGGTTGCCGTCGAGCTTCGCGGTGTGTTTGTTGACGGTGATCCGCCGGTCCCAGTCCAGGGACTCCATCCACCAGTTGTCGAGCTGGAAGTTCCAGTACGGCGCGTCGGGGACCTCGGTCTCGATGACCCACGCCTCACCGGGCCGCAGCGTCCAGAAGCCGTGCAGGTAGAAGATCTCCGGGTCGCCGCCTGCCTTCTGGAACATCTCCTGCCCCCAGTCGGGCAGCTCGTTCGGCCGGGTCATGAACAGCTCGGTCCAGGCCTGGAAAGTGGCGGCCGTGCCGTGCACGCCCATGGCCGCGCGCTGCAGGCTCTTCACCAGATGCGAGGTGCTCAGCGGCTCCCTCGGCGCGGTGTCGCCGAGCCGCGAGATCGCCCAGCTGCCAGGGGTTTCGGTGCTCCGGTCGAGGTAGGACTCGCGCAGCACGATCATGGTGGAGTCGACCGCCAGGGGCAGCCAGTTCTTCGCCTCTGCCGGTCGCTCCGCACTCACGAGAATCTCGACGGTGCCATCGCCTTCGACGTACAGGTCATCGTTGCGCAGCTCGCCGGTGGAGGCCATCGTGCCGTCCTTGGCGTAGCGGTTGGCCTTGCTGCCGAAGGAGGCGTAGGCGATGGAGCCGCGGGTGCCGGTGATGCGGTAGGTGTTGGTGCCGCGGACCGGAGCGGAGTGGTAGACGTTGTCGGGGTTGTCCGCGCCGATCTTCACCAGATCCAGGCCCTGCCAGCGCGGCCGGTCCGGGTCGCTGTTCTCCAGGGTGGCGTAGAGCGCGTTGCGCAGGAGCCGGGTGAGGTAGCGGAAGCCCTCGGCCCGGTCGAGCGGCGTGGCCGGGGTCGTGTCCTTCAGGACCACCTGGCCGGCTTGCTCGAGGGCGCGACAGAAGTCTGTCCAGGCCTGTCCGGTGAGGACCGCTTCGTCCGCGCTCATGCCCTGCCTGCCGCTCGTAGGTGGAACACGTTCTACCAGAGGGAAGACGCCCTGGCGAGCGACGGTTGCCCTTGGTCGCCGGTGGGAGGACGCTCGGTTCACCAGTCGTAGCAGGAGGGTGGAGCCATGTACGCACGAGTCACTGAATGGGACGGCGTGACCGCGGCCGAGATCGACCGTGACCTGGACTATGCGCGGACCGAGGTCGTCCCCAAGGTCGAGGAGATCCCGGGGATGTGCGGGATGCTCGTCCTGGTCGACCGCGAGAACGGCCGGTCGACGAGCATCACGCTGTATGAGGACCAGCAGGCCCTGGACGGCAGCCGCGACATCGCCGCGATGCTGCGGCAGATGGTCGAGCAGCGCATGGACCTGCGCAGGCCGCCGACGGTCAACGAGCTCGAAGTCGGGATCGCCACCCTCAACGCGACCGCGCTCGGCCTGCCGGCCTAGGACGCCACCGCTCGGGCTGAGAGCGGGTGCGTTTCAGGGAACTGTCGTTCTCCGCTCTATCGCGTCGACCGGACGGACAGCAAAGAGCGGGACTTCCTGATCACGGTCGAGGGCTGAGGAGCGCCGCCTCTCCTTTGGTTCCTCCCCCTGTCCATGATCGACGGAACCCGCACAGCCCCTGGCGGCGATTTTCACGCTGTGCGCGTTCCGTGGATCATGAAGCTGAGGAGGTTCGGCTAGCGGCCGCTCTCGAAAGCCCCGCTCTGCCCGGTGCGGCCACCTTTCGCCGTACCCGCCGCCGCTCGACCCGTGCCGATGTGGTGGATCGACCCGACCCTGGCCGGGTGGGAAGACCACATCCGAGCTGGCGACGCGGTTTCGCGGGCGATGTGGTGGATCGACCACACCTTGGCAGGGTGGCAGAACCACATCCGGCGGCGGGCGGGGAGCAGCGATGAGCGCAAGCAGCCGAGAGCGGCGGTGAGGTGAGGTAACGGCTGCTGGCCGTCGCGAGCCCTCGCCCGCGGGAGCGAGATAGCTCGTCGCTACCCACCTCGGCGAACGACTCTCGTTCTGCGCCGTGCAGCGGCACTTCCCCTTCTCGGGTGCCGTGGGCCAAGAAGCATCACTTCCCTCCTGGCGGGGGCCGTTGCGCTGAGCCACCATCCGACGGGAGCGATTGCTGGTCAGGTACGCCAGGCCGGACAGGGGACCGAACACAAACCCCCCGATGATCCAGGGCTCGACGTTTCCGCTGGAAGCGTCCGACAGCGAAGAACTGCACGTCTCCCCACCTGGTAGCGCCCCACCGTGGTAGGCGGGGGTCAGAACCAGCGAGCGAGGACCTGCGCGACGCCGTCGTCGTCGTTGGAGGCGGTGATCTCGTCGGCTGCCTCGAGCACCTCCGGGTGGGCGTTCGCGACCGCCACCCCGAGGCCGGCCCACAGCAGCATGGGCAGGTCATTCGGCATGTCACCGAACGCCACCACGTCCGCCGCGCCCAGCCCGCGTTCGGCGGCCAGCATCGCCAGGCCGGTCGCCTTGGAGATCCCGGCCGCGCTGATCTCGAGCAGCCCGTCGCCGGAGGAGTGCGTGAGCGTCGCGGAGTCGCCGACCACCGCACGGGCGCTGGCGAGCAGGTCGTCGGAGCCGAGCTCGTCGTGGCGGGCCAACAGCTTCACGACGTCAGCGGTCAGCAGGTCCTCGACCGGTGCCTGGGTGAGCGGGTCCGCGGAGTCCCATCGGGGCCGGTACGCC
>JANOTZ010000425.1:0-8019 GCA_031416735.1 Frankiales bacterium
ACGGCGGCTGACCTACTGGCGATCGGTAGCTACCTCATCGAACGCAAGCACGTGAAGAGCATCCACGTGATCCATGAGGATCTCCCGGGTCTGCTCAACGCGGCGATCTCCGCGGCGGGTGACATCTTCCGCGCCAAGAAGGTGTCTGACGTCAAGCTCGTCGCCGAGAAGGCCGACGCGGCCGACTTCGCGCCGGCCCTCACCGCAGCCAACGCCGGCAACCCCGAGGCCATCATCGTGGTCTTCCCGGCGCAGGCCTGTTCGCGGATCATGCGGGCCGCGCAGGCGTTGGGGGTCAAGGCGCAGATGTACTACCCGGGCGCGTGCGCCTCGCCGGGTGTCGTCGGTACGGCGGGTGCGGGGCTGGAGCGCACGTTCTTCGCCTCCGGCTATCTCCCGGTCGGTGAGAGCGGCGGTGGCGCGGAGGCGGAGGCCTTCCGCAAGGGGGTGCCGAAGGAGCAGCGCTCACCGGTGTCGGAGGCGGCCTTCAGTGCGGTGCTCAACCTCGCGCACCTCATGGACGGCGGAGCCGTCGACGCGGCCAAGCTCAAGGCCAAGCTTCCCTTCACGCGCGACGAGCCGAACGTGCTCGCCCACCCCTACACCTGCGACCGCCTCCAGCTCCCCCTGCTGGGGTCGGTGTGCAACAGCAACGTGCGGCTGCTGCAGTACCGCAACGGCGCCTTCGTCGACGTGCTCGGTGAGTGGTTCACGGGCGCCAAGCTCAACGAGCTGGTCAACTGACCACGACCACCTAGACTCGCCGTGGGACGAGTTGGCCGGACGGTCGCGGCACCTTCCAGGTGTCGAGGAAAGTCCGGGCTCCACAGGGCAGGGTGGTCGTTAACAGCGACCCGGGGTGACCCGCGGGAATGTGCCACAGAAAACAGCCCGCCCGCACCTCGGTGCGGGTACGGGTCAAACGGTGCGGTAAGAGCGCACCCGCGACCGGGGTGACCCGGACGGCTAGGCAAACCCCACCCGGAGCAAGGTCAAGAGGGACTCTTTCGGGAGTCCTGCGCAGACGTTTGAGGGCGGCCCGCCCGAGTCTGCGGGTAGACCGCACGAGGCCGTTGGCAACAACGGTCCTAGATGGATGACCGTCGATTCGGCTTCGGCCGGATCACAGAACCCGGCTTACAGGCCAACTCGTCCCCCAAACCTGTCACCGCTCAGTGTCACTGAGTTGGTGAACGCCGCGCGGACTCCGAGCGTTCCCCTTGCTCCGTTTTGAGCGCTGTGGCCTCCGCACGGTCTACGTTCGGATTCACCCGCAGACAACGACCTGATCAGGGCGACTCAACCGCACCGAGGAGCCAGCCATCCACAAGATCATCAAGTATCCGTTGATGGGGCTCGCGGGTCTGATGGCCGTGAGCATGGCGGCCTCTCCGTTCCTTGACGACCCCAAGGCCGCGAGCAGGTCCAGTGTCGAGACGTCCGCAACGCCGAGCAGCACTCGCGGATCGGAGCTGTTGTCCACTGAGGAACCCTCCGCGAGCCCGGCGCCCGCTGACACCACGCTGTCCTCTGTCGCCCCGGAACCGGCCACCACCGAGGCTGGAGGCAGCAGCAAGGCAGCGGCGGGCGCCCTGCTCTACCAGGCTGCGAATGGTGACGGTGACTCCTGGAAGGACACCTCCGGCCAGGAGTACCGCATGGGTTTGATCAACGCTCCCGAGTACAACGAGTGTGGCGGCACGTCCGCGACCAACAAACGCAAGAGCCTTCTCGCCTCCGGCTTTCGCGCCACGGTCTACACAACCGATCAATACGGCCGAGCGGTATCCGAGATCTTCACCGCGAGCGGCACGAACCTGAATATCTACCTGGCTCGCTATGGCTTTGCCAACGACAAGTTCCTCGCCACCTTCCGCAGCGAACGGCCCGCCCTGGCTGCCCAGCTCGACCAGGCCTTCGCGGCGGCGAAGGCGGAGAAGCGCGGCGTGTGGGGCACCTGCACGAGCGCCAGCACAACGAAGCCCGCATCGACGAAGGCGCCGGTGCAGAGCAGTACCTGCCATAGGGACTACATCACCTGCATCCCGGTCAAGGGCGACGGGTCGGGCGCGGGGGAGGCCAATGACCTCGACTGCGGCGACATCCGCGAGAAGGTCCAGCTGCGGCAGGCGGGCGTTGATCCGTACCGGCTGGACAACGACAGCGACGGCTACGGGTGCGACTCCTACGGCTGACCTCTCGGAGGAAACGCAGTACTCAGGAATGCTCTCAACCGTTGAGCAACTCGTCCCGAGTGGGTCCGGCGGGCGGCCGGGGTTGGGCCAGCATCTCGCCGAAGATCTTCTCGATGCGGTCCTGCATGGCGATGTCGTCGTCGAGCACTCGGGTGCTGTCGAGCAGGCCGAGACGGCGGACGAAGACCCGGAGCACGTCGGGATCGACCATCGCCGCGGCACCGGCAGCCGCGATCGAGAACAGGGCGTAGTCACCGTCCCGGTGAGCGACGTCGAGCGTTCCTCCCGTCCACCCCCTGTGGCGCTGCGCGCCGGCAGCTGTAGCGAGGTCGAAGCGCTCCCGCATGTCGCGTTCCGTCGCGGCGCCGAAAGCAACGAAGGCTTTCTCGACGTCGTCGTGCTCCGTGAGGGCAGCGGCGAGCGCCCGGGCGTGGATCAGGGCGAAGGCGATGCCATGGGCCAGGGTCGGATCGGTGTGGCTGAGCGCATCGCCCACGGTGAACAAACCGCTGGGTGAGGAGCGGTCAGGCGTGAGCGTGTTGCTCAGACCGGCCATCACCCGGACCGGCGTGATCGGTTCCACCAGCTCCGGATCGACCCACATCCGCAACGGCAGGATCTTGGCGACCGCCGCGTCGAAGACGTCGTTGTCCTTGAGGCTCTTGAACACGGGTACGTGAGTGGGAATCGACAGCGAGACCGCGAACGTCCCGTTGTCGCCGGGAAAGGTCGCGAAGCCCAGGTAGCCGAGATCACCCCGCGGTCCGAGCATCCAGGGTCCCGCAGGGAGCTCCTTGTCCGGACGGAGGCGGTAGTAGCGGCTGTAGTAGATGACGCCGCAGGGACTGGTTTCCTCGGCGGGTTGCGGCCCACCGCCAACGGCCAGCCAGTCGGCCATGGGGGAGCGCCTTCCCATCGCATCGACCACGAGTCCCGTCTCGATGTCGCTGCCCCCAGCGTTGACCCCGACTACCCGGTCGGTGTCCAACAGCAGGCCGCCGACCTCGGTGTCGAAGCGCATGGTCACTCCCGGTTCGGCGAGTGCCGCAGCCCTGAGGGCCCCTTCGACGGCGGGACGTCGGAGCGCCTGGTTGAGCGGGTCCTCGTCGCCGGGCAACTCGGTGCCCTGCAATCTTGGTCGCATGTCGAGCTCGGTGGCGCCCGCCGACAGGAGCGCCGCGTAGACATCCGCGAAGTTCTCCCGCAGCTCCTTGCAGGCGCGGGGGATGAGCATGTGCGGCTGCCCGAAATGCGGAATCCCTTTGCGCTCCCATCCGAACGGGTCGGAGGCCGGTGCCTCAGCGGGATCCCGCTCCAACAGGCTCACTCGGTAGCCGCTGCGCGCCAGACACAAGGCGCTGGCGAGCCCCGCAGGTCCAGCTCCTAGGACCACCGCGTTCTTGCGCGACATCTCACCCCTCGGGTCGGTCTTCGGACTCTCTCACGACATGCTTGGGATCAAGTCAGTAGTCACCGAGGACGCTCAGGCACGGCGCCCCCGACAGGGGGCCGTCGGCCAGCTCCTCAACATCGACCAGCATGGCGCGACGCAGCGCGTACAACTACCGACTCAGGTTTGTCCAGTCAGGTGCGGTAGGCGTCTCGTCGGTGATCGATGTCGACGACCGAGATCAGGTGTTGCTCCTCGTCGATCTCGTACCGGACGCGGTACTCGCCGCGGCGGGCCCGCCACAGACCGGCGAATGGCTCACGGAGTGGCGCTCCCACGATCCGCGGGTTCTCGCGGAGCGGGCCGTTGATGAATTCCCAGCAAGCGAAGGCCACCGACGGTGGCAGCTGGTCGGTCAGCGCACGGCGGGCACCAGGGGACAGGACGACGTCGTACCGCTCGGTGTCAGTCACCGCCGCGCTCGCGCCGTGCGGCCATCAGCTCCGTCATCTGCGCTGCGTCCGTCCCGCGGCCGGCGGCGAGGTCCTGCCGCGCCTCCTGCACTCGCGCGATGGCGTCGGGATCGCTGAGCAGCTCGAGGGTCGCTTCCATCGACTCGAGATCTTCGGCGGCCATCAGAACAAGGTACGAGCGACCGTTCTTGGTGATCGTGACCCGTTCGTGGGTGCGGTGGACCTCGTCGGCGATCTGCGACAGGCGGGCTTTCGCGTCCGATAGCGGCAAGGTGCTCATAGACCAGAATACTAGTCCGTTGTCGCGAAGGGGCAAGACCCCGGCCACTTTCGGGCGGGCATATCGTTCAGTTACCCGCAGAGGTAAGTGCTCGACCCGTCGGGCCTGGTGCTCGGCGGGGGACCGGCCGCACCAGGCCAGTGCCGCGCCGACCTCGCGTGCCCCACAGGTTCCGCTGCCGACCTTGCCCCGCCCTGGCGTAGCGGCACCCACCGAAGCCACGGACCAAGCCGTGATGGATCGTCACGATTTCCTGTCCGATGACGAGCCTTCGGTGGGGTCCTGGATGTGAGAGGTTCGCTCCCTGTGGCGCGATGCCGCACCTGGACTCCGGAGCGTCATGTACCTCAAGCGGCCTTCACACCCCACCGTCGTGGCCTATGTGGCTCTTTTCTTCGCTATGGGAGGCACGGCGGTGGCAGCCACGGGAAGCACGTTCATCACCGGGCGCGGCAACAGTGCAACGACGACCACGACGCTGACCAACAGCGGCGGCATCCCCCTCAGCCTGGCTGCCCGTGCCGGTTCCGCACCGCTCGTGGTCAACAGCACCGTGAAAGTCGGGCGTTTGAACGCGGACCTGGTGGACGGCTTGGACAGTACGAACCTGCAGAGGCGCGTCTCGGGATCCTGCCCAAGCGGTCAGGTCATGATCGCTGTCGTGGCCTCGGGTGGTGTCACATGCACTCTGCTCGCCCCGCCACCCCCAGCCCCCGCGCCCGCGCAGTTCAGGGACAAGGGCTTCGCCATCGCGGACCTGCAAGTCACCCAGGACAGCCTCGGAGAATGGGATGCCGTCGCGCGAATCACGAACGAGACAGCCTCGGTCCGCAGCGGCTCGTTCACCGTGACAATCTTCCGGAACGGAAGCATCGTGGCAACACTGAGAGGCTCCGTCAGCGGCCTATCGGCGGGTAACGCCAACACGGTGGATTTCTTCTCCACCGACAAATACAGCCCTGGTGATTTCACAACGAACTTCCAGACCGACTCTGCCTACGCAGGCTGATCGCTGCGTGGCTGAGACTCAGGCGGTCGGCGCCTGGACCGCCAGTCCGGCGGCTGCCGCAGCCCCTGCCAGCCGCAGGTCATAGGTCAGAATCGAATCGGCGCCGACGGCGATGGCCGACGCGAGGTGGATCGCGTCCAGCGACCGAAGCTCGTCCGGTCCCACGCGCCGGGCACGTGCCAGCACGGCGTCGTCGAGGGGAAACTCCGCCGCACCCGACAGGGCGCCTTCGCCGGTACCGTTTGCGCCTCGATTGTGGTCCTACGAGCGGCTTGTCACCACCTGGGAGTGGCCTCCGCGGACCGGTAGTCGCCGGGGTTGGCGCTGAACGTCGCGACACACGCCAGAGAGCAGAAGTACTCCAACGACCCGTCGTGCCTGAGCGTGCCAGCTTCCGTCCCGCGGGGGACCGGCATCCGGCAGACCGGATCGATCGCAGTGGCCTCGGTGTTGGTCAGGTCGGCGACGTGCAGGGTGATGGGCAGGCTGATTCCCCGTAGCCGCGTCGGTCCGAGATCCCGGGCCTGCAGGCCGACGCGGCCGGCCGCAGCCGACAGTGTCTCGCTCAGCATCAGCTGTCCTCCTGCGGCGAGCTCACAGAGCCGGGCCGCGATGTTGACGTGCTGTCCGACGTAGTCCGGGCCGTGCTCCGTCGCGGTGCGCAGCACCAAACCGGTGTGGGCGCCTGCCCGGATCAGCGGTGCGTGCGGGTCCGTCGCCCATCGCTGTGCGATGTCGCGGAGGCAGGCGAGGGCAGCCGCGCCGTCGTTGGCCGCCAGCAACGCCCCGTCGCCGAGGTGCTTGACACACTCGACGCTCTCACCGAGCGCGTCGGTCAGCGTCGCGAAGAACGCCGCCTGCGTGCTCGCCGCCACGTCGTCGCCGTGGGCGTCCGTGAGGGAGGTGAAGCCGGCCAGGTCGACGAAGATAATCGTCCGCTCGACACTCTGAAGGCCGTTGCCCGAGCCGGTCATGTGGATACCGCCTGGACCTCACGTGCGGCCACCCGACCGGCGAGCCGAAGACAGCCGATGAGCAGTGCGGCGACCCCGAGCAGAACGAGCGCCCCGACGGTGTTGCGGCCACCGGTGCCACTCCCGCCGGGAGGCGTGTAGATCTCGCGGACCTCGGTCTTGCGTTCCCTGGCCTGTACGGCGAGCCACGCCTCGAGCCGGGCTCCGTCCGCGCCGACGGCTTCGGCGTACACGAACCACCGGCCCTGGCTCAGGCCGTTCACCGAGCCGCGCAGCACGCACCCTGGCGTCCGTCCTGAACCATCAGGTGTCACCACATCGGCGGCGGTCGCGGTGAGGCTTCCGCGCAGGGTGCGACCGGCCCGGCGGGCCACGGTCGCCACCGGCGTGAAGGCCTGACAGTCGCCAGGCACTCCGAGCTCGAGGGTGGCGGTCTCTCCCTGCCCGGAGGCGCGAGAGACGGTGAGCAGGCCGAGTGCGACGTGCCGCCCCTGGCCGGGGTCGTGGGCAAGCGCGGGCGACGCGGTCAGCAGTCCCGCTCCGACGAGGGCCGTGGTGAGCAAGACCAGGAGGGCCACCGGCGTGGCCATCACCCGCGGGCGCAGGTCTCCGCGGGCTGCGGACACAAGGCCGCCGGCGAGTGCTCCGAGGAGCACCGCTGCGGGCAGCTGCGCGGCAGGGAGCGTGGTCGTCACGCTCGACTGGATCTCCAGAACCGGCCACCACACCAGGGGGGTGATCGCACCGATCACGACGAGTCGGGCGGCGGCTCCCAGTCGTGTACGGCGGAGCGCGGCGGCCAGCACGACCAGTGCCAGCACCGGCGGGACGACCGTCAGTGAGAAACCCATCGCCGCCAGCGCTCCCACCGTCGTGGTGCGGATGGCGGTCAGTGCGACCGCCGCCCACACCTGCTGGGTCGGGCTCGGGAGCAGGTCGTCGAGAAGGCGTAGGGCCAGGCACAGGCCCAGGGTGGCCACCGGCAGGAACCACACCGTCGAGAACTGCGGTACGTCGCTGTCGTACTCGAGCACCGGGATCTGCAGCGCCCCGAGCACGCCGGCCGCGGCCAAAACCTGCGCGATCCGGGCCAGCCGGCCTGGAGCGGAACGCAGTCCGGCGAGCAGGCCCACCGACAGCGCCAGCGTGCCGGTCACGGCGAGCAGGTGAGGCGGGCTCCAGAGCACCGCGTCCCGGCCATACGCGGTGTGCCAGGCAGCGTCGATCGGACCGGCGCCCAGCGTGGCGAGCCCTCCAATGGCTGCGATGACCAGCGCAGGATCACGGAGCACCTTGGCAATCCCGGCGAGCCCCCAGCCACTGGCCCGCCAGGCCAGCACACCCCAGGTGGCGACGGTGAGCGCGGTGGCCAGCACACCGCCGTACAGCAGCAGGTGTGGGGCGATGAGGAACTCGTCGCGTCCCCGGTCGGTGTGCCAGGAGTCATCCCAGTAGGTGGCGACGATTGCCAGTGCACCGCCGAGACCCGAGATCAGGCCGAGCCACCCGGGCATCGGCGTTTCCGAGTACTCTGCTCGGGTACGGTGATGTCCCGCAACTGTTACATCCATGTACGTACCCTAGGAGAGGCAACGGTGGCCGGTCAAGGTGTGGGCCTGGACGAGGCGCTCCTTGACGCAGCCGTCGGGGTGCTCGAAGAACACGGGTTGGCCGGTCTCTCCCTGGAACGTCTGGCGG
>JANOTZ010000426.1:0-10250 GCA_031416735.1 Frankiales bacterium
GCTGACCGAGGACATGGCCTGCGGGATGTGCCACACCAGCGGCACCACCGGGATGCCCAAGGCGGTCGTCTACAGCCACCGCTCGACCTACCTCCACGCTATGGCGGCCTGCACCGTCGACGGGCTCGGGCTGTCGGAGGCCGAGCGGGTCCTGCCGGTCGTCCCGCTGTTCCACGCCTGCGGCTGGGGGCTGCCCTACGCCGCGCCGCTGACGGGTGCCGAGCTGGTGCTGGTCGGCAGCGACACGTCGCCGGCCAACCTCGCCCGGGTCATCAGCGAGGAGCAGGTGACCTGGGCGGCCGGCGTGCCGACCATCTGGACCGGGCTGCTGCCGCTGGCCGGTGAGCTGACGTCATTGAAGACCATCGGCATCGGTGGGGCGGCGACCCCACGGGCGCTGCTCGAGGCCTACGACGCGCTGGGCATCACGATCCTGCAGATCTGGGGGATGACCGAGACCTCGCCGGTGGCCTGCACCTCCCGGCCCCGGCGACGACACGCCGGGATGTCGGACGCCGAGCTGCTCGACGTGCGGGCCAAAACCGGCACCATCTTCGCCGGTCTCGAGGCGCGGATCGTCGACGCCGTAGGTGAAGTGCTCCCCTGGGACGGCGTCGCTGTCGGTGAGCTGCAGTGCCGCGGGCCGTGGGTCGCGACCGACTACTGGGGCGGGGCGCCGGACAAGTTCCACGACGGCTGGCTGCGCACCGGTGACCTGGCCGTGATGGAACGGGACGGCTATTTCCGGATCGTCGACCGCTCCAAGGACCTGGTGAAGTCGGGTGGGGAGTGGATCTCCTCGGTCGAGCTCGAGGGTGCCTGCCTCGCCCACCCGGCGGTGCGGGAGGCGGCCGTCGTCGGGGTGAGGTCCCTGAAGTGGGACGAGCGACCCGTGGTGGTCGCGTCACTTGTGGCGCCGCTGACCCTCGAGGAGCTCCGGGAGTTCCTCACCGGCCGAGTGGCGAAGTGGTGGCTGCCCGACGACCTGGTGATCGTCGAGGACGTCGCGAAAACGAGCGTCGGCAAGTACGACAAGAAGGTCCTCCGTTCCCATCTGGCAGACAGGGTCCTCCCATGAAGCGCTTCCTGGTGCTCCTCGTCCTGGTGGCCCTGGCGGGCAGCTCCCAGGCCGCCCCCACCACGTCCGCGCCCGGGGACCCCAAGCCGGCGCGGACCAAGCCGCAGGGCCCGGCCGCGGTGAAGTTCGCCAAGGACGTGCCGGCGATCAAGGACTCCGAGTGGGGCTGGCGCATCGGTGGATTCGGGGGCCTCCGACGAGGCGCGCCCCTGAAGCACGTGCCGGTCATCTTCGTGCACGGCAACAACGTCGACGCCGCCGACTGGTACCCGGTCCGTAACGCCTTCCGCACGGCCGGCTGGACCGACCAGGAGCTCTGGGGTGTGTCGTACGGCGGCCAGGGCGGCAGCAACGGGACCGCGCTGTTCACCGCCAACCCGGAGCGCGACGCCGAGCACAAGGCGATGGGCGACAACGGGTCGACCTACATCACCGAGAACGACGTCAACGTCCCGGACCTGTTTCGGTTCATCAAGATGGTGCAGGCCTACACCGGGTCCAAGAAGTTCGTCATCATCAGCCACTCGCTCGGCGTGACCCTGGCGCGCGAGACACTCAGGGTGCACCGGGAGCTCCGCTCCGACCTGGTCGCGTTCGTCGGGATCGCCGGCGCCAACCAGGGCACCACGTTCTGCCCGCCCGGAAGTGAGGGCAACGTGGTGTCCTGCGACGAGATCGCCGCTGGCACCCCCTGGCTGGCCCGGCTCAACGCAGCGGGCGAGACCTATGGTCCCGCCCGCTGGATGACCGTGTACGACGGAACTGGCGTCGGCGACCCGGCGTACGTCGGCCCCACCTATGCGCAGTCATCGGCCCTGAAGGGCGCCGACAACCGCCAGTTCCCGAACACCTATCACAACGACTTGAGGATGGACCCAGCGATCGTGACGGTCTACCGCCAGTGGGTCGAGCGCTGGGCTACCCCGAAGCGTCGCTGATCAGATGTGGGCAAGGTGCTGGTGCCGCTGCCGGTAGTTGTCGAAGAACTCCGTCGCGACAGCTGCGAGCAGCGCGGCGCCGAGCGCGATCAGGGCCACCATGCCCCACTCGATGCCATCGGAGACGACGCGATCGACCGTGACCTCGACCGGCACGACGGCGACGGAACCCGGACCGCCCGGATCCGGTGTGACGTTGGCGGCGGCCGGCGACGCCATGAAGAGCAGACCTGTCGCGCCGGCGACCGAGACCGTGAACAGTGCAAGAAGCCGCCTCACGAATCGAGACAGGATCATGGGAACCCCCTTAGCCAGATGCGCCCCACCTGTCGGTGAGGCATCACCCACCATCGGGGTCATGACCGCCCCTCGCGTCAGGTGGAGCACCTGATCTGTCGACGTGCGATCCCCTAGTCCCTTCGGGTCATTTCGGGGATGGGGCGTGTCGTGTCACCAGTGCGAGGCTTCCCACCGCCGCGGTCCGCGGTGATAGTGACAGAGTGGGGGGTCACGGATCGCCGTTCGTCGGTCGCACGCCAGAGTTGGCGTGGCTGCTCGGCTGGGCGGAGGAACTCACCACACCGGCGGTGCTGGTGCAGGGCGAGGCGGGCATCGGGAAGAGCCGGGTCGCCCTCGAGTTCGCCTCGCGCTTGCAGGCCCAGCGGGGAATCCGGGTGATCCTCGGCAGGTGCCCGGGACTGGGTGATGATGCGTTGCCCTTCGCCGCGTTCACCGAGGTGCTCCGAGAGCTGCTCGCCACCGGCACCCCGCCGCTTGCCAGCGGGGTCCGGAGGGACGAAGGCCGGGTCCTGGCGCACCTGCTGCCAGAGCTCGGCCCGGCCGGCCCACGTTTCCCGTCCCGGCCGTCGGCCGGCGGGACCCAACTCTTCACGGCCGTCCATGACGTGCTGGCCCGGGCCGGCGCCGACTCCCGTGCGGTGGTCATCATCGAGGACGCCCACTGGCTGACTCCGCCCGGCCTGGAGTTGCTGGCTTTCCTGGTGCGTTCCCGACTCCGCGAGGTCGGGTTCGTCGTGACGGCCCGCGATGACACCGATCAGGACTCGACCCCGTTCAGGCACTGGGCCACCGACCTCGAGCGGGCCGGGCTGCTCGACGTCCTGCCGCTGGGAGCGCTGTCGGACTCGGCAGTCGACGTGGTGGTGGACTCGGTGCTCGGCCAGGACGTCCCGCGGACGGTGACGCGGCGGATCCGCAGGCTCTCGGGGGGTAACCCCTACTTCGCCGAAGAGCTCGCCCACCATGAAGCCAAAGGTGGACCGGGGAAGCTCCCCCGGCACCTCGCGGACCTGACGTCCCTGTCGACGCTGGGGTTGTCGGGCCAGGTCGGGTCCGTCCTCGGCGCCGTGGCTGCCGCGGGGAAATCAGTCACCCACCACCTCCTCATCGCTGTGAGCGGGCTGGACCCCGTTGACCTCGATGAGGCGGTGCATCAAGCGATCCAGGCAAGGGTGCTCGAGCTGACCGAGGACGGGCGGGGCTACCAGTTCCGCCACGAGCTGGTCCGCGAAGCCTCCTACGACGCACTGCTTCCCGCCGATCGCAGGCGGCTGCAGCTCGGCTACGCCACGCGGCTCGCGGCGCAGGTCCAGCAGGGCGGGGTCGGCGATTGGCCTGTCCTGAAGCGACTTGCCCACCACTACGACGAGGCGGGGGAGGACGAGACGGCCATTCGCTGGACACTGCTCGCCGCGGACGCTGCCGATAGCGCCTCCGCCCCGGCGGAGGCGCTATCCCTCTACCAGCGGGCTCTCGACCTCTGGGCTTCCTTTCCGCAGCTGACCGGCTCGGTCGATCAGAGGAGGGTGGACGTCTACCGGAGTGCGGCTCGGGTCGCTGATCTGATCGCCGACCACGAGGCCGCCCTGAGCCTGGTGGAGGAGGCGCTCCACCTCGTCGACCCTGTCGCCGATCCCACCTGCGCCGGTCTGCTGGAGGAACGTCGTGCCTGGTTTCGGATGTTGACCTTCGCGGTGCCTGCGCCGTCGGACTGTCAACGCGCCGTCGACCTCGTGCCGACTCACCCTCCGACACCGGAACGGGCCCGGGTCCTGGCGGCGCACAGCCGCCTGCTTTCGCTGTTCGGACGGGCGGCCGAGGCGGTGCCCGCCGCCGAGGAAGCCCTCTCCCTCGCCCTGTCGTTGCACGCGGAACCGGAGCGCGTGCTGGGCCTGAGCAGTCTCGGGTTGGCCCGGACCCTGTCGGGAAATGCGTCGGGCGGACTTCCCCTGCTTGAGCAGGCCGCTGCCTGCACGACTGCCGCCGTCGACGACAAGGGGCCGTTGCAGGTCCTGTTGCTCGGGGCACTGCTGCTGCTCGAGCCAGATCTCACGCGCGTGGGTGCCTTCGCCCTGCGGGCCCACGACTCGGTGACGAGCCTCGGCGTGGACGCCGGCCATGCCCTGCTGTGTGCCGCAGTGGCCAACTTCGAGCTCGGACGCTGGGCGGAGGCTGAGGAGCAGGCACTCAAGGCCGTGGCCACCGGCGGTCTCCATGCCCGGCTGTTCGCGGAGACGCTGCTGGGCGTCCTCGCCGCGAGCCGGGGAAGGAATGCGTCCGTGCTCGATGCCCTCCAGAAGGGTCACCCGGGCGTCGAGCTCCCAGGCCTGGCGTGCAAGTGGTACGGCGAATGGCTGGCCGAGATCCACCTGCTGGAGGGACATCCGGCCGCGGCAGTCGCCACGGTGGAGGCGACGTTGGACCAGCTGGAGGGAAAGCCTGAGCTGGCGTTCTCCGGCCGCCTGCTCACCTTCGCGATGAGAGCGCGGGCCGATCAGGCCGTACGGGGTTGGGACACCGCCGACCCGGCCCTCGTTGCCGACGCCCAGGGCGGGGCTGTCCGTCTCGTGGTCCGGGCCCAGCGGATCCACCCCAACCCGTTCGACCCGAGGGACAGTCCCGCTCCCACCGCCGCGGCGGACGCGGCCACGTGGGAGGGCGAGCGTTCGAGAGTGGCCGGCGCGCCCAGCGCCGCGGCCTGGGAGAGAGCTGCCGCCGCCTGGCAGGCGCTGACGCGGCCGCACCGCGCGGTATACGCGCAGTGGCGCCAGGTCGAGGCCTTACTCGCCGGGCGTCACCACCAGAGCACGGTTGTCCCGGTGGCGCGGCAGGCAGCGGCTACCGCCGACCTGCTCGGCGCGGTGTCCCTCCGCCGCGAGCTCGACCTGCTGGCCAAGGGAGCCGGGATGCCGCGTACGGCGAGCACCGCCGAGAATCCTGTGGTGTCGCGTGCCGGCCCGAGGGCCATACTCACCCACCGGGAGGAGGAGATCCTGCGGCTGGTCGCGGAAGGGCTGAGCAACCGGGCGATCGCCGAGGCGCTGGTCATCAGCCCCAAGACGGTCGACACCCACCTGTCCCACCTGCTGGCGAAACTCGACGTCCACACCCGCCTCGCGGCGGCCAATCGGGCGCGCCGCCTCGGATTGCTGAACTAACAGGAACCCGCGCTCTGCCCGGCTTCCCTTCTTGATCAACAGACGCGGAAGGGCCGTTTTGATGCCGGCGCCGACCCCTTCCGGTTCCGTTCGTTCTTGGTGCTCAGAAGGGCGCGACGAATCCGCCGGGCGCGGGCTGCGGCGCGGCAGGAGCGGGCGCGGCAGGAACGGCCGGGGGTGACGGTGGGGCGGGGGTGCCGTAGAACGGGACCGGAGCAGTGGCGGGCACTGCTCCGCCGTACACGGGGTGCAGGGTGTGTTCGGCACGTCGGCGGCGCTCGGCGAGCACGGCTGACAGGTATGCCCAACCGGGCGTGCCGGGCGGCGCGGGTGGGGTGACGACGGCGGCGACCGCCGCGACGAGCCGCCCACCGAGGTCGCCGCGGGCCGCTTCGGTGAGCTTGGGGGAGCGGGCGATGAAGCTGCGTACCGACAGCGCGAGGTCGTCGGACAGGTGCGAGAGGTCCAACGTCTGGGCCCAGCCCGCCAGCGGGGCCGGCATCATCGCGACCGGCCCCCGGGTGGTGGAGACGCGTTCCTGGATGACGACGGTGCCGGCCGCGAGGTCGCCGAGTCGCTTGCCGTGGCTGTTGAGCAGCGAGGTGAGGACCGCGGCGCTGAAGCTCGTGATGCCGGGGCGCTCGACGAAGAATCCGATCAGGCCGCGGACGAACGCCTGCCGGAAGCCGATCGGGCCGGCGTCGTCGCGGACCACGCGCAGCCCCATCGCCGCCTTCCCCGGGGTACGGCCGCGCATGAGGGTCTCGAACAGGACCGGATAGATCAGGCCGACGACGATGAAGATGGTGACGAACACGGCGGCGGTCGCGGCCCCGGAGGTCGGTGGCGCCGCTGCCACCAGCAGGATCAGCAGGAAGAACAGCCCGACCTGGAGGAGCCCGTCGAGGAGCGCCGCCAGCATCCGTGAGGGCAGGGCCGCCTCGTGGAGATCGAGGGCGACCGCCTCTCCGGTGACCAGCTGCGACACGGTGTGCTCCTTCTCCAGGGACGGCAGTCCCTAGTCTGCCTTCTTGTGGATCTCGATGCGTTCGTCGCTGCGCACCAACGGGCCTGGTCGCGGCTCGACGAGCTGGTGTGTCGGGCTTCCTCGCCGAGGCACCTGAGCGGCGCCGAGGTCGACGAGCTGGTGGAGCTCTACCAGCGCACCGCGACGCACCTGTCCGTGGTGCAGAGCAGCGGCCGGGACCCGGCGCTGGTGGCGCGGCTCTCGTCGCTCGTCGCCCGCGCCCGCAACGCCGTGACCGGCACCCGGCAGGCGGCGTGGAAGGACGTGGCCCGGTTCCTGCGGGTGGATTTCCCGGCGGTGCTGTACCGCACCCGCTGGTGGTGGGGCGCCGTCAGCGTCGGGTTCCTGCTGGTGGCGTTCGCCTGGGCCGCTTTTCTCGTGACGCACCCCGATTCCCAGGCCGCGCTGCTCCCGCCGGACGAGGTCAAGCAGCTGGTGTCGCACGACTTCGAGGACTACTACTCCTCCGCACCCGCGCAGGACTTCGCGGCCAAGGTCTTCACCAACAATGCCTACGTCGCCGCGCTGACGCTCGCCAGCGGGCTGCTGCTGGGGCTGCCGGTCTTCTACCTGCTCTATCAGAACGCCGTCAGCATCGGGATCGTCGGTGGCTTCATGGCGGCGAACGACCGCAGTGGACTGTTCTTCGGGCTGATCCTGCCGCACGGACTGCTGGAGCTGACCTGCATCTTCGTGGCCGGGGGCCTCGGCCTGAAGCTCGGGTGGACGGTCGTCGACCCCGGTCGACGCACCCGGGGGGAAGCCCTCGCGCAGGAGGGCAGAGCGCTCGTCGTCGGTGCCGTGGGACTGGCCCTGCTGCTGTTCGTCAGCGGTCTCATCGAGGCCTTCGTGACGCCGAGCGGGCTCCCGACCTGGGCCCGCATCGGGATTGGTGCCCTCGCCGAACTGGGTTTCCTGTACGTCGTCTTCGTCCTTGGCCGCCGGGCCGTGAAGGCTGGTGTGACGGGGGATCTGGAGCGCGAGCTGCGCGGGGACACCCTGCCCAGCCAGGGCTGACCCGCAGCGGACCCCAGCCCAGGTGCCTGAGTAGCCCGGTCCGGCGCTACGATGAGGACGCGCCTGTTGCCGCGTCGCCATCAGCCGAGCGACGTCCCGCGATCCAGTTGGTCGACGGGGCGACGACCGTGGGGTCGATGGTCGTCGCGCCGGTGCCAGCCCCTGGCTGGACATCAACGTCGATCGGGTCGACTGCACGTCGACCGGTAGGTCCCGCAGGGATGCGGCATCCGGCGCACACGAGCCTTCGCGGCCAGGCCCGCGTAGGGATTCAACGGCCATCGGGTCATGCACGGGAGAGGAGAGCTACGTGGCAACACGAGGCGGGCGTCCGCACGGAGCCAGCCGGTCCGCTCCCCAGCAGCAGCAGCGTCGATCCCGGGGCCGCGACGCGGTGGGCATCATCCCCGTGCTCGCCAAGGCCGTCCGGGACATCGAGTTGGCCGTCGAGCGCGGCCGGGTGCGACCGTCGATCCGGACCACGTTCCAGGTCGTCGCGTTGCTCGTGCGCGAGGAGCGCGGCCGGGTCAAAGCGGACGACATCAGCGAAGCCCGCCGCAACGAACAGCTCAAGCGCATCGACGGCATCGCCACGATCCTGGCGAGGACCGCGGCACGCGACGGCTCCCTGCTCGCTCTGCTCGCCGAGGATGTCGAGCTCCTCGACGGGGCCCGCTCGCTCATGCGAGAGATGCAGGTCGCCGCGGGTATGGAGCCGGCCGCCGAGCCGGTCGCCCCCGCGCAGGCCGCGCCCTCCGCCAGGGCCGAGCGGCAGGTCGTCCCGCAGTCGGTCGTCTCACGGCAGCTGTCCAACCCCTTCCTCGCACCGGACTTCTCCGCGCCCCCGCCGCGTGCGCCCCGGCCCCGCATGCTGGCGACCTGGGAGCTGCTCGGCCCGCTGCTCAGGTCGTTCGAGAACGCCTCCGGCGGAGCCTCCTCGTGCATGGACCTTCCCGAGCCGACCTCCCGGCATCGGCTGCCGGCAGGCCGGGAGCTGATGCCGCACCAGGCGCAGGTGGTCGCCGCCGCCGCCGCCGGTCACCGGACGTTCCTGCTCGCCGACGAGCCAGGCCTGGGCAAGACCGCCCAGGCGCTGCTCGCCGCCCAGGCCGCGAACGCCTATCCGTTGCTGGTCGTCGTCCCCAACGTCGTGAAGACCAACTGGGCGCGGGAGGCGGGTCTGTGGACCCCCACCCACCCCGTCACGGTCGTGCACGGTGACGGCGACACCGTCGACGGCTTCTCCGACATCGTGGTGGTCAACTACGAGGTGCTGGACCGGCACGTCGGTTGGCTCGGCGCCCTCGGGTTCCGCGGCATGGTGGTAGACGAGGCGCACTTCATCAAGAACAAGACGTCGCAGCGCTCCCGTCACGTCCTAGAGCTGTCGGAGCGGATCCGGCTCCGCACCGTGCGACCCCTGCTGATGGCCCTGACCGGCACCCCACTGATCAACGACATCGAGGACTTCCTCGCGATCTGGCAGTTCCTGGGCTGGATCGGCGACAAGGAGCCCCTCGCCGAGCTGATGGAGTCTCTGGAGCAGACCGGCCGGACGCCTGTGGACCCCGACTTCTATCCCGCAGCACGCACCGCCGTGATCGACCTCGGCATCGTCCGGCGACGCAAGGTGGACGTCGCCGCCGACATCCCCGCCCGGCGCATCGCCGACCTCCCGGTCGAGCTCGAGGGTCCCTTGGGCCGGTCGATCCGCGATGCGGAGCGGGTCCTGGCCTGGCGCCTGGTGAAGCGCTACGAAAGCGCCCTCACGGCACGCACCTCCGGCGTGCAGGTCGAGGGCATCGACCACGAGCTGATCCGCCAGGTCGCGACCTGGGAGCGGCGGGACACCAACGAGTCGAACACCGAAGAGAACGTGTTCAGCATGATGCGGCGCATCGGGCAGGCGAAGGCCGGCCTCGCCGCCGACTATGCCGCGCAGCTGGCCCGCAACGTGGGGAAGGTCGTCTTCTTCGCCAAGCACGTGGACGTGATGGACACGGCGGAGAAGACCTTCGAGCAGCGCAGCATCGGCTACTGCTCGATCCGCGGCGACCAGACATCTCGGGTACGGCAGAAGAACATCGACGCATTCCTCAACGACCCGGACGTCGCGGTCGCCGTCTGCTCCCTGACCGCCGCCGGGGTGGGACTCAACCTCCAGGTCGCGTCCAACGTCGTGCTCGCCGAGCTGTCCTGGACCGCCGCCGAGCAGACGCAGGCGATCGACCGGGTCCACCGGATCGGTCAGGACCAGCCCGTCACCGCCTGGCGCATCATCGCCGCTCAGACCATCGACGCGCGCATTGCCGAGCTCATCGACGACAAGGCGGGGCTGGCCGCACGTGCGCTGGACGGTTCGGACGTCGAGGTGTCGTCGTCGGTCGACGTGCAGCTCGAAGCACTCGTCGCCCTCCTGACCGACGCCCTGACCGCAGCACCCTGAGTGCGGCTAAGAGGCCGGGTCTGACTCTCTCGAACTCGGGTAGATCGGCCGGAGGGTCGCGGTGATCTACCTCTTGTTGCGGTGAAGCCGTGCGTGTCGGCGACCACGAGGGGTAGATCGGCCGGAGGGTCGCGGTGATCTACCTCTTGTTGCCGCGCTGCCGTGCGTGTCGGCGACCACGAGGGGTAGATCGTCCGGGGGGTCGCGGTGATCTACCTCTTGTTGCCGCGCTGCCGTGCGTGTCGGCGACCACGAGGGGTAGATCGGCCGGGGGGTCGCGGTGATC
>JANOTZ010000427.1:0-1592 GCA_031416735.1 Frankiales bacterium
TCGTGCGCACCGAGACCCTCACCATCGGCGGGGTGCGGGTGGCCTGCGTCGTCCTGCAGACCCACCTGGTGCTCACCGGTGACCTCGACTACACCGCGGACATCACGACCTGGTGGGCTCCGTCGTACAGGCTGGCTGTCAAGGACCGCACCGTCGGCAAGGGCAGCTACAACGACTTCCCGTTCAGCACCGACATCACCGGGGTCCTGCGGTCGGTCACGCCCTCCTAAGGTGGGGCCATGCTGGCCGTCACCCTTCCCTCGTACGGCGGACCTGAGGTCCTGACTCTGGCCGAGGTGCCCGATCCGGTCGCCGGCCCCGGCGAGGTCCTCGTCGACGTGACCGCCACGGCGGTGAATCGCGCGGATCTCCTTCAACGCCAAGGGTTCTACAACCCGCCGGCCGGCGCATCGCCGTACCCGGGGCTGGAGTGCAGTGGGGTCATCAGCGCGCTCGGGGCGGGGGTTGCGGGCTGGGCCGTCGGTGACCCGGTGTGCGCGCTGCTGTCCGGAGGGGGTTATGCGGAGCAGGTCGCCGTACCCGTCGAGCAGCTGCTGCCGGTTCCCGCCGGCCTGTCACTGCTCGAGGCCGCGGCGCTGCCTGAGGTGGCCTGCACGGTGTGGTCCAACGTGTTCCAGCTGGCCGCCCTGCAGCCCGGTGAACGGCTGCTGGTCCACGGCGGCACATCGGGCATCGGGACCTTCGCGGTGCAGCTGGCGGCACGGCATGGCTGCGAGGTCGTCGTGACGGTGGGGTCGGCGGAGAAGGCGGCCCGGGCGAAGGAGCTGGGTGCTTCCGTGGCCGTGCTCTACAAGGACGAGGACTTCGTCGAGGCGGGGCCGTTCGACGTGATCCTGGACAACATGGGGGCGGCCTATCTGCCGCGCAACGTGGCCGCACTGGCGACCGGTGGACGGCTCGTCGTCATAGGCCTGCAGGGCGGGCTGAAGGGCGAGCTGAACCTCGGGGCGCTGCTCGCCAAGCGCGCCTCGGTGCACGCCACCTCGTTGCGGGCGCGGCCGCTCGCCGAGAAGGCGGCGATCGTGTCCGCGGTGCTCGCCGGGGTGTGGCCGACGGTGGCCGCGGGCGAGGTCAAGCCGGTGATCGACCGGGTGCTGCCGCTCGCGGACGTCGCGGAGGCGCACCGGGTCGTGGAGTCCTCGGTGCACATCGGCAAGGTCGTGCTGCAGGTCGGTTAGAGCCGGGGTCCGACCGGGCCGAAGGTGCCCGCGTCCCGCACGGCTTCCGACAGCGGACGCACGAGCTCCCGCAGCCGGGCCGCGCCCTCCTCACCGATCTGCTCCCACGGAGCGAGGGACAGCAGGTCGGTCTGGTGCTCGATCATCTCGCGCCGGTTTCGGCCTTCCTCCGTCATCGAACCGTCGGCCTCCAGCCAGCCGCCGGCGACCAGTTCCGCGACCGCGCCGTCCCACTCCTCGTCGCTGTAGGCCCGGGTCGACTGCAGGCCCTTGCGGTCCCAGGTCTCCCCCGTCGCCACCTGCAGCACGGCCGCCTGCAGACCCGTGAGCCCGACGCCTACGAGACACGCGATGTGGCCGTCGCCGCGGAACTCGCGGAGCAACGTGATGGCG
>JANOTZ010000428.1:0-2702 GCA_031416735.1 Frankiales bacterium
GTTCTGCCGGATGTTGCGCATGGTGGCCTTGCTCAGCCCGATCGCGGTCACGACGCCGTGCAGCGCGCCGGAGATCAACGTGATGTCGGCCGACTCGATCGCCACGTCGGTGCCGGTGCCGATCGCGAGGCCGATGTCGGCAGCGGCGAGCGCGGGGGCGTCGTTGATGCCGTCGCCGACCATGCCGACCCGGTGTCCTTGTTCCTGCAGCCGGCGGACCTCGTCGGCCTTGTGCTCTGGCCGCTGCAGGCACGGCGGGCGAGACCGCCCGCACACCCCGCAAGGCTGCACTCAGGTGCGGGTACTTCGCGGCGATCGGTTGGCCCCGAACGATTGCACCACGGTGGCAAACCGATCGCCGCCCACCGACAGTCCGCCCGACAGGTTCGCCGTGGCCACCACGTGCTCCCGTTCCATCAGTTGGGTCGCGTAGGTGGACATGAAGTTCGCCGCGAACGCCGTGCGAGCCGAGAATCGCTGCTCGAGTGCGGCGCGGCTGCGGTGCTGGCTGGCCTCGAGGCCGAAGCCCGACGCCACCGCCAACAGCACGATCAGCACGGGACCAGCGGCATGGCGCAGCCTGCTGAGCCGGAACGCAGCGCGCTGGTCGCGCTCAGCCCTTCTCCCGGTCACCAGGCGTTCGTCGTGACCACGGACCGGAGCGACGACTCGTGGCTGATGACGTCCGTGACCCGCCTTGTTCTGGAGTTGGAACACTGTCGGACCGGCATTCCCCGAGCGCCGCTCATGTGGTCCGCAAGACCATTAGTCTGGCCGCGCGTCGCAGAACGGGGTCACGTCGGTGCCCTGACGGGACCCTGTCCCGCACAGGGCCCGAGGTGGGCGTGCCCGTAGGCATGACCGGGGCCAGGAACATGGTCTTTGGGCGGCTTGTCGGTCGGCGCATCCGCTCCGTCGCGGATCCATCGCCGTACCCGATCGAGATCCAGTCGCCAGAACGCTGCCATGACGCTCTCCCTTCAGCAGGGGCCTCAGACCTTCAGTCTGACTCCGTCCGCCCCAGGAAGGAAGGGCGCTACTCCTCTTCCGGGTGGGGGTTGTAGGTCGTCGTGAACGACCGGCGCTGGGCCGGCTGCCCCGGCCGGTTCAGGATCCGGTTGACCGTGATGCGGAAGTCCCTGTTGCGCACCGGGATGCGGGCGCCGGACTGCGCACTCACCGACCTGCCGTCTCCGCGACCGTAGAGCGTAACGGTCACCGACGTGCCGGTCGTCGCGGTCCGGAGCAGGATCGGAGAAGCGGTGTCGTTGGTCCACCGCAGGTCGATCGTCGGGTAGTTGACGGTCGCCTCGCGACCGGCCGGGTAACGGCCGATGTAAAAGCTGTGCGGCTGGAACTTGTCCAGTTGCACCCCCGCGAAGAAGGCCGCGTTGAGGGTCGTCGTCGCGAACTGCGACACGCCTCCGCCGATGTCCTTCGACAGCTCGCCGTCCAGGATGTACGGCGCCTCAACGTAGCCCTTGGCCCGGGTCCGGCGCCCGACAAGACCGTTCACGCTGAAGCTCTCACCGGGTGCGATCAGCGTCTCGTCCAGGGTGCGGGCGATGAGCCGGATGTTGGTGACCCGGCTCTGGCAGCAGGCAAATCCGGTGGTGAAGGTGCCGAGCACCGAGTCCACGCTGCGCGCACCCGCATCGGTGCTCTTGGGACTCACCACCACCGCCGGCACGACAACCGGCTCGATCGCCGCGACCCCGGCCTGGGCCACCGCGACAAGCGCCTCGAGGACCTTGGCCTTGTCCACCCGTTGCCCGGGGCTGCCCGGACTGGCGAGCGCGGTGCGTGCGGCGACGGGCGTCCACTGCGTGTCGCCCTTCTCCCCCAGCATCGGGGTCGGCACGGGGGCGACGATCCGCGGCTCCCGGGCCGCGAAGGACAGGGTGCGCGCGGCAGGCTCGGCGAGCTCGGCAGCCGCCGAGGACCTCAGCCCGAGCGCGACCGTGTGCTCGGGTGAATCACCCACGGGTACGACGGTCAGCTGGCCTCCCAGGGCCTGCACCGTGACGGTCGCCGACCGGCTGCCTGCCCGCAGGGTCAACGGCCTTTCGAGCACCGCCCCGCCGGTCGCCGCAACGACGTCCACCTCGGCCGCGGTCGTATGGGAAGGGCTCGTCGTGATCGGGACGTCGACCGACGCGGGCAAGGGCAGATGTTCCGCGGCCGAGGTCAGCGCCTGCTCGACCGCGTCCTCGTCAGTGCTCTGCCCATCAGCCGGGGGCAGGACCGTCAGCTGACCGCCGCTGAAGCGCAGGTCGCCGTGGAACTCCTCCACCTCGGCGGTCGTGCGCAGCGAGGCGACGGTGGCGGTGAAGGCGGTGTCGTCGCGCTCCAGGACCGGGACCACATCGCGTCCCCGCTGCTGGCCGAGCACGATCCAACGCCGACCCTCCCCCGAGTCGGTGAGGACCTTGTCGACGGTGGCGGCCACGTCCACCGTGAGGCCGAGCGTGGTGACAGGCAACGAGGTACGGCGGCTACCCAGCACCACGGTGACGGTGGGCGCGGCCTTCTCGGTCGTCCGGGCGAGCAGGGCCTGCAGCGCATCGCGGTCGAGGCCGCCGGCCGGCAGTCCGCCGACCCGGGTGCCCGGGGCTGTCGCGCTCGACGCGGACGTGGTCTCCGCAACCGTCAGGGCAACACCGGTGCCCACGGTGGCGGCGGCGAACGCCCACCAGACGAAC
>JANOTZ010000429.1:0-5638 GCA_031416735.1 Frankiales bacterium
CGCATCGGACGGTCGGACCAACTCGCGTCCCGGTGCTATGGGTCGTATGCACCATCCCTCCCTTCCCACCGTTCGACCTTTGGTCGAGGCAGCGGATGCCTTCTCGTGGTGGACTGACCGAGGATGACGGCATGCCAGACCGTCACCGCCAGGAGCCGACCTGGGACGAGGAGCTGACCCGGCTCATCCAGCACGGCCGTGAGCGAGAGGCGGCTGCGCTGGCAGTTCACCGCCTTGCGACCCCTGGAGCGTTCATGGACCCGCGTACCCAGCTCGATGAGATCCTCCCGTTGTTGAACGCCCTGGTGGCGCCGCTCGATGACGCCCAGCTCGACACGTCGACGCCGTGCGCGACGTTCTCCGTCCGCGGCGTCCTCGAGCACATGGTCGGCGGCGCGACGATGTTCGCGGCGGCGTTCCGCGGCGAGGCGCGGCCGGAGCCGGCCGTTGGAGCCGATCTGGTCGCCGCGTTCCCGGTGGCGATGGCCGGGCTGCAGCAGTCCCTTCGCTCCCCCGGGGCCCTCGACCGGACCATCGCCTCGCCTTTCGGGGATCTGCCCGCAGACGCCTTCGCCCGGTTCGTCGCGCTGGACGGGCTGGTGCACGGCTGGGACATCGCCACCGCCACCGGCCAGCCCTACGCGCCGTCCGCCGCGGTCGTGGCCGAGGTCGACCGGTTCGCGCGGCAGACCATCTCCGCGGCGATGCGGGACGGGGACACCTTCGCCGCCCCCGTCGAGCCGCCCGCGGGCTCCTCCCCACTTGTGCAGCTGGTGGCGTTCACCGGCCGACAGGTCTGAGCTCCGGCGGCGAGGTCCGTGTGACCGCCGACGCAGCACAGGTCCGGGCGCACAGCAGCCCGCCCGCCGGCGCGCGGACCCACCATCGCCAGTGACATCCTGCGTGGCGGTCTAGGCGCGGCGCATCCGTACCAGGAGGTCGATCGCCTGGCGTTCGCCCTCCGGGGTCACGATCGAGCGCAACACCCGTTCAGCGCGTTCGACGATGAGGGACGGGAGATCGGCAAGATCGTCGACCACATCCTGCGCGGTGAACAGCAGGTCCGGATCCTGCGGGCCGCCGGTTCCTTGGTCCAGGTTGGTCTGGTCGTGGGCGATCACCAACAACGTGCCCGCAGGCGCCAAGGCACCCGCTGTCGCGCGGAGCACCCGTCGCCGTTGCGCCCTTGGCAGGTGCAGGTAGGCGATGACCACCAGGTCGAAGGCTGCCTCCCAGCGGTTGGTCTCACCCACATCCACCCGCACCCACTGCAGCATCGAGGTGAGCCCCGCCTGCTCGGCGAGCTGGCCGGCACGGGTGAGCGCCACGCCAGAGAAGTCGACACCTGTGACCTGCCAACCGCGACTGGCGAGCCAAAGCGCGTTACGGCCCTCCCCACACGCAACGTCGAGGGCGCGACCCGCCGGGAGCGCGGTCGCCTCCGCGACGAGCCAACGATTGGGCTCTGCGCCCCACACCAGGTCCTGGCTCTCGTAGCGGGCGTCCCACTCGGTCGCATCCATCGTCAGCTCCTCGCAGCCGGACCTGAGAACCCACGGAGTAGCGTCAGGTTCACCCGGCGTTCTATACCCCATACCGTATCCATCTGAGGGGCAGTCGTGGCAACGCGGGCTCACGAAGGCGAGGTTCGAGCCGGTGATCACCAGCAACGGACCTGGCCTGCCGAACTGGCGATCTGCCTTGGCCGTTGTCGCCCACCCCGACGACGAGTCGTTCGGCCTGGGCGCGTTGCTCGCCGCATTCTGCGCCGCCGACATCGAGGTCAACCTGCTCTGCTTCACCCACGGCGAGGCGTCGACCCTGCACGGTGTCCACGGCGACCTTCGGCGCATCCGCGCCGCCGAGCTCGTCAATGCAGCGCGACTGCTCGGACTGGGCTCGGTCGAGCTCCGCGACCACCCCGACGGCAGCCTGACCGACGTACCGCTTTCGGCGCTGAGCGCGGACGTCGAGAAGGTGGCCCGAGCACACGCTGCAGACGGACTGCTTGTCTTCGACACCACCGGAATCACCGGCCACCCCGATCATCGCTGGGCCACCCGGGCAGCCACCGCAGCCGGCGGACTCCTGAACATCCCGGTACTGGCATGGACTCTGCCCGCGACAGTCGCTGACCTGCTGAACGCCGAACTCGGGACCGCCTTCCGTGGCCAACCGAGCGAGCGCATCGACCTCGCTGTCACAGTTGACCGATCCCTCCAGCGACAGGCGGTCCAGGCCCATCCCAGCCAAGCCCTCCCTGCCGCCCCGCTCTGGCGCCGGCTCGACCTGCTCGGCAACACCGAGCACCTGCGCTGGCTTCATCCGGCTCGCGGCCCGCAACAGGTAGAGCTGCAGTTCACCGCTGACTGCCCGAACTGGATGACCGCCTACGCCCATCTGATCACCGCGCTGCACGACCTCGGCCGCGACGAGGACGACCTCACCCTGACCCTCGTCCCGGACGAGGAGCGGGCACTGAGCCTGCGGTTCAGTGGCTCCCCGACCATTCTCGTCGACGGCCTCGACCCCTTCGTAGATCTGCACGCCACCGCCGCTCTTGCCTGCCGTCTCTACGACACGCCTGAGGGTCGCCGCGGCGCCCCCAGCCTCGACCAGGTCAGGACCGTGCTCGCCACCCACACTCGCTGGCCGAGTCCTGGTCCCGCCTAGGACCCCGCGTCGGTATTGGTTGGGCCGGCCCGGGCGGCGGACCGCCCCTCCGGAGCGCGGTGGCCTGCTGAGGGTCCGACTGCTAACGCGATTGGGTTGGCGACACGTAGAACTGCCGCTGCGATGTGAGGTCGTTCTGAGCAGGGAGACGAGTTCGTGCTGGACGAGCTCGGCAGATCGGTGGCCCTTCAGGTCGAGGAGGTCCCGGTAGTGGCCTGCCACTTCCCGGTTGCTGGCGACAGCCAGGTCGAGGACCGCTTCGGCGATCACCGTTCCGACGTACCCGGGGACGCGTGGCTGCTGCACGGGCACGTCCACGAGAGCTGGAGATCAACAACAGGCGGATCAACTTCGGCGTCGATGTGTGTGACCACCGGCCGGCGTCGGAGGAGACGCTGCTTGGTGCGATGCGGTTCGAGGGGGCCGGCTGACTGATCCGCCGTCAGCTGCGTGCGAACGAGAGCAACAGCGCGTGGTCGTGCTGGTCCGCTTGCCTGAGAGCGGTGATGTACGCGGCACGCACCTCGCCCACGGGAGCGAGATCGCCTGCGCCCCAGGCGAAGGCGCATCGGCCGAGGGCGAGGGCGAGCAGGTAGGCCACCAGGCGGGCGTGCCGACCGTTGCCGTGGACGAAGCAGTGGATCGCGACCAGGCGGTGCTGGAAGCGAGCGGCAATCTCGTCGGGTGGGTAGCTGGCGTGCCGCATCCACGCGCGGGCATCGTCGAGCAGGCGCTCGTGCCGTCACCCGGCCGCGACGGCTTACAGAGCCGCCGCCAGGCGCTTGCTGGCCTCGTCCGCGACGCCCTGCGGCTCCGGCCGGCCCGGCAGGCTCACCATGACCTGCGGGTCCAAGGCTTGTACGAGCGTGTGGTCGCCCTCGCGCCGGACGCCCTACCGTGGCTGCGACCCCACCGTGGAGCCGTGTCGCTCGGCGAACTCGGTTCGGCAGCCGGTGGCGCAGAACCAGAACGTGGTCCCGTCCACCTCCAGCGACGGGCCGGTGCGTTCGACCTGCATCCCGCAGACCGGGTCGAGGGCCATGCCTGCGATCTCGCGGAACACGCCGTCCTCGAGCCACAGGATCCGGTCGGCGACTTCCCGCAGCCGCTGGTCGTGGCTAACGATGACGATGCTGCGCTGGTCCTCGTCGGCGAGCCGACGAAGCAGACGGGCGATCTCGTGTCCGCGCGCAGAGTCGAGGTTCGCGGTCGGCTCGTCCGCGAGAACGACAGCGGGGTCGTTCGCGAGCGCCCGGGCGAGCGAGACCCGCTGCTTCTCGCCGCCAGAGAGCTGGTCGGGCCGGGAGCCGGCACGGCCGGCGAGCCCGAACCGGGTGAGGAGCTCAGCAGCCCGGGACCTGGCCCGCGGACCGGTGGTGCCGGCGAGGTTGCAGGCCAGTTCGACGTTCTCGCGGGCGGTCAGCGCGCCGAGCAGGTTGTAGTCCTGGAACACGAATCCGAAGTGCGTCGCGCGCAGCCGCGTCAGCGTCCGTCCGGACGCGGTCGTCGTGTCGATGCCGTCGATCACGAGCGACCCGGAGGTCGGGCGTAGCAGCGCGCCGAGCATGAGCAGCAAGGTCGTCTTGCCGGAGCCGGACGGGCCCATGATGAGCACCACCTCTCCCGGGACGACGTCGAGGTCGACGCCGCCGACCGCGACAACCAGGGTCGCGCCGACGCCGTACGTCTTGGTGAGCGCCCGTGCTTGCAGTGCGGTGGGCGGCGCCTGGACGAAGGTGGTCATGCTGCCTCCCGGAAGGCGGTGGCCGGGTCGATCCTGGCCAGCCGGGGCAACGGTCCGAGTGCGGCGAGGACGCCGACCACCGCCGCCCAGATCGCAGTTCGCGTGACGCTGCCGGAGGTCACCAGGACCTGCACGGTCGGCAGCAGCCGGGACAGCAGCAGCGCGAGCAGCTCAGCTGCGGCGACCGCTACGGCGACGGCTGCCGCGACCGTCCAGGCCGCCTGCGCACTGACGGTCCGCACGAGCCTTCCGCTGCTGGAGCCGAGTGCCTTGACGACGGCGTAGTCCCGCAGCCGCGTCAACGTGACCGTCAGCAACGTCAGCGCGGTCACCGCAAGCGCGATCCCGAACGACAGGATCGTCATGATGCGCAGGAGGTCGGCGCTCATGTCGCGCGTGATGCGCGCCTCGGAGGCGACGAACTGCGAGCGGGTCTGAACGCTCACGTTCGGCACCGCGTCGCGCAGGCGTCGGGCCAGCTCGCCGGCCCTCACGCCCGAGACGGCCTTCACCAGCAGGTACGCCGAGACATCGCTGCGAAGCGCGGCGTACTGCTGGTGACTGACGAACGTCGTGGTGTTCACGATGCTGGTGCCGCCGGAGGCGAGCCCGGACACCCGCAGCGGGGAGCCGAGGACCAGCACGGTGTCACCGAGACCGACGCCGAGCTGGTTGGCGGCGATGCCGTCCAGGAGGACCTCACCGAGCCCAGGGGCTCGGCCGGACACGATCCGATGGGGTCCGCCGCGACCGGTTGTCGTGTCGTAGCCGATGACGTACGACAGCTGCCGTCCGGTGCCGTCGGCGACGATGCCGGTGCTGAAGCTGATCGGGGCGACCCAGGCGACGCCGTCGACCTGCCGGGTCTGCTCCAGCGCGCCGGCCGGCAGCACCGAGGTGGACATGTGCATGGTCCGCACGCCGCTCTGCGACACGACTACATCAGCCGGTCCGGTGCGGACGTAGTAGGTGTTGGCGTTCATCGCTCCGGCGAAGATGCCGTCGAGCAGCAGCACGAGCAGCAGCGCGGAAGCGACACCGGCGACCGAGAGGATCGCGCGACGGCGCTCGGCGAAAAGCACCCGCCGCGCGAGCGGCACGGAGCGGTTCAGCCGGGTCGTCATGGCGTGCTCCGGAACGCCGCGGCTGGGTCGAGGCTGGCGAGCCGCCGGGCTGGCACCAGCGCCGCCACGACCGCCATGGCAAGAGCGGCGACGAGGG
>JANOTZ010000430.1:0-6645 GCA_031416735.1 Frankiales bacterium
ACCGGCGGAGGCCAGCACCTGGTCCAGGATCGACAGCCCGTCGCGGGCGCTGCCCGCCGCGGCGCGGACCACCAGGGGCAGCACCGTCGGGTCGACCGCGATGCCCTCCTTGTCGACCACGTCCTGCAGCAGCGCCGTCAGCTCGCGGCGCGGCATCAGCCGGAAGGGGTAGTGGTGGGTGCGGGACCGGATCGTGCCGAGCACCTTCTCCGGCTCGGTGGTGGCGAACACGAAGCGGACGAAGTCCGGCGGCTCCTCGACCAGCTTCAGCAGCGCGTTGAAGCCGGCCGGCGAGGCCATGTGCGCCTCGTCGATGATGTAGATCTTGAAGCGGCTGGAGACCGGCGCGTAGAAGACCCGCTCGCGCAGGTCACGGGCGTCGTCGACACCACCGTGCGAGGCCGCGTCGATCTCCACCACGTCAAGGGATCCGGGGCCCATCGGGGCCAGCGCGACGCAGCTGTCACAGGTCCCGCACGGGTCCGGCGTCGGGCCCTGCTCGCAGTTCAGGGAGCGGGCCAGGATCCGGGCGCTGGAGGTCTTGCCGCACCCACGCGGTCCGCTGAACAGGTAGGCGTGGTGGATGCGGCCGTTGCGCAGGGCCTGCTGCAGGGGGCCGGTGACGTGCTCCTGACCCTTCACCTCGGCGAAACTGCCGGGTCGGTACTTGCGGTAGAGCGCCAGGCTCACGGCCATCCTCCAGCAAGCATCGGGTCAGCGAATGAAAAAAGGACCCCTCGCGCACCCGCTCAGAGCCCGCCTGCCCTTGCTGCCTTCCGGCCCTGGGGGAGTTCAGCGAGATGGGCGCCGCACGAGGGGTCTGCCCTCGACTCTAGCCGTACCGGGGGCGGTCAGCAGAGCGCCGTACCCGCCCATCCGGAGACCTTGTAATCTCGTCGGCGGAGGATTCGCCTAGTTGGCCTATGGCGCACGCTTGGAAAGCGTGTTGGGGGCAACCCCTCGCGAGTTCGAATCTCGCATCCTCCGCCAACGCCTCGGCCCCGCCCCTTTCCAGGGCCGGGGCCGCTCGCGTGTGCTGCACAATGCGGGGGTGTTCAGCGAAGGCCAGGTCGTCACCGTGTTCCGCTCCCGGCTGCGGCCGGACGACCTCGAGGACTACACCGAGACGGCCGACCGGATGTCGTCGTTGGCGCAGGGAATGCCCGGGTACGTCGAACACAAGGCCTTCGTGGCCGAGGACGGCGAGCGCGTCACCGTCGTGACGTTCGCGGACCGGGCCTCGCACGAGGCGTGGCGTACGCAGGCCGAGCACCGGGTCGCCCAACGGCGGGGCAGGGAGGCGTTCTACGCGACCTACTCGCTGCAGGTCGCCGACGTCACGGCGGTGCGCACCTTCCCCTGACCCAGCGCGTTTCTCACTGCCTGTGGGCAAGGAAGGCGTGGCCGAAGACCTCGAACGCACGGGCCTTCTCCTCGCCCCTGGCACCGCGGAAGGTGTCGACCGGCGGGCCGATGTCCACCCCGGTAAACCCGCAGTCCTCGAGCATTGCCTGCCAGCCCGCACACGGCAGGCCACCGGCAATTCAACCGGTCCAGAGGTCGATCTGCCGCATCGCCTCGACCGGGACCGGGCGCCCGTTGGCGATGTCGGCGAACTGCAGCACCCCACCCGGACGCAGGACCCGCCGGATCTCGGTGAAGACGGCCTTCTTGTCGGCACACAGGTTGATGACGCCGTTGGAGATGACCGCGTCGGCCCAACCCGTCTCCACCGGCAGTTCCTCCGCCAGACCCTCCCGGAACTCGACGTGCGTCCGGCCGAGGTGCGCGGCGTTTTCCCTTGCCTTGTCGAGCATCTCGTGGGTCATGTCGACTCCGATCACGCGCCCGCGCTCCCCCACCTGGCCGGCGGCAACAAACGAGTCGAAGCCGGCACCGGAGCCGATGTCGACGACGTTCGACCCCTCCGGCAGGGTACGCAGCGAGAAGGGGTTGCCTACCCCCGCGAACGACTCCACGGCGCGATCAGGCAGGTTGTCGACGACGTTCCGCGGATAGCCGAGCAGCTCTGCCAGAGCCCGGCCGGTGTGGAAGTGGTGCTCGCCATGCGGGTCCAGCGCGACGTCGCGGTATTTGTCCTTGACCTGCTCGCGCAGGACCTCAGCATCGACGAACTCCGTGCCGGCAGGGTTCTGGCTCGTCATCGTTCCTCCCGAAACTCGGCCCGATCATGCTCACTCAACGGTCCTGAGGGCAAGACCCCTGGCGTACGGCGGTAACCAGCGTCCTGCGGAGCCAGCCGGCCTCGATCGCCGCGACCGCCAGGCGCTTGTCCCGCTGCTGCTGCGCGAAGACCTCGCGCCCTGCCGCCTCGAGTTCGTCGCGGTAGCGGTCCCTGGCGTCTGCCCAGGCGTGCGTCGTACAGAGGTAGTTCTCCGTGACGTCCGTTTCAGAGATCTGCTCGAAACCCGCACGGGTGAGCAGGGCTCGGCTGTCGTGGACACTCGCCACCGCGGGTGGCCCAGCGAGGGCGGCGCGGCGATGCTCGGCGGCGGACATACCGGCGGCGAGGGTGATGGTGAAGAACGCCATCCGACCGCCGGGGCGGAGGAGCGTGCGGCAGGCTCTCAGCACGGAGAGCTTGGCGCCCAGTCAACACAGGACGTCGGTGTGGACGATCGCGTCGAAGCTCTCGGCGGCAAACGGCAGGTGCCTGGCGCTGGCGACGACCGTCGCGGTGCGGGCTTGCGTCGCCTCCTCCCCACTCCGTCGCCGGGCCCGCTGCATGGCGGGGAGGGAAAGGTCCGTGAGCACCGTCGTGCAGCCCGTCGTCCGGGTGAGATACAGGCCCGGCCAGCCACAGCCCGAACCGAGGTCGAGCAGTCGATGGTCGGCGGTGAGACCGAGGACCACCGCAAGCTGGTCGGCCTCCTCGCGGGTGGTATAGCCGGTGCCGCCGTAGTCAGCGCCGAGGACCTCGCGTTCCACGGCGACCGCGGCCGGCAGCACCTCGGGGCCGTAGCGGAGCAGGAAGCGCTCCTGCGTAAGGATCTCTTCGCGGATCGCCATGCCCGTCAGTGTGCCTCGAACCGTCGGTCAGGACGAGGGCCGAATCCGGGGTGCGGACCGGTGGAGAGAGCCCGCCCCTGAGCAGATCCGGCAAACTCGTCCCGCCAGAGGTCAACCATCGGTGGCCGTTGGGCGTCTGAGGGGTATCCGGGCTTCACTGAAGGAAGCCGACAACGTGGGGGCTGTGATGACGGCGACGACAAGAACACCCGAAACCCGCTCGACCAAACTGGCGGCGCTGATCAGTGTGACTCTGCTGGCTGCGCTCTCTGCCTGCGGAACGGCGGAAAACCTGGGCTCGGGCGGTACGCCGAACCCCACAACCACCGGCGCACCCAGTCCGACGGCGAGGAGCACCTCGTCCGCGACGTTGAAAGGCATCCCGGTCTACTGGATTGCCGAGTCGCGGAAGTCGATCGCGCTCTACCGAGAGTTCCGCGACCTCCCCGACACGGGCGGTCCGGTCGCGTCGGCGGTAGCCGCCATGACCCGGCTGAGGCCGCTCGACCCCGACTACCTGACCCCCTGGCGACCCGCCTCGCGCGTCGCCGTGACCCAGACCGGTGACGCGATCACGGTCGACCTGTCGGCCGACGCCCTGGCCAACACCCAGGTCGGAAGCGCCCTGGCCGACCGCGCCGTCCAGCAGCTGGTCTACACGGCTACCGCCGCCGCTGCGCTGGCGGGCACGCCGGCGACCACGGTGCGGATCACCGTCGACGGCAAGGCGACCGACGCCTGGGGGGTCCTGCGACTTGGGGAGCCGACCCGGCGGGCAGCACTGTCAGCAGTGCAGGCCCACACCTGGGTCACCTCACCGCAGGAAGGCCAGACCGTGCCAGCTGGCCTGGTGACGTTCACGGGATTCGGCACGTCGTTCGAGGCGAACTTCGGGTGGAAGGTGATGTCGAGTGCTGGGGCCGTGGTGGCGAAGGGCTTTGCCACGGGCGGGACCGGCGACGGCGGGTTCGGCGAGTTCACCTTCACCGCCCAGCTCACCGCGGGCAGCTACTCCGTGGAGATCTCGGGCGACGACCCTTCCGGTGGCGCTGAAGGGAAGGGCGCCGCGGTGGACGACAAAGCCTTCACCGTCCGCTGAGGGTCCCGGTCAGCGCGTGGCGGCCGTTGTTGCTAGCGAAAGAGCACGACGCGGATGGGTAGGCCGAGCTCGGTCCACACCCTGTCGCCGGTGAGGACCTCGGGTGGGTCGCTGCGCACGGTCAGAGCCAGGCAGCAGCGGTCACCGAGGGAGAGGGCCCGTCCGCCGGGCAGCGAACGCATGGCACCGGCGAGTTCTGCGTCCCCGGCGAGGAAGGGTTCGATGGTGACTCCGGCGGTCGTGAGCATGGTCCGGAGCCGGCTCGCAGTGATGTCGACATCGATGAGCTTGCCGACGACCTCAGCGAGGTTGACGGCGCCGAGCGTCGATCCCGGTAGAGCCTCGGCGACCTGATCGGCGCCCGGCTCGTTGTGCACCAGTGCCAGGACGGCGGAGGCGTCCAGGACAGTCACTCAGTGGCCGCGGCGGCGCGTCGTTCGGCGAGCAACTCATCGACGAGCGACCGGTGCGCGGGGACTGCCGCACCGAGTTGCCGCAACTGCGCGACGGCGTCGCGCGGACGTTGAAGCACGAGCTGATGTCCGTCCAGGTGCAGGTGCAGGTGCAGGTGATCGCCCGGTGCTAACCCGAGGGCTGCGCGTATCTCGGCCGGGATGACGATGCGGCCTTGCTGTCCCAGAACGAGGGTGGCATCCATAGGCGCATAGTGCCACGTTCCCATCGTGAATGCCACATGTTTGCTCGCTCACGCCCGACCCTGCCTGTGAGCAGGCCGTCGGCGCCTGGACGGACTTCATCCGCCACAGCGGTAGCGACGCCGTTCGAACCACGTCGCCAGCGGTTGGAGGTGATTTGGCGGTGCGGTGGGATGTGAACTCGCTCAGGCGGGTGTCCCGGGCAAGCCGGAGGGGTCCCCTGCGACCGGTTTCACGCTCAACTGCGCCGTTTCGGGAGCCGCGACTGACCGGTGGGAACCGGGTCTGTCCGGAGCTTCTGTGACCACTTCTGTGACCACTTCTGTGACCACTCGAACATCACGTGGCAACGCACTTGCGATTCTTGCGAATTGAGCCATACTGAACCTCTACCCACCGGGAGGACGTCATGGCGCGCGAGACCACCGTCCTTCCCGGCCAGGACAGCGGGCTCCTCGATGCACTCGGGGCAGCTCTGCAGGAACAGGCGCCGGCATCGCTCACGGTCGGAGGCAGCTCCGTCCCGCTACCGCCAGAGTTGCGGCAGGTGCTGGCCGAAGTCGTCCGCGCGATGCGACGTGGGCAGGCAGTGACGTTCGCCCCCATGAGCCAACAACTGACCACACAACAAGCGGCGGACCTGATCGGAGTCAGCCGGCCGACTCTCATCAAGCTCCTGGAGACGGGCCGGATCCCCTACGAGACTCCTGGCCGGCACCGTCGGCTGCGGCTCAGCGACGTCCTGGCGTTCCAAGAGCTGCGCCGAACCGAGCAGCGTGAGGCGCTCAGGGAGCTGGCCCAGGACGCGCAGGACCTCGGGCTCTACAACGCTCCCCCCGAGACGTTCGACGCAGCCCTGGCCGAGGCTCGCCGGAAGCACGCCTGAGGTGTACGCGGCGGTCCTCGACGCCAACGTGCTCGTCCCCACCGCGCTGACACCCTGCTGCGCCTGGCCGAAGACGGCTTCTACCGTCCCCTCTGGTCCGAACGGATCTTGCTCGAGGTCGAGCACGCCGTCATCTCGCTCTACCCCGACATCGATCCCGTCCGCGTACGACGCCGGACACAGCTCATGTCTGCCACCTTCGAGGACGCCACGGTCTCAGGCTGGGAGCAGGTATCTGCCGGACTGGACCTCCCCGACGAGAACGACCGGCACGTCCTCGCGGCCGCCATCGTGGGTGGCGCACAGGCCATCGTCACGGCGAACCTGAAGGACTTTCCGCTCGAACAGCTCGGGCCCCGCGCCATCGAGGCCCGCCACCCCGACGACTTCCTGCTCGACCAACTCGACCTGTTCCCCAGCCGAGTTCTTCAGGTCCTCTGCGAGCAAGCGGCCGACCTGCGCAACCCCTCCATGGACCTCGCAGGCCTGCTCAACAACCTGGACCGGTGCCAAGTGCCGAACTTCGTAGAGGCCGTACGCCGGCAGGCTCCCGAGAGCATGTAACGGGCCTTCTCCGCAGTCGCTTCCCACCCCGGCTCTTGACCGGCATGACACTGCGGCGGTTTGGGATCTCCGCCTGCACGGCGAACCCGGAGGACCTACCTCCATCACTGGCACAGCACGGTCCGTGCTGGCGATCTTCTACATCGTCCTCACGTTCCTTCCAGGACACACTCCCGCGGGAACGTCGGCGAGCAAGAGAGATGCCGATAATCCTCACCCGTGAGGTGCCTCGCCGTGTGGTGCCGCTCTCGCCACGGCGGAGAACCGGCCCCTCTTCACCTGTCAGGCTGTTGTGAGTCGCTCGACGTTCTGACCAGTGACGTCTGCGATGAGCTCGAAGTCCTTGTCGAGGTGAAGCACGGTAAGTCCTGCGAGTTCGGCGGTGGCGGCGACGATCAGGTCGGGAACCG
>JANOTZ010000431.1:0-2462 GCA_031416735.1 Frankiales bacterium
GCGGTTGGCGTTGGTGATGCAGCTGCGGACGGCTCTGGACGCGGGTGACCTTTCGATCCACGTCCAGCCCAAGGCATGCCTCGCCACCGGTGCCGTCAGCTCCGTTGAGGTCCTGGCCCGCTGGAACCACCCGCGTCATGGCCTCATCTCTCCCGAGCAGTTCATCCCGTTGGCGGAGCGCTCTGGGTTGATGCGCCCGCTCACCGAGCACGTTCTGCAGCTCGCGCTGACCCGGTGCGCCACCTGGCGGAGGCAGGGAATCGAGGTCAATATGGCCGTCAACCTGTCGGCACGCAGCTTGGCTGACCCTGATCTGTGCCAGCTGGTCTCCGACCTGCTCGCAGAGGCCGGGGTGCCGGCCCAGCTGCTCACTTTGGAGATCACCGAGAGCACGGTGATGGCAGAACCCGAGAAGGCAATCCGGGTCCTGCATGACCTGCGGGCTCTGGGTGTGTGCCTGTCGGTGGACGACTTCGGCGTCGGATACTCGTCGCTGTCCAACCTCAACCGGATGCCGGTGCAGGAGCTGAAGATCGACCGCAGCTTCGTGCCCAACCTGACCGACAGCGTCGACAGCTCGGTCATCACACGTTCGATCATCGACCTGGGTCGCAACCTCGCCCTCGACGTCGTGGCCGAAGGGGTGGAGGACCAGCACTCCTGGGATCTGTTGGAGGCGATGGGCTGCGGCTACGCACAAGGTTTCTTCATCGCCCGGCCGATGCCTCCAGAGCAGTTCGCCGACTGGCTGCGACTCTGGAACGCCGGTCGGCTCATCCCCCGTCAAGGTGACGAGGTCGACGCTGCAGTGCTGGCTCCTGCCGGCCCGGCTGCCGTGTAACGAAGGTCGAGGACCGACCTACGCGTCGAGCGCCAGGACGAGGGGCAGCACCGACGTGGCGCCGGCCGCCCGCAGCACCCGCGTCGCCTCGGTCATCGTCCAGCCGGTGTCGGACCGGTCGTCGACCAGCAGCACCGGGCCGTCCCCGAACTCCCACCCCACCGGGACCGCGAAAGCGCCGTGCACGGCCCGCAGCCGCTGGGCGCTGTTGGAGCGGCCCCCGGTGGTGGGACGGACCAGCTCGAGGGTCCCGAGCAGCTGGAGTCGCCCGACCTCCGCCAGCCGGGAGGCGAGCGACCCCAGCAGCTGCGGCCGGGTGGTGGAGGGCAGCGCGGCGACGGTGACCGGACGCTGCTCCCAGCTCCACCCGGCAAGGACCTGTACGACGGCAGCGAGCACGTCCTGGGGCAGCGGCTGGTCCGGCTCCTGGAGCAGCTGGCGCAGCCGGGTGCCCCAGCCGATGTCGGAGAGCCGGCCCAGGGCCCGCCCCGGCTCGGCCCGGGACCCGACCGCGATCCGGCCGGACACCCCGAGCTCGCTCATGGCGGTCGGCCACATGGCCCGTGGCTCCAGGACCACGCCCGGCCGGCCGAGCGCCGCCTGGGCGGCGTCCAGCGAGCCGGTCGAGACCTCCGTCGACAGGGGGGTGCCGAGGCACCGGTCGCAGCGGCCGCACGGGACAGCGCCAGGGTCGTCGAGCTGGTGGCGCAGGAACTCCATCCGGCACCCCGTCGTGGCGACGTAGTCACGCATCGCCTGCTGCTCGGCCGCCCGGTCGGCGGCGACCTGGGCGTAGCGGTCCGCGTCGTAGGACCAGGCCTGTCCGGTCGAGGTCCAGCCGCCCTGCACCCGGCGGACCGCACCGTCGACGTCGAGCACCTTGAGCATCGTCTCGAGCCGGGTGCGCCGCAGCTCCACCCGCGGCTCGAGGGCCGCCGTCGACAGGGTGCGGCCGTCCAGGGCGGCGAGCACCGCGCGGACCTGCTCCTCCGAGGGAAAGCCGAGCGAGGCGAAGTAGGCCCAGATCGCCTCGTCCTCCCGACCGGGCAGCAGGACGACCTCGGCCCGGTCCACGCCACGGCCGGCGCGGCCTACCTGCTGGTAGTAGGCGATCGGGGAAGCGGGTGCGCCGAGGTGGATGACGAAGCCGAGGTCGGGCTTGTCGAAGCCCATGCCGAGGGCGCTGGTGGCGACCAGGGCCTTGACCCGGTTGCCGAGCAGGTCGTCCTCGGCCTGCCGACGCTCGGCGTCGTCGCTCTTGCCGCTGTAGGCGACCGCGCTGACCCCGCGGGACCGCAGGAAGCCGGCCACCTCCTCGGTGGCGGCGACGGTGAGGGTGTAGACGATGCCGCTGCCCGGCAGCCGGTCCAGGCTGTCGGCCAGCCAGGCGAGCCGGTGGGCCGCGTCGGGCAGGACGGCGACCGACAGGTGCAGTGAGGGCCGGTCGAGACCACCGCGCAGCACCAGGGTGTCGTCGCCCAGCTGGGACGCGACGTCAGACACGACCCGGGCGTTGGCCGTGGCCGTCGTCGCGAGCACCGGCACCCCGTCGGGCAGCTCGGTGAGCAGTGTGCGGATCCGCCGGTAGTCGGGCCGGAAATCGTGCCCCCAGTCGCTGATG
>JANOTZ010000432.1:0-10043 GCA_031416735.1 Frankiales bacterium
GCCGCCCGCCCCCGCGACCAGCGGCTGGGAGACCGGGATGCGGATCGACAGCGCCCACATGGCGTTGCTCTCCGACTGCTTCTCGAACGCCACGGTGAGGACTCGCTCGTGGATGCCCGCCTGCACCAGGTGAGCTGCGACGATCGCCGTGGACCCACCGACGGACCCGGCCGTGTGCACCCGGATCAGCGGCTTGCCGAGGGCGCCCAGCGCCACGGCGAGGTAGAGCTCCGGCATCATCACGCCCTCGAACATGTCGGGAGCCTTGCCGATGACGACGGCGTCGATGTCGCTCCACTCGAGCTGGGCATCGACCAGGGCGCGGTCCGCGGCTTCACGGACGAGTCCGGCAATCGACACGTCCTTGCGGGCGGCGACGTGGTGCGTCTGCCCCGTGCCGAGCACTGCTGCGCGGTTGCCGCTCACGAGTCTCCCTCCAGGACGCAGACCAGGTTCTGCTGCAACAGCGGGCCGCTGGTGGCGTGGGCCACCGCGGTGCGGCCCTCCCCCGCGGCGATCCGGGTGGCGGCCTCCCCGATCCGGACCAAGCCGGCCACCATCACCGGATTGGAGGCGAGTGCCCCACCGGACGGGTTGATGTTGGTGCGCGTCTCGTCCAGGCCGAGGGCCTCGATGAGGATCAGCTCCTGGTGGCTGAACGGTGCGTGCAGCTCGGCGATATCCACGTCCGGAGTGAGCCCTGCCTTCTGTCCGGCGAGCCGGGTCGAGGGGCTGGTCGTCAGGTCGCGAGCCCCTGGCGACTGGATGTCGATGCGGTGGTCGATGCCCCGGATCCACACCGGCTTCTCACACAGGTCCCTCGCCCGGTCTCCAGCAACGAGTACGACGACCGCGGCCCCGTCACCGATCGGCGGGAGGTCGTGCCTGCGCAGCGGATCGGCATACAGCGGCTCGTCGAGCAGCGAAGCCTCGTCGTAGTCACCGGAGAGCTGCGCGTGCGGGTTGGTCAGCGCGTTGCGGCGGCTCCGGGCGACGACCCGAGCGAGGTCCTTCTCGCTCACGGATCCGCCGTCGAGCAGCGCGCGGGCCTGCAGCGCAGCCAGACTCACCGCATCCGGCCACAGCGGTCCGAGGACGTAGGGCTCGAGCTGCAACGACAGCACCCGGGCGACGTCACCCGGTGAGCTCTTGCCGAAGGCGTAGACGAGAGCGGTGTCGATGTCCCCGTGCTGCAGACGGACCCACGCCTCGTAGAGAGCGAAGGCTCCGTCCATCTCGACGTGCGACTCCGAGATCGGCGGCCAGGGGCCGACCGCATCGAGCGCCGAGACGAAGGCGAACGACTGACCGGCCAGGTAGTCCGACGAGCCGGACACGGTGAAGCCCATGTCCTGCGAGGTCAGGCCGGTCGGTGCCAGCGCCTCGCGCACGACGGGAAGCAGGATCTCGACCTCGTTGCGGGTCTCCTCGCAACGCGAGGCATGCTGAGCGAACGAGATGATCGCGACGTCCCTCATCTAGACCATCTCCCGGTAGGACTCGTAGTCGGCATCGGGCTCATCCAGCGGCTCCACGTAGTCGATGTTGGCGAGGCTGTAGTCCCACTCGCTCTCGGGCAGCCAGTGGGCCTTGACCCGCATGCCCATCCGGGCCTCCTCAGGGGTGACTCCCTTGAGCAGCACCATCGTGGTCGTGTCCGAGCCGTCGAAGGCGACCTCCGCGGTGACGTAGGGAAGGTCGACGGCCCGGTTCGCGAAGTTCACGTTGACGACCGCGTAGGTCACCATCGTGCCGGTGTCCTTGACCTCCACCTCCTCACCGAACTCCACCCCGCACATCGGGCATCCACCGCGGGGCGGCAGGTAGACCTTGGAGCACGACGGGCAACGGCGACCGCGGAGCTTGCCCTCCTTGATGCTGCGCAGGAACTGCGAGGCAGCAGTGCCCGGGGTGTAGCGGTAGTCCAGCCGGATCGGCGTGACGATCCCGGTGATCGGCTCAGCTGACGCACTCGAGGTGTCCGACATCAGGCCACGCTCCCGACCGGCTCGAAGCACGCGATGTCGTTGATGAAGCCGACCGTCTCCTGGGCCCAGCGCACCTTCACCCGCATCCCCGTCGCGATGGCCTCCCGGGGCGCGTCGAGCGCGTGCAGGATCGAGGTGTCGGCACCGTCGAGCTGCACCAGGGCCCAGGCGAACGGCACGTCGAAGGGGTTGCCCCGCCGGGGGACGGGGTTCCACGACCAGCTGGTCACCGTCCCTTCCTGCCCGACCTCGACGAGGGACGCCGCGTCGATCGGGGCGGCCGTCGTCGCGTCGTACTCGGGAGGGGGTACGACGACTCGGCCGGCGCTGTCCTTCGCGCCCAGGACCTTGCGGTCCCGGAGGCCGGTCAGGAAGGCACCGATCACCGGACCGGTGGAACGCGTGTAGGCGAACTCCATCGAATGTGGAGCACTCAAGACATCAGACAAGGGGTCTCCTAGACCAGCTGGGACGAACGGCCGGCCCAGTACGGGTCGCGGAGCTTGCGTTTGTAGACCTTGCCGTTGGGGTCGCGGGGGAAGTCGTCGAGGAAGTCGATGGACCGCGGCACCTTGTACTTCGCGAGGTTCTCCAGGCAGTAGGCGATCAGCTCGGCCTCGAGCTCAGGACCCGCGACCACCCCGGCGGCCGGCTGGACCGTGGCCTTGATCTGCTCGCCCATCGCCTCGACCGGGATGCCGAACACGGCGCAGTCGCCGACCTTCGGGTGCTGCAGCAGCACCGACTCCGTCTCCGCCGGGTAGATGTTGACTCCGCCCGCGATGATCATGTCGACCTTGCGGTCGCGCAGGAAAAGGAAGCCGTCCGCGTCGAGCTCCCCGGCGTCGCCGACGGTGAAGAAACCCTTGTCGTTCCAGGACTTCCTGGTCTTCTCCGGGTCTCCGTGATATTCGAAGGTGCGGTCGCCCATCTTCATCCAGACGGTCCCGATGGCGCCCGCGCCGAGGTCGTTCCCTTCGTCGTCGAGGACCACGATCTCGCTGCCCGGCCAGGCGTTGCCGACCGTCCCGGGCTTGCGCAGCCAGTCCTCGGGGCTCGCCACCGTGCCACCACCCTCGGTGGCGGCGTAGTACTCCCAGATGGTCGGTCCCCACCACTCGAGCATCCGGTGCTTGGTCGGCACCGGGCACGGCGCCGCCGAGTGGATGACCCGACGCAGGGAGGACACGTCGTAGCGAGCCCGTTCCTCCTCCGACAGCTGCAGCAGGCGGTGGAACATGGTGGGCACCATGTGGCTGGTCGTGACCTTGTACTTCGCGATCCGCTCGAGGGTGCCTTCCGGTGTCCACTTGTCCATGAGGACCACCTGATGCCCTGCGTGCAGGGCGTTCTGGGTGAACTGGCCCACCGCCGTGTGATACAGCGGGGCGACCGTGATGTGCACGTTGTCGGCGAAGTTCTCGATGCCGAACAGCATGTGCAGGAAGGTGCCCATCTCGGCCATCATGTCCGGGTCGATCGGCGGCAGCGGCCGCTTCACGCCCTTGGGCTTGCCGGTGGTACCCGAGGTGTAGTTCATGAGGCCGCCGGTGGCGCGGTCCTCGGGCGTCGTCGTGGGCTGTCCGTCCTTGAGCTCGCTGTAGGGCCGGAAACCCTCGACGTCGCCGATGGCGAAGCGGTACTTCGGGTCGAGGGTCACCTCGGCCGAGGCCCGCAGCGACTCCTTGGCGAAGGTCTCGTGCGTGATGAACGCCTTCGCTTCGGAGTCGTTGATGATGTAGGCGATCTCCGGCCCGACCAGGTGGTAGTTGATCGGCACGAGATACCAACCGGCCTGTTGCACCGCGAGCAGCACCTCGAGGAACGCCGCGCAGTTGGGCATCAGGATGGCGACGACGTCGCCCTTCTCGAGCCCGAAAGAACGCAACGCGTGCACCACCTGGTTGCACGACGCCAGGAGCTCACCGGCGGTGTGCTCGGTGAAGTCAGGCTCCACCAACGCGACCCGCGCCGGATCGGCGGCGGCGACATTCCAAAAACCCAGCTGGCCCACGAGGTGCTCCCTGTCCGAAGTGCTGTCGGTGTGACCGGTCAGACGAACTTGACCGGGATCTCCTTGATGCCGTTGATGAACATCGACCGCAGGTTCCGGGGCGGACCGAGCGGGGTGATGTCCGGCATCCGCTCCGCGATCTCGTTGAACATGATCCGGACCGTGGCCCGGGCCAGGTTGGCCCCGAGGCAGAAGTGCGGACCGCCACCGCCGAAGGCGACGTGGTCGTTGTTCTCACGGGTGATGTCGAAGGTGTCCGGGGAGTCCAGCGCCGTCTCGTCGCGGTTGGCCGCCGAGTAGTAGATCGCCACCCGGTCGCCCTTGCCGATGGTCTGGCCGCCGAGCTGGTAGTCCGACAGTGCTGTGCGCTGGAACTGGATGACCGGGGTCGCCCAGCGGATGATCTCCTCGGTTGCCGTCTCGAGCGGCCGGTCCTTCTTGAAGATCTCCCACTGGTCGGGGTGGTCGAAGAACGCCTGCATCCCGTGGGTGATGGAGTTGCGGGTCGTCTCGTTGCCGGCCACCGACAGCAGCAGGAAGAAGACGTCGAACTGCTCCTGGGTCAAGGCGCCGCCGTCGACCTCCGCCTTCAGCAGCTTGGTGGCGATGTCGTCGGCCGGGCACTCGCGGCGGGCCGCGGCAATGCTGTCGGCATACATGTACATCTCCGTCGAGGCGATCATCGCGTCGTCCGGTGTGGTGCGGAACTCGGGGTCGTCGAACCCGATCAGCCGGTTGGACAGGTCGAAGATGATGCCGCGGTCCGCCGCGGGCACCCCGAGGAGCTCGCAGATGGCCAGCAGCGGGAGCTCCGCTGCGACGTCCTTGACGAAGTCACCCTCGCCCTTGGCGATGGCCCGGTCCACGATGTCTGCGGCGAACTCCTGCAGCCGCGGCTCCAGCGCCTTGATCACGCGGGGCGTGAAGGCCCGCTGCACGATGTTGCGGTACTGGCTGTGCTCCGGCGGGTCCATGTTGAGCATGAGCATCCGGGTCATCTCGAGCGCCTGGTCCTCGTCCTGCTCGGCACCGGTGTGCAGCAGCGCGCCGCGCTCGTAGGAGGAGAAGACCTCCGGGGTGCGGGACACCTCCTGCACGTCGGCGTGCCGGGTCACGACCCAGAAGCCCTCACCCCAGGAGCCGGGCTGTTCGTGCCAGAACACCGGGGCGGCATCACGCATCACCGCGAACTGCTCGAGCGGCAGCCCGTCGGCGAAGGTGCCCGCGTCGATGAGGTCGATGTCGACCGGGCAGCGCGGCCGGTCCGTCTTGGCAACGGGTGCGGTCATGGGGGTCTCCTGGGGGTCAGACATGGTGAGTGGTGGACAGTCGGGGCAGAGCGGCCACGGTCCGTTCGTAGTCATCCTTCATCGTGGCGATGACTTCTGCCACGGTCCGGACTTCGGTGAACGACCCGACGAGCTGCCCGATGGGCGTGCCCGCGAGCTCGACGTTGCCGGACCGACGGATCCGGTCCTGAGCGTCGGCGTTGAGCATGTACTGCAGCGGCATGCCGAGCGGTGCCGGGTTGTCCGGGTTGTCCCAGGCCTCGGTCCAGGCGGTCCGCAGCTGGCGGGCGGGCTTGCCGGTGTAGGCCCGGGAGCGGACCGCGTCGCTGGAGGTGGCCTCGTGGAACTTCTTGTACATCAGGTCGGGCTGGGCGCACTCCGCGGTGTTGAGCCACATCGAGCCGGTCCAGACCCCCTGCGCACCAAGGGAAAGCGCCGCCGCCACCTGGCGGCCGCTGCCGATCCCACCGGCCGCGAGCACCGGGGCGCCACCGACTGCGTCGACGACCTCGGGGACCAGCACCATGGTGGCGATCTCGCCGCTGTGGCCACCCGCCTCGGTGCCCTGCGCGACGATGATGTCCACGCCGTTGGCAAGCTGCTTGAGGGCGTGGTCCTTGCGGCCGACGAGGGCTGCGACCTTGACGCCTGCCTCGTGGGCCTGGTCGACGACGTCCTTCGGCGGCGGGCCGAGGGCGTTGACGAGGATCTTCACGTCCGCGCGTGCCAGCGCCCGCTCGACCTGCTGGCGGGCCTCGGTGTCAGTCCAGCTGAGTAGGTCCCGGCCGTGCTCGGCGTCGGCTGGGAGCTTCGGGACGTTGTGCTGGTCGAGCACCCGCTCGACGAAGTCGCGGTGCTCCTGCGGGATCATTTTCTCGAGCATGTCGTGCATCTCGCTGATGTCCATACCGGCCACGGCCTCGGTCTTGGCCGGCATGACGATGTCGACGCCGTAGGGGCGACCGCCGATCCGCGCCTCGATGTAGTCGAGCGCCTCGGAGAGCTCGTCCGGGGTGAACCGGACCGCACCGAGGACACCCATGCCGCCGGCCTTGCAGACCTCGACGACGACGTCCGGCATGTAGCTGAACGCGAAGAGCGCCAGGTCGATGCCGAACTCGTCGGACAGTGGGGTGCGCATGGTGGGACTTCCTTTACCTGTCGACCGACAGCACGAGGCCGCTGGTGGGGACGCCGGTGCCGGCGGTGACGAGGACGTTCTCCACGTCGGGGACCTGGTTCACCGCGGTGCGGCGGACCTGCCGCACTCCTTCGGCGATGCCGTTCATGCCGTGCAAATAGGCCTCACCGAGCTGGCCGCCGTGCGTGTTGATCGGCAGCCGACCACCGAGCTCGATGGCTCCCCCGGCGATGAAGTCCTTGGCCTCGCCGCGCTTGCAGAAGCCGAATTCCTCCAGCTGCTGCAGGACAAAGGGCGTGAAGTGGTCGTAGATGACCGCAGTCTGGATGTCCTCCGGAGTCAGGCCGGACTGCTCCCAGAGCTGCTTGGCGACCAGGCCCATCTCGGGGAGCCCGGCGATGTCGTCGCGGTAGTAGCTGACCATGCTCTGCTGCCCGACCGCGGAGCCCTGCGCGGCACCGGCCACGACGGCCGGTGCGTGCGCGAGGTCACGGGCCCGCTCGACGGTGGTGACGACGAGCGCCTGGCCCCCGTCGGTCTCCTGGCAGCAGTCGAGCAGGTGCAACGGCTCGACGATCCACCGGCTGTTCTGGTGGTCCTCCAAGGTGATGGGCTGCTCGTAGAACCAGGCCTTCGGGTTGGTGGCGGCGTGCTTGCGGTCCGCCACGCTCACCAGGCCGAAGTCGGCCGACGTCGCGCCGTACTCGTGCATGTAGCGCTGGGCGAACATCGCCACCCAGGAGGCAGGCGTCATGAGACCGAAGCTCGAGACCCAGCCCATCGCGATGCCCTCGGCCGTCGGCTCGCTGCGGGAGGCACCGGAGCCGAACCGGTGCCCGGACCTCTCGTTGAAGGCGCGATAACAGACGACGGTGTCCGCAACGCCGGTGGCCACGGCAATGGCGGCCTGCTGCACGGTCGCGCAGGCCGCGCCACCGCCGTACCCGATCTTGGAGAAGAAGGTGAGGTCGCCGAGGCCGGCCGTGCGGGCCACCTCGATCTCGGAGTTGGTCTCCATCGTGAAGGTGGTCAGACCGTCCACCTCGGCGGGCGTCAGACCCGCGTCGGCGATGGCCGCGAGGACGGCCTCGCCGGCGAGCTGGAGCTCAGAACGCCCGCTGTTCTTGGAGAACTCGGTGGCGCCGATGCCCACGATCGCCGTCTGCCTGGCGAATGAGCGGCTCATGGGAGCTCCACCGCCACGGTGCCGGTGACGTGGTCCCCGAGCGAGTTCGTGCCGCGGACGGCGACCTCGACCCGGTTGCCGTCGACCGAGGAGACCGCGCCGCGCATCGTCATGGTGTCGCCGGCGTAGTTGGGGACACCCAGGCGGATCTTCGAGGTCTTCACGACGGTGAGCGGGCCGAAGAAGTCGGTGACGTACTTCAGGACATAGCCGTTGCTGGTGAGGATGTTGGTGAAGATGGTCTGGCTCCCACGCGCCTGCGCCGAGGCGATGTCGTGGTGCACGTCCTGGTAGTCGCGGGAGGCGATGGCCGTCGCGACGATGTTGCGGACGCTCGCCTCGATGACCAGCTCGGGCAGCTGCTGCCCGACCTCCGGGGTGGTCACGAGATCTCCGCAACCGGGCGGAAGGTGGGCCGCAGAGCGCCGCCGGGGACCGTGGTGAAGGCGACCTGCACCGGCTGCCCGATGCGCACGTCGGAAATCGCCACGTCCGACGCCCACTCGCTGACCAGCCGGACGCCCTCCTCGAGCTCGACGAGCAACACCGTGTGCGGCCGCTCGACACCGGGCAGCGGCGGGTAGTGGTGGGTGACGTGGCTGTAGACGACCCCCCGGCCGGTCGAGACGACGTACCCCCGGTCATCGGCGCCGCAGAAGGCGCAGAGCGGCTGCGGCGGGTGGGCGATGTGGCTGCAGGCGTTGCACGTCTGCAGGCGCAGCTCGCCAGCCTCCACACCTTCCCAGAAGAACGCGTTGTCGCGCCCGACGGGCGCTGCCGGCCGGACGCCGAGGTCGGCCGCCGGCGCGGAGGCCTTCGACTCCTGCCCCGGGGGCTTGAACTTCAGCAGCCGCATCCGGCCGATGCCGACGACCTCACCGTCGTCCGTCAGGTATTCGTGCTTGACGGTCGTGAAGACGCCGGCGCCGAGCGCGGTGTGCTTCTCCTCCGACAGGTCCTCGGCCACCGAACGGACGCTGATGCGCTCGCCGTGCCGCAGCTCGCGGAGGTAGTCGTGCTCGTAGTTGACCGCAACGACGCTGGTGTAACCGGCCGCGTCGAGACGCCGCAGGAGCTCGTCGTTCGGTCCGACGCCGTCGCGGGGGGCGTCCATCACCCAGGTCTGGAGCATGCCGGGAGGTGCGATGAGGTGTCCGCGGGTCGCGGCGGCGAGCTCCTCGTCGAGGTAGGCCGGGTTGCGGTCGTCGAGCGCCTGGCACCAGTGGTGGACCATCGGCAGGTTGACCGGATCGCGCCCGACCCGCAGCGGGCCGGGCTCGGCGCCGAGCAAGGATCGGGCCTCCTCGAGCAGCGCAGCGGTGTCGGTCACGAATCTCCTCGTCGAAGTGCGGTGACGGGACCGTAACCAGCCGGTTCCCACCCCGTCAAGAACGTGTTCTAGTTTTTCGGCCAGCCACGCTTGTCTCCGGACAAGAACACGTTCTACTCTGCGACCACCGCGCGAACGAGGAGACCTGATGCCCGAGCCCGTCATCGTCGAAGCCACCCGCACGCCCATCGGCAGGCGCAACGGGCAGCTGGCCGGGCTGCACGCCACGAAGCTCCTGGGAGCGGCCCAGGTCGAGGTCATCAAGCGGGCGGGCATCAGCGCCTCCGACGTCGAGCAGGCCATCGGCGGCTGCGTCACCCAGGCCGGCGAGCAGGGCTCCAGCGTGACGCGCAACGCCTGGCTCGGCGCCGGGCTGCCGTGGCAGACGGGGACCACGACGGTCGACTGCCAGTGCGGTTCGGCCATGCAGGCCAACATGATGATCGAGGGCCTGATCCTGTCCGGGGCGATCGAGGTCGGCCTGGGGTGCGGCGTCGAGGCCATGAGCCGGGTGCCGCTCGGGGCCAACGTCATCAACGGCCCCGGGACGTCGCACGACGCCGACTGGGACCTCGACATGCCCAACCAGTTCGAGGCCGCCGAGCGCATCGCGAAGCTGCGTGGCATCACCCGCACCGACGTCGACGAGCTCGGCTTCCTCAGCCAGAGCAAGGCCGCTGTCGCCTGGGCCGAGGGCCGCTTCGACCGCGAGGTCTTCGCGATGGAGGCCCCGGCCTACGACGCCGAGGGCAACGTCGTCGGCACCCAGATCGTCGACCGCGACGGCGGGCTGCGGGCCACCACCCGCGAGGCGCTCGCCGGCCTCAAGGCGGTCCTCCCCGACGGCATGCACACCGCCGGCAACTCCTCGCAGATCTCCGACGGCGCCGCGGCTGTGCTGTGGATGACCCGTGACCGCGCAGCCGCCGCGGGCATCCGGCCACGGGCCCGCATCAAGGCCCGTGTCAACGTCGGCTCCGACCCGTACTACCACCTCGACGGTCCCGTCGACGCGACCACCGCGGTGCTCAAGAAGGCCGGGATGTCGATCTCCGACATCGACCTCTTCGAGTGCAACGAGGCCTTCGCGTCGGT
>JANOTZ010000433.1:0-9347 GCA_031416735.1 Frankiales bacterium
GCCCAGGGCCACGACGTGGGCGGGAGCCTGCTCGAGGAGCAGATGCTCGACCAGTGCCGCGCCCTGCTCGAGAGCGGCAAGATCGTGCTGCCCGTCGACGTGGTCGCGGCGACCGCCTTCAGCGCGGACGCCGACCACGACGTCGTCGACGCCACCGCGATCCCGTCCGACCGGATGGGCCTCGACATCGGCCCGCGCAGCGTCGAGCTCTTCGCCGAGGCGCTCGAGGGGGCCAAGACGGTCTTCTGGAACGGCCCGATGGGCGTCTTCGAGCTCGCCCCCTACGCCGAGGGCACCCGCGGGGTCGCCGAGGCGGTCGCCTCCGTCGCGGGACTCACCGTGGTGGGAGGCGGGGACAGCGCTGCCGCCGTACGCGCCCTGGGAATTGATGAGTCCCGCTTCACCCACATCAGCACCGGGGGAGGGGCGTCCCTGGAGCACCTCGAGGGCAAGACCCTCCCCGGGCTCGCCGTTCTTGAGGACCCGACATGACCCGCAAGCCGCTCATGGCCGGCAACTGGAAGATGAACCTCAACCACCTCGAGGCCATCGCGCTCGTCCAGAAGCTCGCGTTCAGCCTGTCCGACAAGGACCACGACGCCGTCGAGTGCGTCGTGCTGCCGCCCTTCGTGGACCTGCGCAGCGTCCAGACCATGGTGGACGGCGACCGGCTGCGCATCGGGTACGGCGGACAGGACCTGTCCCCGTTCGATGCGGGCGCGCACACCGGGGACACCAGCGGCGCGATGCTCGCCAAGCTCGGGTGCACCTACGTGGCGGTCGGTCACTCCGAGCGGCGCACCGACCACGCCGAGTCCGACGAGGTGGTGCGCGCCAAGGTGCTCGCCGCTGGGCGGCACGGCCTCGTCCCGATCCTGTGCGTCGGGGAGGGCCTGGACGTGCGTCAGGCCGGCACCCACGTGGCGCACTGCGTCGCGCAGCTCGCCGCCGCGCTCGTCGACGTGCCTGAGGCGGTGCTCCGCACCCTCGTGGTGGCCTACGAGCCGGTCTGGGCCATCGGGACGGGTGAGGTCGCCACCCCCGAGGACGCCCAGGAGGTGTGCGCCGCGCTCCGCGCCACCCTGGCCACCATCGCCGGCAGCGGCCTCGCCGACACCATCCGGATCCTGTACGGCGGTTCGGTGAAGTCCTCCAACGTGGCCGACATCATGGCTCAGCCCGACGTGGACGGTGCCCTGGTGGGCGGCGCGTCGCTCGAGGCGGAGGAGTTCGCCAAGATCGTGCGCTTCCCCGCCCTCTCCCAGGCCTGACCCCACCGTGTGGCGCCTGTCACAGATCAATCACGATCCGGATGCGGCTTGGCGCGGGTGCTTCCACCGGGTCCGGCACCTGACTACTGTCCGGCCTCGGCGGTGTCACATGACTTCGTCGCAGTGCCGCTCGGGTGAACCCTGGTCGGCCATGTCCGTTGGGCGCGGGTGCGCCCTGAGAGGTGGAGCTTTGCTGAAGAACCGGAGAGGGCTCGTTACTGTGGCCCTGGTGGCCGGGGTGGCGCTCACAGCCACCGCGTGCGGTGGGGACAGTGACACCGGAACCAAGACGGAGGGTGTCAAGAAGGGCGGCACCCTGAAGATGCTGGGCGCCGGCGACATCGACCACATGGACACGGTCAGCGCCTACTACACCGTCAGCTACACGCTGCTGCGCGGCATCTCGCGTCAGCTCGTCAGCTACCCCAACAGCGCCGACGAGACCAAGGCCAACACGCCGGTCCCGGACATGGTCGAGTCGATCCCGACGCCGACCAACGGTGGCAAGACCTACGAGTTCACCATCAAGGACGGCGTGAAGTGGGACACCACTCCCGCGCGTCAGGTGACCGGTGCCGACTCCGTGCTCGGCTTCAAGCGCCTCTGCAACCCGGTCCAGCCGACCGGTGCGATGGGCTACTTCAGCGGCGTCATCGAGGGCATGAAGGAGTTCTGCGACAAGTTCGCGAAGGCTCCTGGCACCGTCGCGGGCATCAAGGCGTTCATCGCCGCCAACGAGATCTCCGGCATCAAGGCCGACGGCAACAAGGTCACCATCACCCTTGTCCAGCCCGCTGGTGACTTCCTCAACATCCTCGCGCTGCCCTTCGCCTCGCCGGCGCCGGTCGAGCACCTGGCCTACCTGCCGGACTCGCCCGACTTCCGCCAGCACTTCGTCTCCAGCGGCCCCTACAAGGTCGCCAAGTACGTCGCTGACAAGGGCATCGAGCTCGTCCGCAACCCCGCGTGGGACAGCAAGACGGACAAGCTGCGCGCGGCCAACGTCGACGCCATCTCCATCAAGCAGGGTTCCGACGAGGGCCCGGTGTTCAAGGAGCTCAAGGTCGGCACCGCCGACCTCGCCTGGGACACGACGGTTCCGACCGCCGAGATCCCCAGCCTGAAGGCCCTGAAGGACCCGAAGCTGCAGCTCAAGGACAACGGCTCGACCAACCCGTACATCACGATCAACATTCAGTCGCCGAACGCCAAGGGTGCTCTCAAGAACCTCAAGGTGCGCCAGGCCCTGAACTACGCCGTGAACAAGAAGAACATCATCCAGGTTCTCGGTGGTCCTGACCTGTACAAGCCGCTCGGCCAGATCCTGACCCCCCCGATCCTGGGCTACAAGGAGCTGGACCCGTACGCCACGCCCGACAGCGCCGGCGACCCGGCCAAGGCCAAGGCGCTCCTTGCCGAGGCTGGCTTCCCGAACGGTCTTGAGCTCATCTACCTGTACCGCAACAAGGGCAAGTCCCCGCTCATCGCCCAGACGGTCCAGGCTGACCTGAAGAAGTCCGGCATCACCCTGAAGCTCAAGCAGGTTCCGCCGGCCGACTTCTACACCCAGCACCTGCAGAAGCCGTCTGCCACCAAGTCCGGCGACTGGGACCTCGCAGGCCCCGGTTGGAACCCGGACTGGGCCGGCAACGCGGCACGGTCGTTCTTCGTCCCGCTCCTCGACGGCCGTCAGTGCGGCGAGGGCTCGACGAACTACAACTGCTACAACAGCCCTGAGGTCAACACGCTGATCGACAAGGCGCTGGCCGAGAGCGACCAGAAGAAGGCTGCCGACCTCTGGCACGAGGCCGACGTCAAGACGATGGCCGACGCCCCCTGGGTGCCCGTGGCCACCGGCAAGACCCCGTACTACTACGGTCCGCGCGTGGGCAACTGGATCTACTTCCCGTTCTCCAACAACGCTGACATCACCAACGTCTTCATCAAGTAGTTCCGAAGACGGGGCCCTGCGCCCTGGTGAGCACCATCTGAACGGCTGAAGGGACGAGGCCCGCCTCCCTATCGGGGGCGGGCCTCGTTCTGGCTCCACGCAGGAGCGAAGACGCATGAGGCACGAAGCAAGACATATCGGACACGCACGCATCGCCGTCGAGGGTCCTACCAGGGGCCGTCTCTGGATGTGCCAGACTCTCCCGCGGCCCTGCTTGTGAGACGAGCGACACTCGTCCCGCCAGGCCCCACGGCTACCTGAACGCCCCGACATCCCACGAGGTGAAATGTCCCTGCTCGAAGTTACGGATCTCAAGGTCTCGTTCCCGACTGAGGATGGTCTCGTCAGGGCCGTGCAGGGATTGTCGTTCTCGATCGACCCTGGGCAGACACTCGGCATCGTCGGCGAGTCAGGCTCAGGCAAGAGCGTGAGCACCCAGACGATCATGGGGCTCACCCGTGGCGCCCACATCGAGGGCACGGCCATGTTCGAGGGCCAGGACCTGCTCACCATGTCCGAGCACGAGCTGCGCTCGGTCCGCGGTGCCCAGATCGGCATGATCTTCCAGGACCCGCTGTCCAGCCTGCACCCGCATTACCGCGTGGGCTGGCAGATCATCGAGATGATCCAGGCGCACGAGGACGTGAGCAAGAAGGACGCGGCCAAGCGCGCCGTGGACCTGCTCGGTCTGGTGGGCATCCCGCAGCCTGATCGGCGCGTCGAGGACTACCCGCACCAGTTCTCCGGTGGCATGCGGCAGCGCGCGATGATCGCGATGGCCCTGGCGCTCAACCCCAGACTGCTGATCGCCGACGAGCCCACGACGGCGCTCGACGTGACGGTCCAGGCGCAGATCATCGACCTGATCCAGCGGCTGCAGGCGGAGTTCAACACCGCCGTCATCATGATCACCCACGACCTCGGGGTGGTGGCTGACATCGCCGACGACGTGATGGTGATGTACGCCGGCAAGCCGGTGGAGTTCGCCGACCGGCGCACGCTCTACTACCGGCCGCACCACCCGTACACCAAGGGCCTCATCGAGTCGATCCCCAGCTCCGAGGGCGCCCGCGGTCGGCTCAAGCCGATCCAGGGCCAGCCCCCGTCGCTGATCAACCTGCCGAGCGGCTGCTCGTTCCACCCCCGCTGCCCCTTCGCGATGGACCAGTGCCTCACCGAGGTCCCGCCGCTCCGGCCCGCTGCCGGTAGCCCCACCCATCGGTCGGCCTGCTGGCTGCCCGACAACGAGGTGGGCATCGGCGACGACGTCGACGCGGAGCGCGTCAAGAGCGCTGAGGCGCGCCGCAGCGGCAAGCTGGCGGCCACCGCGACTACTGCGGCGGCCCCCAAGAAGCGCGCTGCTTCCCCCCGTACCCGGAAGGACACCTGATGAGCGGCGCCGGTCCCACCGTCGACCACGCGGGACGGACGATCAACACCAAGCCCGGCGAGGTGCTGCTGAAGGTCGAGGGTGCGGTCAAGCACTTCCCGATCAAGCAGGGCATCTTGTTCCAGAAGGAGGTCGGTCGCGTCCACGCGGTCGACGGCGTGGACCTCGAGGTCCGGTCCGGGGAGACCCTGGGCCTGGTCGGGGAGACCGGCTGCGGCAAGTCGACCCTGGCACGCGTGATCACTGGTCTCCACCCGCTGACCGGTGGACGCGTCCTGTTCGACGGGCAGGACATCACCAACCTGCCGCGCCGGGCGATGCGTCCCTACCGCCGCGACATCCAGATGATCTTCCAGGACCCCTACGGCTCGCTCAACCCGCGGCGTCGTGTCGGTTCGATCATCGGCGACCCCTACGACATCCACGAGATCTCCAAGGGCGACGTGCGCAAGAAGCAGGTCCAGGAGCTCATGGAGGTGGTGGGCCTCAACCCTGAGCACTACAACCGCTTCCCGGCCGAGTTCTCCGGTGGCCAGCGGCAGCGCATCGGCGTCGCGCGGGCACTGGCCCTGCGTCCCAAGCTGATCGTCTGCGACGAGCCGGTCTCGGCGCTGGACGTGTCGATCCAGGCCCAGGTCATCAACCTGCTCGATGACCTCCAGAAGGAGTTCGGGCTCACCTACATCTTCATCGCCCACGATTTGTCGGTCGTGCGCCACGTGAGCGACCGGGTCGCCGTGATGTACCTCGGCAAGATCGTCGAGATCGCCCCGGTGGACGAGATCTTTCAGCACCCGCGGCACCCGTACACCAACGCGCTGCTCTCGGCGGTCCCGGTTCCTGACCCGGACCGGTCGGACACCCGGCAGCGCATCATCCTGCGCGGCGACGTCCCGTCGCCCGTCAACCCGCCGAGCGGCTGTCCCTTCCACCCTCGGTGCCCGAAGGCCCAGGCGATCTGCGTCGACCACATGCCGCCGCTCGAGTCCGCCTTCAACGATGCGGCGACGCACGACAAGGCCTGCCACTTCCCGGTCGCCGACGGTGAGAACCTTGCGAACGCGGTGCCCGGCATCGAGCAGCCCGGGGTCGCCCCCACAGCCCTTCAGCCGTCGAGCAAGGCGTGATCGTCGTGCCGGTGCCCGTGCTCCGAACCCTCGCCCGAGAGGACCGTCCGTGATCCCCCTGAACACCCCTGACGAGCTGGGAGTCCACGCCGCACCCAGCGCCGCGCCCGCCTCGGCGGCGCCCGACAAGAAGATCGAAGGCCGCGCTCCGCTCCAGCTGGCCTGGGCCCGGTTGAAGAAGGACCGCGTCTCGATGATCTCGCTGGGCGTGATCTTTGCGCTGATCCTGATCGCGGTCTTCGCCAGCCTGATCACCGACAAGCTGATCGGCCACGCGCCGAACGTGCAGTACCGCGACGAACCCAACGGCCTGCAGTCGAACGGGCTCCCGTTCGGCCCCAACGGGACGTTCTGGCTCGGCACGGACAGCCTGGGGCGCGACATCCTGTCGCGCATCATCCACGGCACCCGGGTGTCGCTGTTGGTGGGTGTTGCCGCCACCTCGATCGCCGTCACCATCGGGGTCACCGTCGGCACGGCCGCCGGTTACCTCGGCGGGGCGGTCGACACCATCTTGTCGCGCACGATGGATGTCTTCCTGTCCTTCCCCTTCCTGCTGTTCGCGATCTCCCTCGTCTCGGTCTACCAGCCCAGCCTGAAGATCAGCATCTTCGTCATCGCCTTCTTCACGTGGGCGAGCGTCGGCCGGATCGTGCGTGGTCAGGTGCTCAGCATCAGGGAGAAGGAGTACATCGAGGCGGCCCGTTCGCTCGGTGCCGGCGACATCCGCATCATGGCGATCGACGTGCTGCCCAACCTGATCGCCCCGGTGATCGTCTACGCCACCCTGCTCATCCCGACCGCGATCGTCTTCGAGGCGACCCTGTCGTTCCTCGGGATGGGCGTCGTCCCACCGACACCGACCTGGGGCAACATGATCACCGACTCGGTGAGTTACTACGAGCAGCTGCCGACCTTCCTGCTCTTCCCGTCACTGGCGCTCTTCGTCACCACCTTGGCCTTCAACCTGCTCGGCGACGGGCTGCGTGACGCGCTCGATCCGCGCGCCGCCCGCGTCCTGGCCCGCAAGTAGAACCGGAGAGGGTCACCACACCATGGGTCGCTTCATCATCCGCCGAGCCCTGTTCGGGGTGCTCGTGCTGTTCATCATCAGCGTCGCCGTCTTCGTGCTGTTCTTCGTGGTCGCCCCCGGCGACCCGGCCGCGAACTTCGTCGGCAAGAACCCGCGGCCTGAGCAGATTCAGCAGGCCAAGGAGAAGTACGGGCTCGACAAGCCGGTGCCCCAGCAGTACGCCCTGTACATGGGTCGACTGCTCAAGGGCGACCTGGGCTACAGCTTCCGCAACGAGGAGCCCGTTCGGAAGACGCTGCAGGACCGGTTGCCGATCACGGCCTCACTCGCCTTGGGGGCGGCGGTCGTCTGGCTGCTCATCGGCATCCCCATCGGGATCCTGGCGGCAACCAAGCCTCGGAGCCTACGAGATAGGGGGGCCACCGTGTTCGCGCTCGGTGGACTCTCGATGCCGACCTTCGTGTTGGGTCTGCTGCTGTCGTACGTGTTCTTCTACATCTTCCGCACCAAGCTCAACATCGACTTCTTCCCAGGCAGCGGTTACATCCCGCTGAAGGAGAACCCCCTGGAATGGGCGAGGCACCTGATCCTGCCGTGGTTCACGCTGGCTCTCGTCAGCGCCGCTTCCTACTCCAGGATCACGCGTGGGTCGCTGCTCGAAGTGCTCGGTGAGGACTACATCCGCACCGCCCGCGCCAAGGGCCTGTCCGAGCGGCGAGTGACCTACCGGCACGGGCTGCGCAGCGCCCTCACCCCAGTGGTGACGCTGCTCGGGATCGACGTGGGTGGCCTGCTCGGCGGCGCGATCGTCACCGAGGCCGTCTTCGGGCTCGGTGGCGTCGGCCAGGCAGCCATCCAGGCGGTGTTCGTCGGTGACCTCCCGGTCATCTTCGGTACCGTTCTGTTGGCAGCGTTCTTCATCGTCGTGGCCAACATCCTCGTCGACATCGCCTATGCGCTGCTGGACTCCCGCGTCCGGCTCGCCTAACCGTCCCACCACCGGAGTGTTTTCGTGATCACCGCTTTGTCGATCATCCTGCTCATGGCCAGCCTGGGCATGATCGTTCTCGTCCTGCTCCACAAGGGCAAGGGCGGCGGCCTGTCCAACATGTTCGGGGGTGGCGTGTCGTCCTCGCTGGGTGGCAGCGCCGTCGTCGAGAAGAACCTCGACCGACTCACCGTCATCTGCGGGCTCATCTGGTCGACCTGCATCGTGGCTCTGGGTTTGCTGCTCAAGACGGCCTAGTTCGCCTCGGCAGGACATAGACTGCGGGTCAGCGCGACGACGAGCACCAGGGAGATGACGTGGCAGGCGGCAACGCGATCCGGGGCAGCCGAGTAGGTGCTGGCCCGATGGGGGAGTCGGAGCGCGGCGAGTCCGCACCCCGACGACGCGTCTCCTTCTGGTGCGCCAACAAGCACGAGACCCGACCCTCGTTCGCGGAAGAGGCGGCGCTGCCCGAGACCTGGGACTGCCCGCGCTGCGGCTACCCGGCCGGCCGTGACAAGGACGCGCCGCCGAGCCCGCCGAAGACCGAGCCGTACAAAACCCACCTGGCCTACGTGCGCGAGCGGCGCAACCAGGAGGACGGCGAAGCGATCCTCGCCGAGGCCCTCGCCAAGCTCCGCGCCAAGTAGGACCCGCGCCGCACAAGCACCGCCGCGCAGCGGCCGCGCGAAGCAAGAACAGCTAGAGGCGGCGTAGGCCGCGGGGCAGCCGGGAGGCCGCGGCCTCGTCCAGCAGCCACAGTGTCTGCTGCCTGCCCTGCGCCCCGACCGCAGGCACCTGCACCTGGCCGGCACCGGACAGCGCCAGCGCCACGGCGGCGGCCTTGTCCTCCCCGGAGACCACCATCCACACCTCGCGGGCGGCGGTGAGGGCGGCGAACCCCAGCGAGATCCGCGTCGACGGGGGCTTAGGGCAGCCGTGCACGCCGAGGACGGTCCGTTCGTCGTACGCGGCGGGGGACTCGGGGAAGATCGAGGCGGTGTGGCCGTCCGGGCCCATGCCGAGCAGCAGGACGTCGAAGGCCGGGACGATGGCGCTGCCCGGGGCGGCGGCCGCCAGCTCGGCGGCATAGCGGGCGGCTGCGGCATCGACATCGCCGCCGTCGGGACCGCCGAGACAACCCATCGGGTGCACCCGCGCCGGGTCAACATCGACCGCGTCGAGCAGCGCCCGGCGGGCCTGCAGCTCGTTGCGCTCCGGGTCGTCCGGGGCGACGTACCGCTCGTCGCCCCACCAGATGTCGACAGCGCGCCAGCGCACGGCCGCCCGGGCCGGGGAGGCACGCAGCGACTCCAGCGCAGCGACCCCGATCCGCCCTCCCGTGAGCACCAGCGACGCCGTACCGCCATAGGTTTGGGCATCGACGAGCCGGGTGAGGAGGCGAGCCGCCACCGCGTTCGCGAGCACCGTCGCGTCACGGTGCACGACCAGAGTGGGAGCGGCGGTCATCTTCACTTGTGCGCCGAAACCCCCTGATTTGCCAGAGTTATCCGCCGTCAGCGTGCCGCCGGAAACCACCCGTTGACTCTGGTAATCGGTCCAACCGCCGGGATAGACCGAAGCCCG
>JANOTZ010000434.1:0-9103 GCA_031416735.1 Frankiales bacterium
CACCCGCGAGGCCGCCGGGGCAGCGACCCTCGTCCTGATGCCCAGCCGCGGCTGGCCCGGCCACCTGCCCGGCCAGTACGTCGGCGTCGGCGTGGACATCGACGGCGTCCGGCACTGGCGGACCTACTCCCTCACCTCCCCCGACCGGATCACCATCACCGTCAAGGGACTCGGCCTGGTGTCGCACCACCTGCTGAGCGATACGCCGGTCGGCTCCGTCGTCCGGCTGCGCCCCGCCGAGGGCGACTTCACCTGGCACGGCCACCGGCCGGCGCTGTTCCTCACCGCCGGTTCCGGGGTCACCCCGGCGATGGGCATGTTGCGCGGCCTGCTCGGCAAGGGACCGCTGCCCGACCTCACGCACGTGCACTCCGCCCGGATGCCCGAGGACGTCATCTTCGGACCCGAGCTGCGTCGTCTGGACGGCACCTACCCGGCGTACCGGCTGGTAGAACGGCACACCGAGAGCGAGGGCCGGCTCATGATGGGTGCCCTCGAGGAGCTGGTGCCCGACTGGCGCACCCGCGAGACCTGGGTCTGCGGACCCGCCGGCCTGCTCGAGGCGGTCGAAGCGCACTGGGCCGAGGCGGGCCTCACCGACCGGCTGCACGTCGAGCGGTTCACCCCGCCCCAGGTCGGCGGCGGGTCGAGCGGCCTGGTCTCCTTCGCCCGCAGCGGCGTCGAGGCGCAGTCCGACACGACCCTGCTCAAAGCCGGCGAAACGGCCGGCGTCCTCATGCCCAGCGGTTGCCGGATGGGGATCTGCTTTCGCTGCGTCCTCCCCCTGCTGTCGGGCCAGGTGCGCGACGTGCGCACCGGCGCGGTGCACGGCGAACCCGGCGACCTCGTCCAGACCTGCATCTCCACCCCCGCGGGCGACTGCTCGCTCGACGTCTGACCCCCCCTGCACGGCTGACCCTCTGACCCTCTGCGAGAAGGAGCCCTCATGGCGATCCCCGCGCACCTCACCGACGCCGACCTCGAAGCCATCGGCCAGGAGCTCGACGCGATCCGCGACGACGTGCTGGCCTCCCGCGGCGCGTCGGACGCGGCCTACATCCGCAAGGTCGTGAAGGTCCACCGCCAGCTCGAGACCGCCGCCAGGGTGACCCTGCTCGCGAGCCTGTTCCCACCGGCCTGGCTGGCCGGCACCACGATGCTCGCGACCGCCAAGGTGCTCGAGAACATGGAGCTGGGCCACAACATCCTGCACGGCCAGTGGGACTGGATGCGCGACCCGGAGATCCACTCCACCACCTGGGACTGGGACAACGTCACACCCGCCGAGGACTGGAAGCACAGCCACAACTACCTGCACCACACCTTCACCAACATCATCGGCAAGGACCGCGACCTCGGCTACTCGGTGCTGCGGATGTCCCCCGAGCAGCCGTGGAAGCCCTACAACCTGGCGCAGATCCCCATCAACGTCGCCCTTGCCCTGGCCTTCGAGTACGGCATCGCGCTCTACGACATCGAGCTGGAGAAGGTCCCCCGCGGCGAGATGACCGTGCGCGAGGCCGCCGGTCGGCTCGGCCAGCTCTGGAAGAAGGTCCGGCCGCAGATGGTCAAGGACTACGTCCTGTGGCCGCTGCTGTCCGGCCCGTCCTTCGCCACCACCCTCGCCGCCAACGTCACCGCCAACGTCGCCCGCAACGTGTGGACGCACACCATCATCTTCTGCGGCCACTTCCCTGATGGCGTCGAGCAGTTCACCGAGGCCGAGACCGAGGGTGAGACCCGCGGCGGCTGGTACGTCCGGCAGCTGCTCGGCTCCGCCAACCTCGAGGGCGGCGAGCTGTTCCACGTCATGACAGGCCGACTGTCGTTCCAGATCGAGCATCACCTGTTCCCTGACCTGCCCAGCAATCGGTACGGCGAGATCGCCCCGCGTGTGCAGGAGATCTGCGCCCGCTACGGACTGCCCTACAGCACCGGCCCACTGACCCGGCAGTACGCCACCGTCTGGCGCCGGATCGCCCGGCTCTCCCTCCCGACGACTCCCGCCGCTCCTCCGGCGGTGCCTGCCCGCCGTACAGGCATGCAGGTGGCTTGAGGACCTCAGGGTTCGAGCGGACTCTTGGCCTGGTCGGCCCGCAGGTGGATACCGGCGCCGCGCAGGAACAGGTTGACGGCCGGCGCGGCAACCAGCATGACCACCGCGGCGAAGCCGTTGTCCTGGGCGAGTAGGTAGGGCACCAGCAGGGTGAGCGGCGCCCCCAGCGTGCCGAGGCCGAGACCGGCCAGGACGCCGTAGCGCTGCTCGTGCCACGGGCCGTCGGCCTGCAGCAGCAGCACGAGGAACAGCACCTCGCAGAGCACCACGAGCAGCAGGTGCCCAAAGATCTTGTCCAACACGGCGCCCATGCACGGACGGTATCCGGCCTGGCCCTACAGTTCGGCAAGATGACAGATCTGATCCTTGTGAACCATGTCCCGCACCTGGATCTACGCTGAGACTGGCACAGGGACACCTCCAGAAAGGGTGGCAGCGTGACCGACCAGTTGCGGCGACTGCGCACCGGCCTGGAGCGGGCCACCGCCCTGACCGCCCTGGCGATCACCCACAAGCCGCTCCCCGATCTGCTGGTGCAGGCCGTCCACCTGGTCGGCAACCTGCCCGGCACGACCTCCGCGGGGGTCTACACCTGCGCACCGGGTGGGACGCAGCTGACCCTGACCGCTGCCGCTGGCGAATCCCTGCCGTCGACCCGACCGATGCCCGCCGCGGACGACCAGCCGACCGACCACGTGGCGACGGTGCTGCGTGACGACCGGGCCGACCCGATCGGCCTCCTCCACGTCGGCGGAGACCTGGACATCGACGACGCCGCCTTCGTGCAACAGGTCGGCGAGGTGCTGGGTGTGGCGCTCGTGCGGGGCCGGCGGGAGCAGGAGCTGGTGCGCAACGAACAACGGCTCATCGAGGCGCAACGCATCTCCCACGTCGGCAGTTATGACTTCGAGATCGCGACGAACACCAACCTCTGGAGCGACCAGCTCTACCGGATCTACGGCCGCGAGCCGCAGTCGTTCAACGCGACCTACGAGCGCTTTCTGGAGATGCTGCTGCCCGACGACCGCGAACACGTCATGTCCGTCCACGGGCGCTCGATGGAGACCCTCGAGCCGTTCGAGATGGAGGAGCGCATCGTGTGGCCCGACGGCCAGGTGCGCACCCTGGCCAGCTGGGGCGAGGTGGTCGCGGACGCCGAGGGCAAACCGGCGCGGATGGTCGGCATCTGCTGGGACATCACCGATCGCAAGCGGATCGAGGAACAGCTGATCCAGGAGGCCCTGCACGACCGCCTGACCGGCCTCCCGAACCGCGCGCTGCTCGTCGACCGGCTCGCCCAGGCCCTCGAAGTCCTCCCCCGCCGCGGCGGCCCGCTCGGGGTGCTGTTCATCGACGTCGACCGGTTCAAGGTCATCAACGACAGCCTCGGGCACGAGGCCGGCGACGAGGTGCTGCTCGAGCTCGCCCGCCGCTTCCGCACGGTCATGCGCCCCGGCGACACGGTGGCGCGGTTTGGTGGCGACGAGTTCGTGGTCCTCAGCGAGGACCTGGCGCACGCCGGCGAGGCGCTGGCGATCGCCGAGCGGCTGCAGCACGAGACGAGCCGACCGATCGCCCTGCTGGACGGGAATGTGGTCGTCACCGTCAGCACCGGCATCGCCTTGTCAGGCAGCGCCTTCGACCAGCCCAGCACCTTGCTGCGCGATGCCGACGCCGCGATGTACCGCGCGAAGCAGAACGGCCGGGCCCGTTCGGTGGTGTTCGCCGACGAGATGCGCGACGAGGCGATGAGCCGGCTGGACACCGAGCAGCAGCTGCGCCGGGCCCTCGCCGAGGACGAGCTGCGCCTGCACTATCAACCGATCGTCGCCCTGCCCGCCGGGAACGTGGTCGGCCTGGAGGCGTTGGTGCGGTGGCAGCACCCGACCCGAGGGCTGGTGCTGCCCGCCGAGTTCGTGCCCATCGCCGAGGAGACCGGCCTGGTGGTGCCGATGGACGACTGGGTGCTGGAGCGCGCCTGCCGCCAGCTCGCGGCCTGGCACGACCAGTGGCCCGACCTCACCATGTCGGTGAACCTCTCCGGGCTGCAGTTCACGCGGGACGACCTGGTCACCCGCGTCGCCGACACGCTGAGCCGCACCGGCGTCAACCCGGAGCGGGTCGCCCTGGAGATGACCGAGGGCGTCCTCATGCACGACGCCGAGGAGACGATGGGCATCCTGCGGGGCCTGAAGGCGTTGGGGCTGCAGCTGCACGTCGACGACTTCGGCACCGGCTTCAGCTCCCTGACCTACCTCAAGCGGTTCCCCGTCGATGCGCTGAAGATCGACCAGTCCTTCGTCGACGGCCTGGCGACCGACCCCGACGACCGCGCCATCGTGCTGGCGGTCGTCGCGCTCGCCGGGTCGCTCGGCATCGCGACCGTCGCCGAAGGCATCGAGACCGAGGAGCAGCTCGCGGTGCTCCAGGAGCTCGGGTGCACCTACGCCCAGGGCTACCTGTTCAGCCGACCCGTTCCCCCGGACGAGCTCGAGACCTACCTCGGCGGATCAACCCCTCAGTAGCGGCCGTCACGAATGCGTTCGGTGACCATCCGCTCGGCCACGAACGACAGGAACGGCACGGTGCCGGCCAGCGCGACCAGGACCACGGTCTTGATCGGGAAGCGCCGGCGGCGCCACAGGTCGCCGATCGTCACCAGCAGCACCGCGTAGAGCCAGCCGTGGGCGCCGCCCAGGATGCTCACCAGCGTCGGGCTGTCCGCGGCGTACTTCAACGGCATCGCGACGCAGACCAGGGCCACCAGCAAGGTGCCGACCACATAGGCCATGACGCGATAGCGCAGCACCGCCGGGTCGGTGCGGACGGCAGTGGTCATGCGGGGTCCTTCGCATTCAGGTCGGCGAGGTAGCGGTTGTAGGCCGCCAGCTCGGGGTCTTCCTCGTCGGTGACCGGCTGGGCGACCGGGTGGTAGACCGGGGCCGCGGTCTCGGGCTCCTCGGGGGCACCGCGCAGGTCATCGCGCAGGAACCAGCCCCAGCACAGCAGGGCGAACGCCCCGAACAGGCCCCATTCGACCGTGTAGGACCAGTTGAGGACCGAGTCGCGATCGAGGGCCCGACCGAGCTGCCAGCGACCGAAGCGCCAGCAGACCGCCAGCGCCCCGGCCAGCAGAGCATGTCTGACCAGCCAGCGCGGTGAGAGGAGCAACCGGAGCACCGCTAGTCGTCCAGGTAGTCCCGGAGCGAGGCCGACCGAGAAGGGTGCCGCAGCTTCGAGAGCGTCTTGCCCTCGATCTGGCGGATCCGCTCGCGGGTCAGGTTGAAGTCCTTGCCGATGTCGTCGAGGGTCCGCGGCTGGCCGTCGACCAGGCCGTAGCGCATCTCCATGACCCGACGCTCACGGTCGGTCAGCGACGCCAGCACCGCCGACAGCTCCTCGCGCATGAGCAGGAAGGCGGCAGCCTCGCCGGGCATGACGGCGTGCTCGTCCTCGATGAAGTCACCGAGGCTCGCGTCGCTGTCCTCGCCGATGAGCGCGTCCAGGGACGCGGGGTCGCGGTTGTAGGACCGGATCTCCTCGACCCGCTCGGGGGTCAGGTCGACCTCGACGGCGATCTCGGCAGCGGTGGGCTTGCGGCCCAACTGGACGACGAGGTCGCGCTCGACGCGGCGGATCTTGTTGACCTGCTCGACCATGTGGACGGGGAGGCGGATGGTGCGGGCCTGGTCGGCCATGGCGCGCGTGAGTGCCTGCCTGATCCACCAGGTCGCGTACGTCGAGAACTTGAAGCCCTTGGTGTAGTCGAACTTCTCGACGGCCCGGATCAGGCCCAGGTTGCCTTCCTGGATGAGGTCGGTGAGACCCATTCCGCGGCCGGCGTACTTCTTCGCAACGGAGACGACCAGGCGCAGGTTGGCCTCGAGCATGTGCTGCTTGGCCCGCTCGCCCTCGCGGACGATGTACTGCAGGTCGGCGCGCAGGTCCGGCTTGATCTTGCCGCCCTGGGCGAGACGCTCGGCAGCGAACAGGCCGGCCTCCATCGCGCGGGCCAGCTCGACCTCCATCTCGGCGGTCAGCAGCGGCACCCGGCCGATCTGGTTGAGGTAGAGCCGCAGGACGTCGACGCTCAGCGTGGCGCCGGCTTCGATCTCCTCCTGCTCCTCCTTCTCCGCCTCAGCGGCGAGCTCCTCCGGAGTGGGCTCCTCCGCCGTGACCTCGACGACCTCTGCTCCCGGAACGACCGGGACCTCCGGGGCGGCGGACTCCGCCTTCGCGGCGGCCTTGGTCGCCTTCTTCGCAGCGGCCTTCTTCGCGGGAGCCTTGGTCGGCTGCTCCGCTGCTACGGCCGGGACGGCGGCAGCCTTCTTCGCAGGGGCCTTCTTGGGCTCCTCGACGACAGCCACAGCCTTCTTGGCAGCGCGGGTGCGCGTGGCCTGGGGCTGCTCGGGAACGGCAGCGCTCATACTCGGATGATCTCCTCGAGGAAGCCCGTGAGGGCGGACCGGTGCTGGGCTCGCCATGCTTGCGTGTGAAGCCTGAGATTAGTGCTTGGGTTCTGGTCCCCGGGATGATTGTCGCACCGACGCGCCCCGGGTGGGGCACCCGTCACCGTTACAACCCGATCCGCTTGGCGATGACCTCGTTCATGATCTCGTCGGTGCCGCCGCCGATCCGCAGGATCCGGCTGTCGCGGTAGTGCCGCTCGACCTCGGACTCGCGCATGTAGCCGAGCCCCCCGAACAGCTGCACCGCCTCGTCGACGACGTGGTCGCAGGCGGCGCAGGCGGTGTTCTTGGCCATGCTCACCTCGGTGACGGCGTCGCCGGTGTCCAGCCACAGCTCGTACGCCGCCCGGGTGGCCGTCTTGGCCACCCAGACCTGCCGGGCCATCTCGGCCAGCCGGTGCCGGACGACCTGACGGCTGCTCAGCGGCCGCCCGAAGGTCTCCCGGTCCTTCACCCAGACCATCGTCAGGTCCAGCGCACGCTGGGCCATCGCCCACGCCTGGGTCGCCAGCGCCAGCCGCTCGGTCTGGAACTGGCGCATGATCAGGACGAAGCCATCCCCCTCGGCACCCACCAGGTTCCCGGCCGGGACTCGCACGTCCTGGAAGGACAGCTCGGCGGTGTCCGAGGCCCGCCAGCCCATCTTGTCCAGCGGTGGGCTCACCGTGAAACCGGCCAGCCCCTTGTCGATGACGAGCAGCGAGATCCCGCCGTACCCCGGTCCGCCCGTCCGCACGGCCGTGGTGACGAAGTCGGCGCGGATCCCGCTGGTGATGTAGGTCTTGGCGCCGTTGACGACATAGCTGTCACCGTCGAGGCGCGCGGTCGTGCGGATCCCGGCGACGTCCGAGCCGCCCCCGGGCTCGGTGATCCCGAGCGCCCCGATCAGGTCACCGGACAGCGTCGGCCGGACGTAGCGGTCGATGAGGTCTGCCGACCCGGCGTACGCGATGTGCGGCAGGGCGATGCCGTGCGTGAACAGACTCGCCACCACGCCACCGGAGCCACCGCCGAGCAGGATCTCCTCGGTGACGATCGCGGCGTCGACGCTGTCACCGCCGGAGCCGCTGACCTCCTCCGGGAAAGCGACGCCCAGCACCCCGGCCGCGGCGAACGTCTTGTGCAGGGCGCGCGGGATCAGGCCGTCGCGCTCCCAGTCGGCAACGTGGGGGGCGATCTCCTTCGCGGTGAGGTCCTTCACCAGCTCCCGCAGAGCCAGCCGTTCGGGGGTGTCCCAGCGGCTCACGACTTGGGACGCCCGTCGGTCGGGAGGCCCGCGAAGCACTGCGCGTGATCCATCCAGTCGTCGGCCAGCGGTCCACTGGTGACCAGACCGGTGTCGTCCCGGTGCCGGCGCTGGGTGACCCGCAGGCAGAAGTCCTCGGCGGTGCCCTCGACGGCGTCGTCACCGCTGCCCCACTCCCAGGTGCTGCCGTCGGGAGCCTTCAGCGTCACCCGCACCTCGCCCTCGGGAGCGGTGAGTCCCCTTACTGCGTAGGAGAAACCGCGGGTCCGCACGCCGAGGTGAGCGATGTGCTTGAGCCGTGAGGTGGGTGCCCTGTGGAGACCGGCCGCGTCGACGATGTCCTGGCCGTGCGCCCAGTACTCCATGTGCGGGCGGTGGCGAAGGACACGGGGCTCATCGGCGGGCCGTACCACGGAACCTTGGTGCCCGGCGGGACGGCGGCGAAGGCCGTGACCATCTGCTCGAAGCCGGTGTGCCAGGTCTCGAGCAGGGTTGCTTTGCTCAGCCCCCGGCCGGGCTCGAGCCAGCTCTCCAGGTAGGCCACCGGGTCGGCGATCACCTGCGGCAGCTCGGCGGAGAAGGCGTCGGGGTCAGTGGCCGCGAGCAGCCCCTTGGCATCCCCGACCAGCAGGTGGCTCACGGTGTCGCGCACGTCCCACGGCTCGGCCGGGACCAGCAGAGCCAGGTCCACGTCACTCACGATCGCCCGCAGGACATCGTGTTCGGCCCTCAGGTCCTCAAGCAGCTCGGTCAGCACTGTGCGCGTCCTCCACCTCGATGTGAACGCAGGCTAACCTGCCTGTCGTGACCACGGCCGCCCCCCGCAGGGAGCTCCTTCTCGAGGCGGCGGCCGGCCTGTTCGCCGCCCGCGGGTTCCACGCCGTCGGCATCGACGACATCGGCGCGGCGGCCGGCATCACCGGCCCCGGGGTCTACCGCCACTTCGCGTCCAAGCAGGCGCTGCTCGAGACGCTGGTCGACCGCACGATGGACCGGATGCTCGACGCGGCGCAGGGCCGGCGCGACCTCGAGGTGCTCGTCGACCTGCATGTCGAGCTGGTCGTCAGCGAGCGCGCGCTGATCAGCGTGTGGGTCCGTGAGCAACGCGCCCTCGCCGAGGAGGTGCGCCGCTCGCTGCGCGGCCGGATGCGCGACTACGAGCAGATCTGGCGCGCGGCGCTGTCGCCGCGGCGGCCGGACCTGGACAGTGCCCAGCTCGCGCTGACCGTCGGGTCGTCCCTGGCCATGCTCAACACCACGTCGCTCATCGAGTCACCGCTCCCGCCGGCGGAACGCAGTGCCGTGCTGCGGCGCCTGGCCCTCGCCACCTTG
>JANOTZ010000435.1:0-2171 GCA_031416735.1 Frankiales bacterium
GTGGCTGACGAACAGCACCGTCTTTTGCGACTCCGCGAGCGCGGCCTCGAGCCACCGCTTGCCCGGCACGTCGAGGTAGTTGTCCGGCTCGTCGAGCAGCAGCACCTGGTCCGGCCCGCGCAGCAGCGCCTCGAGCGCCAGCCGCTTCTGCTCCCCGCCGGACAGGGTGTGCAGCTTGCGGTACATCGCCTTGTCGTACGGCATCCCGAGCGCCGCCATCGTGCAGACGTCCCACTGCACCTCGGCGTCGTAGCCGTGGGCGTCCCCCCAGTCCGCGAGCGCCTGCGCGTAGCGCATCTGGGTCTTCTCGTGGTCGTGCTCCATCATCGCGAGCTCGGCCGCTTCCAGCTTGCGTCCCGCGTCCCGGACCCCGGGCGGGGCCAGGTCCAGGAGCAGGTCACGGACCTCGGAGTCGTCGCGGATCGAGCCGATGAACTGCCGCATCACCCCGAGCCCGCCGTCGCGTGCAACGGCCCCGTCGCTGGGCTTCAGGTCGCCGGCAATGATCTTGAGCAGGGTGGTCTTGCCGGTGCCGTTGGCACCGACCAGCGCGGTCTTGGTCCCTTCGCCGACCCGGAAACTGGCGTCGGCGAACAGCACCCGCCCGTCCGGCAGGACATAACTCAGTGACTGGCAGTCGACGTACCCCATGGCTCCATTGTCGTGGCTGCCGCGGGCAGGGGCGACCGGGTTTCCGGACCCCCGCCGGATGCCCGATATCAACCTTGCATTTGCTCTTTGGGGTCTTTCGGCCTGTTACGGTCCGCGCGTCCCGATCTTCGGGGCCTTGGAAGGGATGTCACGATGTCCAGCTCTCTCAGGCGGTGCACGGTCGGTGTGCTCGCACTCGGCCTCCTCGGGCTGATCTCTCCCGTCGCGCAGGCAGCGGCCGGGGACGCGCCCGGCTGCGCGACGAGCGGTACCTGGAAGCAGGGCGAGCTCAACGTCTACTGGTTCGACGTCGAGCAGGGCGACAGCCAGCTGATCGTCGGCCCGACCGGCAAGACGATGCTCATCGACCTCGGCGAGAGCACCTACAACACGACCGGGACCGGCACGCACGCCACCCGCGTCGCGTCGGCGATCCGCGCGATCTGCGGCATCCCGTCCGGCCCGGTGCACCTGGACTACGTGGTGGCCAGCCACCACCACCTCGACCACATCGGCTACAGCAAGGTCCCCGGCGACACGGCCGCCTACGGCCAGGGGCTCTACCAGCTGCTCACTCCCGCCACGACCGGTGGCCTGGGCTTCACCGTCGGCCAGGTCGTCGACCACGACGGCGGGCGCTGGACCGACGCCAACAGCAACGGCACCTGCGAGCCCGGCACGTCTACCGTCCCGAGCGGCGAGATCGCCTTCAACAACGCCGGCACCACGTCCGCGACAGCGGCCCGGTTCATCTGCTGGCTCTACGGACCGGCCGGCCAGGCCGACCGCGCCAACATCGAGGGCAAGGTGCTGCCGCTCACCAACACCGGTGCCTGGCCGGCTCTCAATCTCGGCGCCGGCGTCACGACCACCGTCCTGGAGGCCAACGCCAAGGACGTGATGCAGGCCGACGGCACCACGCCGGTCAGCGGTGACCACCACGCCGACGCCACCCCCCCGAGCGAGAACGACTACTCCGTCGGGCTCCGCATCGCCTTCGGCCCTTACTCCTACCTCACGGCCGGCGACAGCGACGGGGAGTACGCCACCAGCGCCAACGGCTACACCTACAACGACGTGGAGTCGCTGCTGGCGGCCCGCGCCGGCCCGTCCAGCACCGTGCGCGCCAACCACCACGGGTCAGGGCACAGCAACAGCAGCTCCTACGTCAACGCCACCAACCCGCAGAGCACCGTCATCTCCTGCGGCGTCAACTCCTACGGGCACCCGGCCAACCGCACCCTGAACGCCTTCCGGGCGGTCAGCGCCGACATCTTCCTGCTCAACAAGCCCTGCGACGACGTCGACAGCACAGGTGCGGCAATCGACTACAGCGGAACGTTCAACAGCAACGGCGACATCCACCTAGCCTCCGCCGGCGGTGGTGCCTCCTTCGACGTCACCTACGACACCGGTACCCGTCACTACACGACGCGTACGTCGACGCCGCCGGCTTCCAACCCCGCCGCCATCCGCGTCAACGAGTACCTCATGGCCCCCAGCGGCACCGGCACCGAGTG
>JANOTZ010000436.1:0-2874 GCA_031416735.1 Frankiales bacterium
CGGCACGGCGCGCACCCGGGTCGGCGGGCTTGGCCCGGCCGGCATCCTGAACGACACGGTCGAGATGCGCCGCATCTCCACCCCCGACCTCACTCGCCGGGAGATCGAGGTCCTCGCCTCGCTGTGCCGACCGGCGCTGCAGCAGGACGCCTTCGTCGCCCCGGCGAGCGCGCACGACATCGCCCAGGAGCTGGTGGTCACCGAGGCCGCGGTCAAGCAGCACCTGCTGCGGCTCTACCAGAAGTTCCGCATCGAGGAGGGCACCAACCGACGGGCCCGGCTCGCCAACGAGGTCATCAGCGCCGGCGTGGTGCGTCCGCTGCCGGTGGAGTTCGACGCCGACGTCAAGCGCGCCGGCTGAGCTCAGGCCTGCGCGAGACCGAGCCGGCGTTCAGCCGCTTCGACGCAGTTCTTGAACAACATCGCCACCGTGGTGGGGCCCACGCCCCCGACCCGGGGCGTGATCGCACCCGCGACCTCGTTGCACGCCTCGTCGACGTCAGGCAGCAGCTTCTTCCCCTCGTAGCGCACGCCCCCGCCGATGACGGTCGCCCCAGGGGTGAGGTGCTCCGGCTGCAGGATGTAGGGCACCCCGACGGCGGCGATGACGATCTCCGCCCGCCGGGTGTAGTCGGCCCAGTTCGGGACCCCGGTGTGCACGACGGTCACAGCCGCGTTCGCGGTCGGGCGCTTCTGCGACAGCAGGAGAGCGAGCGGCCGGCCGAGCGTCGTACCCCGTCCGAGAATGCACACCTCCCGACCGGCGACCGGGATCTGGTGGTAGGCGAGCAGTGCCTCGATGCCGGCCGGGGTGCACGGCACCGGGCCCGGCATCGACAGGGCGAGCCGTCCCATGTTGACCGGGTGCAGGCCGTCGACGTCCTTGTCGGGGTCCATCTCGAGCAGCGCCGCCTCGAAGTCGACCTGCCGCGGCGTGGGGTGCTGCACCAGCATCGCGTCGCAGGCCGGGTCGTCGTTGAGGCGGCGGATCGCGGCGACCACGTCGGCGGTGGTGGCGTCGTCCCCGAGCCGCTCGTGCGGGCTGTTGAAGCCCAGCTCGGCGGCCTTGGCCATCTTCATCCCGATGTAGCCGGCACTCGCCGAGTCGTCCCCGACCAGCACCGTCCCGAGGCCCGGGGTGTGCCCGGCCTCCTTCAGACGGGCGATCCGCGGCACGAGGTCGGCGAAGACGGCAGCAGCAACAGGGGCACCGGGCAGCAGGCGGGCAGTCACGGCGGGCAGCCTAGTCTCGTCAGGTGCTCCGACCTCCCGCTGCCGTCCTGCTCGCCTACCGCTTCCTGGGCTGGCGGGTCGGGCCGACCTACCAGGAGTGGGTGCTCGAGGACATCACCGGCCCCCGCTGGCTGGTCCGGCAGGGGGCGCCGGTCCTGTCCGCGGTGCTGCTCCTCGGCGCCGGGCTCGCGGCGCTCCTCGACGGCGACGCCGGCCGGGTCCTGACCCTGGTGCTGGTGCTCGCCGCGGGCGGCGCGTTCCTGCGGGCCTCGCTGCGCGAGCGCGCCCTGCGGCAGCAGGGCATCGACGCCTCCGGTCACCCGCTCCCTACCGCGACCTGGTACGCCGATGAGGCCGCCCGGCGCCGCCGCAACCTGGTCGGGGCCGTCTCCACGGTGGTCCTGGTGCTCGCCGGCCTGACGATCCTGGCGGTCCGCTCCGCCCCCTGACCCCGGCTGCCGGTCAGTGGAAGAAGTGCCGGGTGCCGGTGAAGTACATCGTCACGCCGGCCGCCTGAGCCGCCGCGATGACCTCGTCGTCGCGCACCGAGCCACCGGGCTCGACGACGGCTGACACGCCCGCGTCGAGGAGCACCTGCAGCCCGTCGGCGAAGGGGAAGAACGCATCGGACGCGGCCACCGCACCAGCCGCCCGGGCGCCCGCCCGGGTGACCGCCAGCTTCGCGGAGTCGACCCGGTTGACCTGGCCCATCCCGACCCCGACGGTGGCGCCGCCGGAGGCGAGCAGGATCGCGTTGGACTTCACGGCGCGCACCGCCCGCCAGGCGAAGGCCAGGTCGGACAGGTCCGCAAGGGCCGGGCCGCTCACCAGGGTCCACGCTGTCGGGTCGTCGCCGGGGGCCTGCAGCCGGTCGGCCACCTGGAGCAGCACGCCACCGGAGACGGGCCGCATCTCGATCGGCTCGAAGGCACCGGAGGCCACCGTGAGCAGCCGGATCGAGGGCTTCTTGGACAGCAGCTCCACCGCGCCGTCCTCGTAGCCTGGCGCCAGGACGACCTCGGTGAAGATCTCGCTGACCTTCTCGGCCATCGCCAGCGACACCGGCACGTTGGTGGCGATGACGCCGCCGAACGCCGACACCGGGTCGCACTCGTGCGCCCGCAGGTGCGCCTCCTCGACGGTCGCGCCGACCGCGATGCCGCACGGGTTGGCGTGCTTGATGATCGCGACCGTCGGCTGCGTCCCGTGGTCGTGCGCCGCCCGCCAGGCCGCGTCGCCGTCGACGTAGTTGTTGTAGGACATTGCCTTGCCGTGCAGCTGTTCTGCCGCCGCCAGGCCACCACGACCGTTGAGGTACAACGCCGCCTGCTGGTGCGGGTTCTCGCCGTAGCGCAGCACCTCCGCGCGACCCCAGGTCGCCCCGACGAAGGACGGGAAGCCGTCGATGGCGTCGCTTCCGTCGTACACGCCGGAGAACCATGAGGCGACCGCGACGTCATAGGCGGCGGTGTGCTGGAAGGCCTTGGACGCGAGCGCGCGCCGCTGCTCGAAGGTGAAGCCGCCGCCCTCGACGGCCTCCAGCACGGCGGTGTACGACGAAGGGTCGACGACCACGGCGACGGACGGGTGGTTCTTGGTGCCGCCCGGACCATCGTCGGTCCGCCGATGTCGATCTGCTCC
>JANOTZ010000437.1:0-17500 GCA_031416735.1 Frankiales bacterium
GCGGTCGTCGGGGCACAGGGCGCGGTCAACATCATCCGCCGCAAGGACATCGCGGCCGCCGACGACCCCGAGGCTGCCCGGGCGGCTTTCATCACCGAGTACGAGGACACGTTCGCGACGCCGTACATCGCCGCGGAGCGGGGTTTTGTGGACGCCGTCATCGAGCCGTCGCAGACCCGCCGCGAGGTGGCCAAGGCGCTGCGGATCCTGCAGGGCAAGCGCCAGACGCTGCCGCCGCGCAAGCACGGGAACATCCCCCTCTGATGAGCGCGAGCGAGCCGACGCAGGAGGCGAGGAGCGGTCACAGCAATGTGACTGCGATGGCTGACCAGACCGAGGTCCCTGGGGGCCAGGTGGCGCCGGCACGACAGGTGTTGCGGGTGGTGCGGGGGAACCCGACGGCGGAGGAGCTCGGGGCTGTCGTCGCGCTGCTCGCCGCCCGGTCCGGGGGTGCCGTCGAGGACGAGACCACGCCCGAGCCGTCGTTGTGGAATGCGCCGGCCTCCCTGCTGCGCCGCCCGCTCGCGCACGGTCCCGGCGCCTGGAAGGCCTCGGCCTTCCCGCTGTAGGCCGAGCACTACGCACCCCAACAGTTCATCCAAAAGTGGGCGAACTGTCAGGGAACTACGTGCTTTGTGGCTTCCTGTGGGTATGACGCTCGGGCTACCCGTCGTCCCTCGGGACGGCGTCCCCCCGACGCGCAAGGAGCACCAGTGAAGCGCAGCACACAGCGCACTTCGGCGATGGTCGCCGTCATCACGTCCGGCCTGGCCGGCGCCCTCGTCAGCACCGGCAGCATGGCCGCCGCCGCCGACGGTGACCGCGAGGTCCGCAACGTCATCTACCTGCTCGGCGACGGCATGAGTCGCACCCACGTCAACGCCGCCCGCCAGCGCTATTACGGCGCGCACGGATCGCTCGCTATGGAGTCGCTGCCTGCCCAGGGCTTCGTCCGCACCTATGCGGTGCAGAAGAAGTCAGGCCAGCCCGGCCAGGCCGACTTCACCCCCGAGCTGGTGACCGACTCCGCCTCCTCGGCGACGGCCTGGTCCTCGGGCGTCAAGACCTACAACGCCGCCCTTGGCGTCGACGCCAAGGGCAACACCGTGCCGACCCTGATGGAGCTGGCCAAGGAGGACGGCTACCGCACCGGCAACGTCTCGACGGCGGAGATCACCGACGCGACGCCCGCGGGTCAGATGAGCCACGCCCTGGCGCGCGGGTGCCAGGGACCGACGTACACCGCAGCGTCCTGCCAGGACCCGGCCGTCACCGGCGCCCCCCTGCCGGAGAGCGACGTGCGGGTCACCCCGATTGCGGAGCAGATCGCGCGCAACGGGACCGCCGACGTCCTGCTCGGCGGCGGCCTGAGCCGCTTCGACGTCGCCGACGAGACGGCGCTGAGCCGACAGGGCTACCAGCTGCTGAGCTCCCCGAGCAGCCAGACCGTGGCCACCCGCGACGACCTGGCGGCCGCGCAGGGCCGCAAGGTGTTCGGCCTGTTCAACAAGGGAAACCTGACCATCGAGAAGTTCAAGCGGCAGAACCCCACGGCGCCGCAAGCCCAGGAACCGAACGTCTCCGAGATGACCGCCAAGGCCATCGCGCTGCTGTCGAAGGGCGGGTCCAAAGGCTTCTACCTGCAGGTCGAGGGGGCGCTCATCGACAAGCGGTCGCACGCCAATGACGCCTCCCAGACCCTGGAGGAGATGAAGGCGTTCGACGACGCGGTGAAGGTCGCCACCGACTTCGCACGCAAGGACGGGCACACCCTCGTCATCGTCACCGCCGACCACGAGTGCGCCGGCTTCGGCATCGTGGAGCCCGGCACCTTCACCAACTCCGAGGCGGCCACTCCGCCGTCCAACCGTGACAGCGGCAACACGGCAAACAACGGATCCCCGCTGCGCCCCAGCAACAACGCCAAGGACCCTGCCCGCTCGACCGGCCCGGTCAACGGGCCCGGCACGGGTGATCCGCGCAACTTCGCCCCCGCGACGTTCCGTACGCCCGACGACCCGGCCGGCGTCGTGGACGGCAGCCCCGAGGCGAGCCTGTGGCTGAGCTACCTGTCGGGCAACCACACCGGTGCGGACGTCCCGGTCTTCGCCTACGGCGCAGGCTCCCGGCGTCTCGACGGGACGGTCGACAACACCGAGCTGTTCGACATCGTCGGCCGGGCCCTCGGCCTGAGGGGCTGATCCGCGATGCGCCGCACCCACGTGCTGGCCAGCTGCCTGGTGGCGGCTGCCCTGGGCGCTGGCCTGCCGCTCGCCCTGGCGTCGGGTTCCCCTGCGGAGACGGCACCTGACCGCCGTACCAGCGCTGTGGCGCCGGAGATCGATCCGGTGACGGTCGGCCTGCGGGCCGGGCACCCGACCCCGGGCACGGTGGGTCGGGTCGCGGGGCCGTTCGACGACCGATTCACCCTGACCGACGCCCGCCTGTCCGGCGGTGTGGTGACCGGGCAGGTCTCGGTGACCAGCGACGTCAGCGCACTGCTCGACCTGCAGGTGTTGGCCGGCTTCTATGACGCCCGCGGCCTGCTGCTGGGGACGGCCGCCTTCGACCTGCACGGCGATCACGAGACCCGGCCGGGCGAGCGGGTCCGCTTCTCGATCCGCGCCCCGCAAGGTGTCGCGGCCCAGGTCAGCTCCGCGGCCGTGGGCGTGCCCGTCCTCGTCAACGAGTAGCCCACCCGAGGGCCCCTGCGCGGGGGCCCTCGGGTGCTCCTCGATAGGCTCCGTAGGCCGTTCCGACGAGGGAGTTCCGTGCGCAAGGTCCTGATTGCCAACCGCGGCGAGATCGCCGTCCGTGTCGCCCGCGCCTGCAAGGACGCCGGGCTGACCTCGGTCGCCGTCTACGCCGAGCCCGATCTGGATGCGCTGCACGTACGGGTGTGTGACGAGGCCTACGCCCTCGGCGGCACGACCCCAGGCGACTCCTACCTGCGCATCGACAAGGTCCTGTTGGCGTTGAAGGAATCCGGCGCCGACGCGGTGCATCCCGGTTACGGGGTCCTGTCGGAGAACGCCGAGTTCGCGCAGGCCGTCATCGACGCCGGCGCGACCTGGATCGGGCCGTCCCCCGCCGCCATCGCCGCCCTCGGCGACAAGACCACCGCCCGACACATTGCCCTGAAGATCGGGGCGCCCCTCACCCCCGGCACCGCCGACCCCGTCAAAGGCGTCGACGAGGTGCTGGCGTTCGTCGAGGAATTCGGGCTGCCCGTGGCCATCAAGGCCGCCTTCGGCGGTGGTGGCCGCGGGCTGAAGATCGCCCGCACCAAGGACGAGATCCCCGAGCTGTATGAGTCCGCCGTCCGCGAGGCGGTTGCGGCCTTCGGTCGCGGGGAGTGCTTCGTGGAGCGCTACCTCGACAAGCCGCGTCACGTCGAGACACAGGTGCTCGCCGACAGCCACGGCAACGTCGTCGTCGTCAGCACCCGCGACTGTTCGCTGCAGCGCCGCTATCAGAAGGTGATCGAGGAGGCCCCCGCGCCGTTCCTCACCGCCGAGCAGACCAAGCAGATCTACGACTCCTCGAAGGCGATCATCAAGGAGGCCGGCTATGTCGGCGCCGGCACCTGTGAGTTCCTCGTCGGCCAGGACGGGCTGATCTCCTTCCTGGAGGTCAACACCCGCCTGCAAGTCGAGCACCCGGTGACCGAGGAGGTCACCGGCATCGACCTGGTGCGCGAGCAGTTCCGCATCGCCGACGGCCTCGCCCTGACCTTCACCGACCCTGAGCCGCGCGGGCACTCCTTCGAGTTCCGGATCAACGGCGAGGACCCGGGCCGCGGCTTCCTGCCCGCCCCCGGCACCGTCACGACGTTCATCCCGCCGCTCGGCCCCGGCGTCCGCGTCGACACCGGCATCGAGTCGGGCTCGGTCATCGGCGGCGCCTTCGACTCCCTGCTCGCCAAGTTGATCGTCACCGGCGCCACCCGCACCGAGGCGTTGCAGCGCGCGGCCCGGGCCCTGGACGAGCTGACCGTCGACGGCATGGCCACCCTCATCCCCTTCCACCGCAAGGTCGTCGTCGACCCGGCCTTCACGTCCGAGCCGTTCACGGTCCACAACCGCTGGATCGAGACCGAGTTCGACAACGATCTTGAGCCGTACGGCGCAAGTGCCGCCACCGACGAGGAAGTCGCTCCCCGGGAGACAATCGTCGTGGAGGTAGGCGGCAAGCGCCTCGAGGTGACCCTCCCCGCCGGTGCCGGCATCGGCTCCGGTGCCGGCATCGGCTCCGGTGGCGGCGCGGCTGCGAAGAAGAGCCCGGCGAAGCGCAAGGCCGGCGGCAAGGCCGGGGCCGCGGCCTCGGGCGACACCCTGACCTCGCCGATGCAGGGCACCATCGTGAAGGTGGCCGTCGAGGACGGTGCGATGGTCGAGGCGGGTGACCTGATCGTGGTCCTCGAGGCGATGAAGATGGAGCAGCCGCTGTCGGCCCACAAGGCCGGCACCATCACCGGCCTCACGGCCGCGGTCGGCGAGGTCGTCACCGCCGGCGTCGCCCTCTGCCAGATCAAGGACTGACCGCCGCACTCCCTCCCGACCGGCGCGTAACGGCCGCTAGCAGCCGTTACGCGTCCAGTTCCAGGGAGAGTGAACGGAACCGGAAGGGGTCTTTGACGGCGCGAAACGGCCCTTCCGGTTCCGTTCATCATGGAGGGCGATCACCCGGGGGCGCGGAAGGGGGTCAGGTGTCGTGGAGCATGAGCTGGCGGGCCGCCTCGGTGAGCGACCCGGACAGCGACGGGTAGATCGCGAAGGTGTGGGCCACCTGGTCCACCGTCAGGCCGTTCTGCACGGCCAGCGAGATCGACAAGATCAGCTCGCTGGCATGCGGGGCGACGACGACGCCGCCGAGGATCGACCCTGAGCCGGGGCGGCAGAACAGCTTCACGAACCCGTCGGTGATGCCCTCCATCTTGGCCCGGGCATTGGTCGCGAGCGGCAGCTTCAGGACGTTGGCGGCGATGACCCCGGAGTCGACCTGCTGCTGGGTGATGCCGACGGAGGCGACCTCGGGGTCGGTGAAGACGTTCGACGAGACCGACCACAACGTCAGGGGCGCGACGGCCTCGCCGAGGGCGTGCCACATGGCGATCCGGCCCTGCATCGCGGCCACCGAGGCGAGCATCAGCACCCCGGTGCAGTCCCCTGCGGCGTACACGCCGGTGGCTGTGGTGCGCGAGACGCGGTCGACCTTGATGAAGCCGCCCTCATTGAGGGTGACCCCGGCCTCGACCAGCCCCATTCCCTCGGTGTTGGGGACCGAGCCGACCGTCATGAGCACGTGCGAGCCCTCGACCCGCGTCCCGTCGGTCAGCGTGACGGCCACCCCGTCCTGCGAGCGCTCCACCGAGGCGGCCCGTCCGCGGGCGATGTGCATCCCGCGGCGGGCGAAGACCTGCTGGAGCAGCTCGGCCGCGTCGGCGTCCTCGCTCGGCAGCACCCGCTCCCGGCTGGAGACCAGCGTCACCTGGCAGCCCATCGCGAGGTAGGCGGCGGCGAACTCGGCGCCGGTGACGCCCGACCCGACCACGACCAGGTGGGAGGGGAGCTCCGGCAGGTCGTAGAGCTGGCGCCAGTCCAGCACCCGCACCCCATCGGGCTCGGCCCCCGGCAGCACCCGCGGGTGCGCGCCGACGGCAAGCAGCACCACCTCGGCCTCGACGACCTCCCCGTCCACCTCGACGCGCCCGGGGCCCGCCAGCCGCGCGGCGCCCGTCAGGACCCGCACGCCTTCGCGGACCAGCCGGGCGGCGATGTCGGCGGACTGGGCCAGGGCGAGGGCCTTCACCCGGGCGTGCACCTCGGCAACGGCGACCCCCACCGTTCCGGTCGCGTGGACGCCGACCCGGTCGGCGTGCGACAGGTCGGTCATCGCGTCGCTCGTCGCGATGAAGGTCTTGCTGGGGACGCAGTCGGCGAGCACGCACATGCCCCCCACGCCGTCACGCTCGATGAGGGTGACCTCCGCTCCGAGCTGGACGGCCACGAGGGCCGCCTCGTACCCAGCCGGGCCTCCTCCGACGATGGCGATGCGTGTCACCGCGCCATTGTTCCAGAACTGCCGCCCCGCGCTCGGTAGGGTTGATGTTCATGGCGCTCTACGCCGCTTACGGCAGCAACCTCGACCCGGCCCAGATGCATGAGCGCTGCCCGCATTCCCCCGTGGCCGGGACCGGCTGGGTGGATGGTTGGCGCCTCACCTTCGGAGGCGAGGACCTCGGCTGGGAGGGTTCGCTGGCCACCATTGTGGAGGCGCCCGGCGAGCGGGTCTTCGTCGGGCTCTACGACATCACCGAGCAGGACGCCCGCACCCTGGATGCCTGGGAAGGCGCTGACAACGGGCTGTACGAAAAGGTCCGCGTCCGGGTCGCCACCCTCGAGGGCGATCAGCTGGCGTGGGTCTACGTGCTCGCCGGTTTCGAGGGTGGGCTGCCCTCCGCCCGCTACCTCGGGGTGCTCGCGGACGCGGCCGAGAAGGCGGGGGCGCCCGACGACTATGTCGCGGAGCTGCGCGACCGGCCCTGCAGGTCGATCGGCTCATAGACCTCGGGCAGCGGCGGCGGCTTCCGGCGATGCCCTTCCTCACTGACCACCACGATCACGGCAGCGACGGTGATCAGACCACCGATGAGCGTCGTCGTCGTCACCTCCTCCCCCGCGATCAGCGCGCCCAGGAACACGGCCACCACCGGGTTGACGTAGGCATAGGTCGCGACCTGGCTGACCGGTGCGACCCCCAGCAACCAGGTGTACGCCGTAAAGGCGATAACGCTGCCGAACACGATGAGATAGACCAGCGCCACGAAGGCACCGACGTGAAACTCCGAGGGGACCCGCTCACCGGCTGCCGCGCCCGCGATCAGGAGCCCGACCGAGCCACCGACCATCAAGCCGATCGTGTTGACCAGCGGGTCCGGCGGCAGGGAGATCCGGCTCGCCTGGAAGGACCCGAGGGACCACAGCATGCTGGCCCCGACCACCAGGGCCGCCGGCCCGACCGACACCCCTCCGGGCCGCGACCCGGGCAGCAGCAGCACGGCGAGGCCGAGAAAACCGATGGCAACGCCGAGCAGCGTGCGCCGCCCTGGGCGGTCGCCGGTCAGCACCCGCAGCACGATGACGAACAGCGGGACACCAGCGACGAGCAGGGCTGCCAGCCCGCTTGGCAGGTCCGAGTCCTCCGCGAGCGTCACCCCACCGTTGCCGCCGGTCAGGAGCAGCACTCCGATCACCGCCGACCAGGCCCACTGCCTACGGGTTGCGCGGAACGGTGCGCGACCCCGCCGGGCCAGAACCCACAGCGCCAGTAGACCGGCGGCGACGAGCGAGCGGACCCCGGCCATGAGCAGCGGCGGGTTGCCGTCGACGGCATAACGGATGCCCAGGTAGGTGGACCCCCAGAAGACGTAGACGAGACCGAGGGCGGTCCAGAGCTTCCACGGGGCAGGGGGCACCCTCGGATCCTCTCAGAACGTGCTGGGGTCGCTTGCCTCGACTGGCTCCGCGTCCAGCACCTTCTGGGCGCGCTGCAACTGCACGATGACCGACCAGGAAACCTCCTCGACGGGACGGTCACCGTTGACGTTGAGGAGTCGCTCGCGATCACGGTAGTAGTCGAGCAGCGGCCAGGTGTGCTTCTCGTAGACGTCGAGGCGGCGCTCGACGATCTCCTTGGTGTCGTCGGCTCTGCCGCTGGTGAGGCCGCGGGCGACGATCCTGTCGATGAGGGCCTCCCGCGCCACCTCGAGGTAGACCGCCAGCTGAACCGACACCCCCAGATCCCGGGCGACGCCGTACGCGGCCTGGGCCTGCTCGACGGTGCGGGGGAAGCCGTCCAGGACGTACCCCCCGGCGGCCGCGGCAGCCACGACCGGTTTGCGCAGCATGTCGAGCACGACCGCATCGGGGACGAGGTCGCCGCGGGCCATGAAGGCCTGCGCCGTCTGTCCGATCGAGGTGCCCTTCGCGACGTGCTCGCGCAGTAGGTCACCACTGGAAATGTGGACCAGTCCGAAGTGCTCCGCGATGAGCTGTGCCTGCGTTCCCTTGCCGGCACCGGGGGCACCGATGAGCAACAGCCTCATGCCTTCACCTCTGTCTGCTCCGGGGACATCAGCCTCCCACGCGGCCGGTTGGCGGGGCTCCCACTGGGGGCCACCGTGCCGTTCCACGCCACTCCGGGCTTAACCACCGGAACGACCGGAGAGCCGGACTTCCTCGGCGGTGCCCACCTGGACCACCCGCCCGTCGCGCATGACGGCGACCCGGTCGCCGAGGCGCATCGCCTCGTTGAGGTCGTGCGTGATGAACACGATCGTCTTGCCGGTCTCCTGCTGGAGCTCGAGCAACAGCTCCTGCATCTCCCTGCGGATCAAGGGATCCAGCGCACTGAACGCCTCGTCCATGAGGAGCAGGGGGCAACCCCGGTCGGCGGCTCGCGGTGCGGCATGGCGCGCACATCACGACGGACGAGCGCCTCTGGGCACGCCGTCGTCCTTGCACCCTTACCCCGTAGTGAGAGCGATGACCCCTGTTCCGGATGGGCGTGGTCACACCTGGGACCGCTCGAGCCGCGCCCTGTGACGCCAACCTGCCGCCGTACCCGGGATCAGCCCCTTACGTCTGCTCTTGTGGCCATGTCGGCCGGGTGGCCGAGCAGACGCAACGGGGGGGGTGGGCGGCCTTCCTGGGGAGCGGACGGACGGCGGAGCTCCGTGCCCTCGTCAGTCGTAGCGGACCTTGACCGCGTCGGTGACGGGACGGGACTGGCAGGCCAACCGCCAGCCCTCATCGAGGTCCTCCTGCTCCAGGACCGAGTTGTTCTCCATGACGACCTCGCCCTCGACGAGCTTCAGCCCGCACGCGCTGCACGCGCCCTCACGGCACGAGTAGGGCGCATCAAGACCCCTCTCAAGGAGGAAGTCGAGCAGCTTCTGGCTCTCCGGCCAGTCGAGCTCGTGGGTCTCGCCGTCCAGCTCGACGACCAGGTCCACGGTGCGCTCCCCCTGCACCGGGGCCACCACCGCGACCTCAGCCCAGGGATCTCCGGCGAGGGAGGTGAAGCGCTCGATGTGGATGCGGTCGCGGGCAACGCCCAGCTCCTTCAGAGCATCGGCCGCGCAGTCCATGAACGGCGCCGGCCCGCAGATGAAGGCCTCGGCGTGGCCCCAGGGACGCACGATCTCCTGCAAGGACTTCAGCTGGGGCAGGCCCTGCACGGTCTCCAGCCAGTGCAGCACCACCAGCCGTTCCGGATGCTCGGCGACGAGCGCCCGGAGGTCGGCGTGGAAGATGACCGACTGCTCGTCGCGGTTGGCGTAGACGAGCAGCATCCGGCCCGACCCGTGTGCCAGCGAGCTCTTGATGATGCTCATCACCGGGGTGATGCCGCTCCCGCCCGCGAGCAGCAGCAAATCGTGGTCGAAGCTACGCGGGGTGAAGGTCCCGGACGGTGCGAGGACGTCCACCTCGTCGCCGACGGCCACGTGGTCGCAGACCCAGTTGGAACCGCGGCCGTCTCTGACCCGCTTCACGGTGACCTTGAGCTGCTCATCGACGCCGGGGGCACTGGACAACGAATAGCAACGGGCCACGACCCCATCCGGAGCCGGCAACCGCAGGGTCAAGAACTGACCCGGGCGGTAGGTCAGGCCGGGGGGTGTCTCGAAGACGAGGGAGTGCGCGTCCCCGGTCTCCTGCACGACCTCGAGCACTTTCAGTCGGAGCCGGTCAGAGGTCACCGCTCGCCACCTCCACCGAGCCGGGCGTCACGGTCAGAGGTCACCGCCCGCCACCTCCAGACGTCCAGCGAGTACGGCGTCGCGGATCGAGTCGGACAGAGCCGGACACGTGTCACCTACCGCGAGATCAGCGCGCAGCGGGCAGGCCTCACTGGCGACCTGCCACTGGATGGACGTCTGCACAGCGCTGTTCTTCGACACCATCACGGTGGTGCCGCAGCGGGCGCAGTCGAGCGGCTGCATCAGACCTCTGCGCCCGCCGTGGCCTGGTCCGCCGCCGTCTGGTCCGACTTTGCCTGTTCCGCCGCTGCCTCGACGGCCTGGAGGGCGGCCTTCTCGACGAGCTCCTTCTGCCAGAAGTCGACCGCCTTGGTGGTGTCGATCTCGAACTCGAAGCGCTGCACCATCTCCGGGGTGATGTCCGCGACGTCGACGTAGAACTGCTCGTACCACCGGCGCAACTGGTAGACGGGCCCGTCCTCCTCGCACAGCAACGGGTTGTCGATCCGGGTCTTGTTCTGCCAGATCTTCACGTCCTCGAGGAACCCCTCGCCGATCATCGCCGTCATCTTGGAGGCGATCATCGCGTTGGTGGCGTCGTCGAGTCCGGCGATCTTCTTCACCACCATGCCGTACTGCAGCATGAAGCTGTTGCTCGTCACCGGGTAGTGGCAGGTGATGAGCACCGACTCGATGGTCATGTCGCCGTAGGTGTTCCAGAGCTTGTCCACCAGATAGCTGGGGCCCCAGTAGGTCGCGTCGGACTTTGTCTGCTGGCCTTCGTACTGCCCGATGTCGATCGGCAGTCCCGTGGCGGCCGCTTCGTGCGTCGTGCCTGCGTAGTACTGCGTGCAGACGTGGCCCTCGAAGACATTCTTGAAGTAGGTCGGCAGTCCCTTGTGGATGTAGTAGAAGTGGGCCATGTCGACCATGTTGTCGATGACCTCGCGCGAGTGGGAACCCTCGACGAGGACGTTGCTCCACGTCCACTCGGTCCACCCGCCGTCGGCGTAGCCGGGGATCTCCGGGATGGTCACGTCCTCGGGTGGGGCGTTGCCCTCCGGGTCGTTCCACACGAACAGCTGGCCGTCGCGGACGAGGGTCGTCCAGGCCCGGGTCCGTGCCCTCGGGGGAACCCTTCTGGCGTAGGGGATCTGCTGGCACTTGCCGTCGCCACCCCAGCGCCAGGAGTGGAAGGGGCAGGCGACATTCTCCCCTTGCACCGTGCCCTCCGACAGGTCCCCGCCCATATGCCGGCAGTAGCCGTCGAGCACGTTGAGCGCTCCGCTCGCCCCTTGCCAAACGACGAGCTTGGTGCCGAAGGCCTGCACCGAGTGGGGCTTGCCGTCCGCGAGGTCGCGCACCAGACCCACGCAGTGCCAGCCGCGCGCGAACCGCTCCGGCGGCGCGCCCGCCTCGATCGTCCGCACTGCTTCACTCATCGGTGACTCCTCCTCATGGGCTGCGCCTTCCCTTGCCCTGTGCCGCGCCGCCTCATGCGCTGCGCTTTCCCTTGCCCTGTGCCGCGCCGTGCAGCCGTGCCACGAGCTCGGTGACGGCCACCGTGATGGCCTCCTGGTAGAGCGGGTCGGTGTCGCCGAGCGCGAAGGCGAGGCGGTCGACGTGATAGCCGTGCACCTTCACCAAGGCCTTGCGGCCCTTGGGGGTGACGACGTAGTGCGAGACCCGCCCGTCGCGGTCGCTTTGGTGGCGCGCGACGTAACCATCGCTCTCCAGCTGCTGGAGCACCCGGCTCGCGGTCGGCTGGCTGACGTCAAGGGACTGGGACAGGTCGCTCGCCGCCAGTCGCGGGGAGTCCTCGATCAGCGACAGGAAGCGCAGCCCGGTCTGGGTGACGGCCACCCCGGTGCTGCGCACGGTGTCGGCATGCACCCGCGCGGACCCGGACAGTCGGTAGAGGTCGTTGAGTGCCCTCACCAGGTCGTCGAGTGCCATGCGGGTCACTGTCACACAGATGTATTCGCTACGCAACTAGTTCCATCTTGCCGCACCGGTTCGCGGCACTGCACGAGGTCCATTTTCACCTGTCAGCGCTCGAGCAGGGTTGCGACTCAGCAGCCGTAGCCACCATCGACGTCGAGCTTCTGTCCGCTGATGAACCCTGCCGCCTCGGACGCCAGGAAGCAGACGGCCTCCGCGACGTCCCGGGACGTCCCGAAGGTGCGCAGCGGCGTGTTGACCCTCGCCGCTTCGAGGGCTCGCTCGTCGAGGTCGCCGCTGGCGATGAGCCGCTCGGCCATGCCGTCGGTCAACATGCCCGGCCCGACGCAGTTGACCCGCACCCCGTAGCGGCCCTCCTCCTTGGCGAGCGCCCTCACCGCCGCCTCCACGGCCGCCTTGGGGATCGACGACAGACCATCGCGGACGGCGAAGCGGGCGGTGGCTGCGGTCGTCACGGCGACCAGGCTCCCGCGCGAGGCCCGGAGCTTCGGCAGGCAGGCGTGGGCCAGGGCGAAGAAGCCCATCGTGTCGTCCTGCAGTTGCTGCAGCAGGACCGGCGGAGTGACGGCGCTGAGGTGCAGCATCGGCACGTGCGGACCGGCCGCGTAGACGACGGTGTGGACCTGCTCGAAGGCGTCCACGAAGCCCTGCACGCTCTCCGCCTCGGTGAGGTCGAGCTGCCCGAACGTCGCACCGGTCTCCAACGCGAGCCGCTCGGCGGCCGCCTCGTTGCGGTGAAAGGTGAACGCCACCTGCTCGCCGCGCTCGACGAACAACCGGACGACGGCGGCCCCGATTCCGCCGGTGCCGCCCGCGACCAGTGCCACCCCGGCGCGGGCCATCAGACGAGCGCCGAGCCGAGCCGCACGAGCTGCCGGGAAGGTCCGCCCAGCAAGGCGTTGGTGCGCATGGTCCAGAGCAGCCGGCGGTGCACCGGGTAGGTGACGTCGGCGCCCAACCCGCCGTGCAGGTGCTGGACGATGTGCTGCACCCGCTCCGCCGCATCGGTCGCCCACCAGGTCGCGACGTCGACCTCCTTGCGGGCAGATCCCTTGCCCAGCGCCCAGACTGCCTGCCCCAGGGTCGCCCGCATCGCCTGCACGTCGCAGTAGGCGTCGCCGAGCTGCTGCGACGTCGCCTGGAAGGTCGCGAGCGGCCGGCCGAACTGTTCGCGGGCGCTCAAGTGCTGTGCGGCCTCGCGGATCCCGGCGTCGGCGACGCCGAGCTGCTGCGCCGCCAGGCCGAGGCGGGCCACGTCCAGCACCCACTCCGGGTCGACGTCGAGGGCCTCGCCCTGCAGGTCGCCGACGTCGAAGCCCAGAGTGTGGTTGGTCGTCACGACCGGGGTCGCGACCGGAGACTCGGCCAGGCGGACGCCGGTGTCGTCGACCACGACGAGGGCGTCAAACGGCCCGCTGACGAGACCGTCCTGGGTGCCGTCGAGGGAGACGGCCAGGGACAGCTTCGTCGTACCGGCTGCGACGCGCGGCAACCAGCGCGCCTGCTGCTCCGCTGTGCCTCCGTGGGCGAGGACGAGGGCGGCGACCGTCGTCTCCCACAGGGGAACGGGCGCGAGGAAGCGCCCCTGCTGCTCGAGGAGCAGGCACAGCTCGGTCAGACCCAGGCCAGCTCCGCCGTGTTCTTCGGGGAGGGCGATGCCCACGAGTCCCGCGTCCGCGAGCTCACGCCAGAGCGCCTCGTCGGTGCGGGTCTCCGAGGCCTCCACGGCCGCGAGTTGGTCGGGGGCGGTCCGGCCGCGGAAGATGTCGGCGGCCAGGCCGACCAGGGCCTCCTGGTCCGGAGTCATCGGGCACCTCGCGGCATGCCGAGGCCGGTCGTGCAGATGAGGTCTCTGAGCACTTCGTTGACGCCTCCGCCGAAGGTGTTGACGATCGCGCCCCTCGTCAGGGTCTCGACGCGTCCGTCCAGGACCGCCCCGGCCGACCCCGCACGGCGGGCACCGGCCGACCCCAGCAGACCGAACAGGGTGCGACAGACCGCCGCGTGGGTCTCGGTGCCGAAGACCTTGGCGGCGCTGGCGTCCGCGACGCTGACCGAGTTCGTCGCGACCGACCCGGTGAGCTGCCAGTTGAGCAGCCGCATCGCCTCGACCTGCGCATAGGTCCTGGCCAAGTCGGCCTGCACCCAGGGCTGGTCGGCGATCCCCTGGTCCACGCACCAGTCGCGCACCAGGTCCCAGAGCGCCTCAGTGCGGCCCGAGAAAGCGGCCAGCCCGACCCGTTCGTGGTTGAGCTGGGAGGTGAGCAACCGCCACCCCTGGTCGACCTCGCCGATGATGCTGTCGAGGGGCACCCGCACGCCGTCGTAGAAGGTGGTGGACGTGGTGTTGCCACCGACCGTGTGCAGCGGCGTCCAGGAGAAACCGAGGACGTCGGTCGGGCAGACGAGGATCGAGATCCCCTTGTGCTTGGGGGCGTCGGGGTCGGTGCGCGCCGCGAGCCAGATGAAGTCTGAGTGGCCGGCGCCTGAGGTGTAGACCTTGTTGCCGTCGATGACCCACTCGTCGCCCTCGCGAACGGCCCGGGTGCGCAGTGAGGCGAGGTCGGTGCCCGCCGCGGGCTCGGTGTAACCGATCGCCCAGACCTCCTCCCCTCGCAGGATGCCGGGGAGATAGCGCTCCTTCTGCTCCGGGGTCCCGAAGGCCATCAGGGTCGGGCCGACGGTGTTGACCGTGACGAAGGGGAAGGGCGCACCTGCCCGTTGCACCTCGGTGAACAAGATGAGCTGCTCGAACGGTCCGGCCCCGCCACCGCCGTACTCCTTGGGCCAACCGAGGCCCAGCCAGCCGTCCCGGCCCATCTGGCGCACGAACTCGCGCCACAGCTGCGGGTTGTCGCCCTCACCACCGAGGTCGCGCCGCACCGCCGGGGTCAGCATCGCCGCGAAGTAGCCCCGCAGCTCCTGCTGCAGGGCACGCTGCTCGTCGGTCAGCTCCATGTGCTGCATGACCGGCACGGTAGCCGAGTGACCAAGCGCTTGCTAGGTTGGCGGCGTGAGCATCAGCGAGGGACGGGTCGTCATCGTCACCGGCGCCGGGCAGGGCATCGGCCGGGCCCACGCCTTGGCCTTCGGTGCCGACGGTGCGCGGGTCGTCGTCAACGACGTCGGTACAGCGGCCGAGGATGTCGCCGCCGAGGTGCGCGCGGCGGGCGGCTCCGCCGTGGCGTCCTTGGGGGACGTCTCCGACTGGGCCTACGGCCAGGAGCTCGTCTCCACCGCGGTCGACGCCTACGGGCGGCTCGATGCCCTCGTCAACAACGCAGGTCTGGTCCGGGACCGGATGCTGGTGAACATGTCCGAGGACGAGTGGGACCTCGTTCTCCAGGTCGATCTCAAGGGCCACTTCGTCCCCCTCCGGCACGCCGCTTCCTACTGGAGGGACCAGTCGAAGGCAGGCACGCCGGCCCAGGCGCGAGTGGTCAACACCTCCTCCGGCGCCGGGCTCATGGGCAGCGTCGGCCAGGGCAACTACTCCGCCGCCAAGGCCGGCGTGGTCGCCCTCACCCAGGTGGCGGCCGTGGAGATGTCCCGCTTCGGGGTGAAGCTCAACGCCATCGCACCGGCCGCCCGCACCCCGATGACCGAGACGGTCTTCGCCCAGACGATGGCCCGGCCCGACACCGGCTTCGACCCGATGGACCCGGCCAACGTCTCCCCGCTCGTGGTCTGGCTGGCCAGCGCGGACTGCGACGTGAGCGGACGCGTCTTCGAGGTCGAGGCCGGCATCCTCAGCCCCGCCGACGGCTGGCAGCACGGCCCCCGGGAGGACCGGGGCGCACGCTGGCCCGTCGGTGAGGTCGGGCCCGCCATACGCCGCCTGCTCGAGAAGGCCCCTGCGCCCGTACCCGTCTACGGCGCATGACCCCTCCCGCTTCCGGGGCGACCCCGGGCTTCCGCAACGAGGTGCGCGACTGGCTCGCCGCGCACCTGGTCGGCGAGTTCGCCGCGCTGGTGGGCACCGGTGGTCCGGGGCGCGAGCACGAGCACGTCGAGCTCCGCACCGCGTGGGAACAGGAGCTCGGTCGGGGTGGTTGGATCGGTCTCGGCTGGCCGGCGGAGGTCGGTGGGCGGGGCGCCTCGATCGAGGACCAGGTGGTCTTCCACGAGGAGTACGCCAGAGCCGGTGGACCGGCGCGCATCGGGCACATGGGCGAGCAGCTCGCCGGCCCGACCATCATCGCGTTCGGCAGCCAGGCGCAGAAGGAGCGCTTCCTGCCCGGGATCCTGGCGGGCACCGAGCTGTGGTGCCAGGGCTACTCCGAGCCCGACGCCGGCTCCGACCTCGCGGGTGTCCGCACCCGGGCCTCCCTGGAGTCCGACGGGTGGCACGTCACCGGCCAGAAGCTCTGGACCTCGCTGGCGCACCTCGCCGACTGGTGCTTCGTCCTCGCCCGCACCGACCCGGCGAGCAGCCGCCACAAGGGCCTGTCGTTCCTGCTCGTCCCGATGCGCCAGCCGGGCATCGAGGTCCGCCCGATCGTCTCCCTCACCGGTACGTCGGAGTTCAACGAGGTCTTCTTCGACGACGCGGTCACCGCCGCCGACCACGTCGTCGGGCAGCCCGGTGAGGGATGGCGGGTCGCCATGGGCCTGCTGACCTTCGAGCGGGGGATCTCCACGCTCGGCCAGCAGGTCGGTTTCACCCGCGAGTACGACGAGGTCTTGCAGCTGGCACGCTCCAACGGAGCCTTCGCCGCCTTCGAGGACGAGCTCGTCGACGCCTGGGTGGGGCTGCAGGTCCTGAAGCACCAGGCGCTCCGGACCCTCGACAGCGACGCCTCGTCCTCCCTCGGCGTCGAGGCCAACGTCAACAAGCTGCTGTGGGCGCCCTGGCACCAGCGGCTCGGCGAGCTCTCGATGGCGGTGCGCGGACCCTCGGCCACCCTCATCCCGACCGAGGGACTGGACCCGTTGCAGAACCTCTTCCTGTTCACCCGGTCCGACACGATCTATGGCGGCAGCAGCGAGGTGCAGCGCAACGTCATCGCCGAGCGGCACTGGAAGCTCCCCCGCGACTCCTGGACCGCTCCGTGAGCGAGCTCGATGACCTTCGTCAGGCGACCCGCGACCTGCTCACCGACACCGCCCCAGCCCGCTCGGCGATGCAGGAAGACCCGTCGCTCTGGAAGCGCCTGTCGGTCGACATGGGACTGACCGCACTCCCCCTGGAGGGCGTGCCCTTCTCGTGGATCACGACCGTCCTCGAGGAGACCGGCCGGGTGCTGCTACGCGCGCCCTACCTGCCGACCGTCGTCGCAGCCGCCGCTCTGCGGGCTGCCGGCGACGAGCGGCATCTCGCCGGCCTCGCCGACGGGTCGGTGATCGCCGCTCTGGCTCACGACGGGATCGACCAAGTGCCCCACGCAGCTCAGGCCGACCTGCTCCTCGTGGCCCGCGACGACGAGCTGTTCGTCGTCGAGGACTTCACGGCGACTCCCCTCGAGGTGCTCGACCCCACCCGACCACAAGCGCGGGTAGACAGCTCGCCCGGCCGGTCCGTCGGCGACGCTGGGCGCGTTCGCGACCTGCTGCACGCCGGCCTCGCTGCCGAGTGTGTCGGCGGCGCACAGCGGGTGCTCGAGCTCGTCGTCGAGCACCTCCTGGTGCGCTCGCAGTTCGGCCGACCGCTGGGCTCCTTCCAGGCCCTCCGGCACCGCGTGGCCGACCTGACCGTTGCCGTCGAGGCCGCACGGTCAACCGCCTGGTACGCCGCAGAGGCTGGCGTCGACCTGACGGTGGCCGCGCCACTCGCCA
>JANOTZ010000438.1:0-5341 GCA_031416735.1 Frankiales bacterium
CATCCTCGACCCGGCGTACATCGGTGACGACCACTACAACACCGCGCGCGAGGTGCAGCGCATCCTGCAGAAGAACAAGGAGCTGCAGGACATCATCGCGATCCTCGGCATCGACGAGCTGTCCGAGGAGGACAAGGTCCTCGTCAACCGGGCCCGTCGCATCCAGCGCTTCCTGAGCCAGCCGTTCTTCGTGGCCGAGCAGTTCACCGGCCAGCCCGGCAAGTTCGTCCCGCTCGACGAGACGATCGACAGCTTCAAGCGCCTCACCCAGGGCGACTACGACCACATCCCGGAGCAGGCGTTCTTCCTGTGCGGTGGGCTCGAGGACGTCGAGGCCAACGCCAAGAAGCTCAACTCCTAACAGCCTGGTACGTCGAAAGCCGGCCACTCCCTCGGGGTGGCCGGCTTTCGCCGTACCAGGGCTGGGGTTGGATGGTGGACATGAGACACCCCTGGGTCGGGATCGACGAGAACAGCCCTGTCCACGAACTGGCTGCGCCGGTCATTCCGGAGCCGGACCGGTGGGGCGAGGGGGACAAGCCGGAGTGCGACGCGTGCGGCCAGGTCGACGGTCATCCGCGCGAGGTCTTTGCCGATGATCTGTGGCGGGTGATGGTCCTTGCCGACACGGCTTTCGCGGGCACCTGCATGCTCAAGCCGAAGCGGCACGTCGACGGGGTCGCGGGGCTCAACCCGGCGGAGCTCGCGACGTACGGCCCGATGGTCGCGCGGATCAGCCAGGCGCTGCTGGACCGGCCGGCGGGCGCCCCGGGATTCGGGGACGGCCGGGTCGGGCGGGTGCACTCGCACCTGTGGAACGACGGCGGAGCGCATCTGCACCAGTGGTTCTTCCCGCGTCCGCTGGGCTATCTCGACCTGCTGGGGTCGGTGCTGGTCGAGTGGGAGGAGACGCTGCCGCGCGTCACGGAGCAGGACATCCTCGGCGCTGCAGCGGATCTGCGCAGCCGCCTGACTCGCTGAACACACCGCCCGGTAGCATGAGGAGGGTCCGGAGGACCCCGGATGTGATCTTGTGGAGGACGTTGTGGCGCTGCACGTCGAGCTCGTCTCGGTCGAGCGCGAGGTCTGGAGCGGCGAGGCCGAGTCGGTCGTCGCCCGCACCACCGAAGGGGAGATCGGGATCCTGCCCGGTCACGCGCCGCTGCTCGGCCAGTTGGCCGAGGGCTTCGACGTCCGCATCCTGCAGCAGGGCGGCGCCGAGCTCGTCGTCAACGTCTCGGGTGGGTTCCTGTCGGTCACCGACGAGGGCGTCACGATCCTCGCGGAGTCCGCGACCCTGCCCGGCGAGAGCTCCCCGGCCTAACAGCGCGCGTCCCAGCCCGTGCTGACCATCGAAGTCCTCCTCGCCCTCGGCCTCCTGGTCGGGTTGCCGTTCCTCACCATCTGGCTGCGTCGGCACTACCTGTCCCGCAGCGGCGGCGCGGTCGAGCTTTCCCTGCGGCTCAAGCCCAAGAGCCAGGGCCGCGGCTGGGTGCTCGGCGTCGGCCGGTTCGTCGGCGACGACCTCCAGTGGTTCAAGGTCTTCTCGCTCAGCACCCGCCCGCGCCGCACGCTGTCCCGTCGCGACCTGCAGGTCCGCACCCGTCGGGCGCCCCGCGGACCGGAATCCCTCGCGTTGCTCAAGGGCGCCGAGGTAGTGGAGCTCACCAGCTCCCAGGGACGGGTCGAGATCGCCCTGGACGCCTCGGCGATGACCGGCTTCCTGGCCTGGCTCGAAGCCCGCCCGCCCGGCGCCACCCTCCCCGCCTGACCGTCGTGGCCGCTCGCGCCAGTTCGGCTGCGGTGACGACCCGTCAAGATGAACGGACGCGGAAGGGGCGATTCCGGCCCCTCGAGGACCCCTTCCGGTTCCGTCGATTTCCCTGGGGCTGGTGCCGCGGGCGCTTCCGCGGAAACGTCCAGGCGTCAAGGATGCCGAGCGCCGGCTACCGGGTGTGGACCTCGGGGTTCAGCGCTCGCCGCCGGGCTTCCACAGGACGTCGCCGGCCGGGTTGGCCGCGCGGGACAGGATGAACAGCAGGTCGCTGAGCCGGTTGAGATACAGCGCCGGCTCCCGTCCCGTCCGCTCCGGGTCGTTCTCGAGCAGGGCCCAGACGGCCCGCTCGGCCCGGCGTACGACGGTGCGGGCGACATGGAGCAGCGCCGCTCCGGGAGTGCCGCCGGGCAGGATGAAGCTCGACAGCTTCTCGAGTCGCCCGTTGTAGAGGTCGCAGGCCTGCTCGAGTCGCTCGGTGTAGGCCGCCTCTACCCGCAGCGGCGGGTACTTCGGGTCCGGGTCGATCGGGGTGCACAGGTCGGCGCCGACGTCGAACAGGTCGTTCTGGATCCGGCGCAGGAGGATGGCGATATCCTCGGGCAGGTCGCCGAGGGCGATGGCCACCCCGATCGCGCTGTTGGCCTCGTCCACGTCGGCGTAGGCGGTGAGCCGCGGGTCGGTCTTGCGCACGCGGCTCATGTCGCCGAGCGCGGTCGTCCCGTCGTCGCCGGTCTTGGTGTAGATGCGGGTCAGGTGAACAGCCATGCGTCTGAGCCTAGAGGGTCACTCCGGTGGCGATCTTCCTCCTGCTGTCGTGTCCACGAGCGTGCCGGGCACAAGAAGAGGAAGATCGGCGGGGGGCGATCAGCCGCACTCAGTGGCGCCGCACAGCAAGGCCCCCACCGGACCCTGGTACGTCGGCTTGTCGAGGTCACCGTTTCCGTCCAGCACCGTCAGGCGGTCGTTCATCGCGCGTGGGTCGCGGTCGATGAGCACGACGCCGTCGTCGCCCTGCAGCGATTCCTTCGGGTCGAACGAGCCGGTCGCGTCGGGGGAGTAGAGGACCTGCCCCGTCCGGGGTTGCGGGATTACCACGAGCGTGTCGGTCGTCGCCCCGGGCGCGCAGCAGATGGCATACGCGACAACGGTGGCGGAGGGGTCCGTCGGCTTGCCCAGGAAGAAGGCTGGGCCGTTGGTCCCGCCGGTGGTGTAGCTGACGGCGTACGCGGTGTCCTCGCCGGAGAACCACGCCTGACCGAAGGTGTAGCGCAGGCCGCCGGGGGAGCGCCCTGAGAACAGGGCGCGGTACTGGGCCTGGTCCGCGTTGCGGTTGAAGCTCTTCGCGAAGTCGGCGAGCAGTTGCCGCGGGTCGGGTCCGAGGGAGGCGGCACCGCGTGCCGGCCAGTCCAAGAGGTTCTTGGGCCTGACCGTGGACTCGGTCCACACATCCTCACGGGAGACCCGACCGTCCTTGTGGATGGCCACCAGCGCATCCGGCGCGTAACCCGGTCCGGTGCGGCTTGCGACGCCGGCGAGGACTCCGTTGGTCTGCGGACGAGCCGTCGGTGGTGTCGCCCGATAGCTGCCGTCGCCCGGGTCGTACTCCACCCGGGCGACGCGGCCGGCGGCGGCGGAGTCGACAAGTGATACGCTGCCGACGCCACGGACGACGCCGTTGATGAGGGCGGCGCCTGAGTCGAGAACGGTGTCACGGACGAGCGTCGGGCGGGTGGTGTCGGTGTCCTGGGCGACCACGGCGTAGGCCGGCCCTCCCGCGCGCCAGATCTCCAACACCATGAACGTCAGGGGCGGCGTCGACTGCGACGTGCCGTCCACGAGCGTCAGCGAGTAGACCTGACCGTCCCCCGGGTGCCGCGCGGCCCACGTTGCCACGACCTGCCTGGCCGAGCCTGGATCGGTCGTGCCCACATCGTCGATCGACTGCCGCAGGGCGTTCGGCGGGAGGGCAGACGTGCCGGAGCTCGCGATCTGTGGGGACCTGCTCCCCGAGCCAGGCAACAACGAGGGGACGGCGACGGCGATGGCGGCGACCGCGAGGGCCGCTCCGGCCACCGAGGCGACGCCCCGACGACGGCGAAGGCGGCGGGCCCGGGACTCGATGCCCGCGAAGGGGTCTGGGGCTGGGGTGAGGGCGGTGGCCCGGCCGTGGAGGGTCGCACGCAGCTGGTCGTCGAGGGGGCTCATCGTGGGGCTCCCGCGCAGGTGCGAGCAGTCATGAGGGAACTCCAGCAGGGAGAACGGCGCGCGGGTCGTCGCGGAGGGAGTCGTCATCGCGCAGCTTGGCCAGCGCGCGGGAGGTGGTGGACTTCACGGTGCCGACCGAGACCCCCATGATGGTGGCGATGTCGGCCTCCGTGAGGTCCTCGTAATAACGGAGCACGACCATCGCGCGCTGCTTGGTCGGCAGCTGCGCGAGGGCCGCCCAGAGGGTGGCGTGCAGGTCGCTGTCCGCAGACGCGTCGCGACCGGGACGGTCGGGCACTTCGTCGTACAGGGCCTCGGGCTTCTTGCGGCGCCAGAAGCTCGTCTGGGTGTTGACCAGCACGCGACGGACGTAGCCGTCGAGTGATTCCCGGTCCCGGATCCGGTCCCAGGCGAGGTAGGTCTTGGCCAGCGCGGTCTGCAGCAGGTCCTCGGCGTCGGCCCGGTTTCCTGACAGGAGGAAGGCGGTGCGCAGGTGCGCAGAGGAGCGCGCGACGACGTAGGCCCGGAAGGCCTCACGTCCTGGCTCGTCCACAGATGCATCCTCTCAGTCGGTCGAGAAGCAGGACGCCTCGCGGCCGGGAAAGGTTGCGTCAGAAGCCGCGGAATCTCTCGTGGCTGAACATGAAGCCGTGCCCGTTGGCGTGGTTGGTGCAGGTCAGGTCCAGCTTGGTGCGGAGGCACTCCATCTGGCCCACCCGGATGCCCTGGCCGGGGACGATCCGTTGGCCGCCGGACAGCGAATCGCTGCGACAGTCGGCGAACGACCGTCCCGGCTCGGTCCCGGTGACGATGATCTCCGACGACAGATCGGCGTCGCACTCACCGACGTACGGCGGGGGGTCCCACCTGCCGCCTGCGAGGCAGTGCACCTCGTCGTTGCTCAGGTCGCAGTTGGCGTAGAGCGGCTCGGCGGTGACGAACCCGGTCCGGATGTAGGCGGGGAGCACCACGACCGGGCTGCGGGGCTGGGGGACGACGGTCACCGTCGGAGGACGGGCGGTCAGGTCGTAGCGGGACTTGCTGAGAAACATGCCCCGGTCCGTGCCGAGGTCGACGCAGGTCAGCCCGTCCGGCTGGGACACGCACTGGGTCTGCCCGATCTGCACACCGGTGCCGTAGGCCAGCACCGGACCTCCGTGCCGGTCGTAGGTCTCGAACGCGCACTGGCCGCGCAGCTTCGCCGGTCCGCCGTCGATCACGGCCACCGTCCGGTGCCCCGCTGTGCCGCAGGACCCCTCGGGCGGAAGGTCCTTCCAGGGGGCGACCGTCATGGAGCAGGTGACCTCACCGTCGGCCAGGTCGCACGCGATGTTGCCGGTCGGGGTGCGGAAGCCGCCC